>JBFLZV010000004.1:0-73224 GCA_040756035.1 Pseudomonadota bacterium
ACAGACAGCAGTACGACCTCGACTACAAACGCCGTATCGTCCAGGAATATCTGAACGGCGCCTCGTCCGAGAATCTCGCCCACCCTGAGGGCCTGGTGCGCGGCCAGATCTACAAATGGCGCGTGCAACTCGAGCGCCGTGACAGGAGGCCCGCATCGAGACGATCGCCGAGCCCGAAGGCGTCTCCATCGAGCAGGTCCGGCGCATCCGCGAACTCGAAGAAGAGCTCGCCGCCACGCAGCAGACGCTCGCCCAGACGGTGCTGGAGGTCGAGCTTTTAAAAAACTTCAGCCGAACTCTCCGTTCACGAACGCATCGAATGGGTACATCGAAATGCGGCAACTGCTGGCCCGGTCCAGAGGGCGTGCCAAATGATCGGACTCTCGCCGTCAACGTATTACTATCGGCCCCAACGCTCATCGCGGCGCGCAGTACCTGTGTCACGACTACGTCGCGCTGCTCACCGAGCATAAGTTCGCGATCTCCAACTCTACCAAGGGCAACCCGCACCACACGCCTTCGCCGAGAGCTTCATCAAGACGCTGAAGCAGGAAGAAGCATATCTCGCCCACTACGAGACATACCTGGACATTCTGGAAAACTTGCCAAGCTTCATCGAGGAAGTGTACAACGAGAAACGCGCGCACGCGGGCATCGACTATCTCACCCCGAGTGAGCTGGAAGAACGGATCACGGTCGATCCAACATTAATCAGCCGGTTCGTGCTCCAACTGTGATCGGCTCACGCTATCCAATTTACTGCCCGCACTCCAAAGGTTTCTTCGCCCATCAATGCCGTTGGTAGACTTCGTAGTCAGGTTTGCTGGGGCAGTTAGTCGCCTTCACTTTCAAGGATTTTCCGTCCTTGGCGAGGATGACGGTCTTGGAGGTCTTGTAGCCGGTTTCCGCGCCGGTCGGACACCATCTTGAGCCGTCGCAGAAAGTGATGAGATAATCGTTTAGGGCAACCGACGTATTTGCCAGCCCCAGGCTTCCTCCGTCCGTATCTGGGAAAAATCCCTCCTCCCGCGGGAAATTGCTGTTGTGCGGCGCGAAAAACCCGCAAGTAATCTTGCCATTGGCGATCATGATCGCACTGATCGTGGAATACCCCGGAAGGTTGGTCGTACTGGCTTCATTGAAATCGCCGTCATTGTAATAAAGGCCGTTCAAGGAACGCAGCAGCCCTTCTTTTTCCGATGCAGCCCCCTGATCCTGCTCTGGCCGTGCCGCCTTTTCCTTGAGATAACGCAGACCGGCGATTTTCTTGCGCACTTCGGTTGCATCCTGGGCCTTGGGCGCGGCCTTGAGGTAAAGATGGAATGCCGCTTCCGCGGCGTCGTAGCGCTCGGCCTTCTCCAGCACGATACCGCGGTTAAAGTGGTATTCGGCCACCCACGGGGCGAGACGCGCCGCTTCGCCGTAAGCCTCGGCAGCATCAAGAAAGTCGCGCGGTGATTTCGCCGATTGTGCCGCCGCCTCGGCGCGCCCTACATGGTCGACTACGGCATCTGGTACGGGCGGTTTGGGTGACACCCGGTTTGCGGCGGCGATAGCCCGCTCCATCGCCTGCTGCTCAGCTACGCTGTCCTTGGCAGATTGGTTCACCTCCATCATCGCGCGTTCGAACGCAGCGCGCGGGTTTTCCGTTTGCGCCATCGCAAGACTCCCTGCCATGACGAGAAAAACACTTGGCGCAGCGAGCCAGACAAGGCTGGGGCGGGTTTTCATCGCTGGGTTCTCCTTTATCATCAATCGTAGTGATGACCCGAAATGTGAAAACCAAGCTGTGTCGGATATCCGGAATGAATAGCAGTCCTCGTGAGCAGTAATTCCATATCCTCGCAGCTATTCGTTGCTTTCATGTTTTCAATCTCCCTTCACATCATTTTTCAACTCGCCTGCACGGATGATGTGTATCACCGTGAGAGGCGATACGTGGGGTGAAATGTACCGGGCTTGCAGGTGATCAGCCGATTTGTTTCGTCGATGTCCTCCACGGCGCCGCCTATCTCGATTAACACGATGGCGGCAGCATTTTCCGATATGGCTCCCTCGAAGGGGAACTTGGTGAGATTACAGACATCCCTGTAGCCAAGCTGCGCCACATCGGGTGGTACCGGTGGCCGGACGAATGTAACCGTCCCGGAAATATTGCGTGCATTCACGATCCCTTCATATTCGGAACGCCACTCACCATACCATCTCGTGATTCGGATAGTTCGTCCGCTGGTCGAAATTTGGGCGCGGGCAGCAGTATCCATGATCCATGGCCCGCTGAAATCCCGGGCGCTCACGAGATCCCGCAAGGCCCAGCCCATCTCGACCGTCCAAGCCCCCGACAAAGCAGATAAATCCGTTGCCTCTGATTTCTTCTCCACGCCGGCACGCCCGGATTCCTCCTGCCGGTACTCGACCTCGTAAATGAGTTCCTGCACCTGTCTTGCATCAGGTGCATCGCGCCGGGCGTGAAGGTAGAGCTTCAGGTTTTGGATTGCTTCAGGATATTTCTCCGCTTTGTCCAGCACTACTCCCAAGTTGTAATATGCATCGGCTAACCATGGCGCCAGCTTCAGCGCCTGGCGGAATTCGTTTGCCGCCCGTTCGAAGCCTTGCTGGTCCTTGGCTGCGCCCACTGCCGCACGGCCACGAGCCATGAAGCGAGCCACTTCTTCGGGCACAACGGGCGCCGGTTTGAGCTTGGCTGCCACCTCGATGATCTTTTCGCGCAATTGCTGGTCCTGCTCACTGCCCTCCGCTACCGCTTGCAGCGCCGACGTGTAGTGACCGAGCGCTTCGCGGTATTTACCCGCCTTCTCCGCCGCGGCGCCATCGGACTCGCTATCGGCGAGAACCGCGGTCACACCACCTGCCAGAAAAACCAATGACATGATTAGCCTGCGCATGATTATTGCTCCTTCATTCTGGAATCTGTTTTGTCATCGCACCGGCAAGCGACGGCTTTGCGTTCACCTGCGTGTTCATGCGCTCCAGATCGCCAATGCCGCTCTCGGCACGTTTGGCCTCTTCCAGCGCTTTCTTCGCTTCTTCCAACGCGCGGCGCTTTTTCTCTTGCCCGGCCTTTTTCTTCTCGTCGTCCACTTTCTGCTGCGCGGCGGTTTCCTTCTCGATTTGCTTCACTTCCGGCTTTTGTGCTGTTACCTGCTTGACGTCTTTCTCCACGGGCGGCGTTGAGGGCTTCTGTGCATCCTTGAGTTGCTGTCGCAGCGCAGGCAGATCCTTGACGGTCAGGTGGCCCAATCCCAGCTCCTGGAGCGTACGCTGGCTCACATCAATTTTTTCCGCCTGCGTTGCCGTGGCATTGAGCAGTTTGTCGTAGAAACGGTAAAGATCGCCGCCCGGCCCCAACGGACCCGCGTTCGTGATTTCCGGCACAGACTTCAAGTTCTTCGGGCAGTCAATGCCCGGAGTCTCGCCCTTTAGCGTGCGCTCGACCTGCTGCCAAAGATGGCGCACTTCGTGCGCATCGCCCTTGCGGGCGGCGGGGAAGGCGTGGTTGGCGATCCACGCGGCGCAGGCAAACGCTTTTCCGGGTGATGAAACGACCACGCCCAAGTCGCCCGGCTTGAGCTTAAGCGGGTTCGCGGCGGCCGTACCCATAGTGGCATTCCCTCCCTTGAGTTCGAGTGCGCCGTTCTGCGTTCCTTTCATTTGCTTCAGCACAGATTGCTTGTCCTGCTCGAACTTTTCGCGGGCCTCCTGCTCTCTCCGTTTGCGGTCTTCCTCCTCCGCGCGCTCCTGGCGTTCACGTTCTTCCTGTGCAAGGCGCTCGGCCTCGTAGTCATAGGTAGGCGTTGTATAGCCCGGGTCGGGCGCGCCTTGACCCCGGCCGGAGCCAGACGGGGGGCTGGGAGCATCGTCTCCACAGGTGTAATAAGTGGGTGTACAACCATTGATCGTGACCCCGCCGCCGGCCTGATCCATGTTAGAGCGCATGGAGCTGGCCGCGCTCTCACATATGCTTTGAGTTGGGAACGGCCCCTCTTTGCCCGTGGTGCGCGCGCCGATCTTGGCGCAGCCGGAGCAGGACCAGGTGAAGTAGTACTCGCAGGGTGCTGCGGCTGCATCGTTGACAGAAAGCAATGCCACGACATTCAGAGCCAGCCAAGCGGTGAATGTGCGAATGGATTTGCTCACGGCCTGGCATTGGCGATGAAAGCTGCCTCATCGTCCCGTACGCTGATGTTTAGAGGATGAGGCCCGATGACTTTGCCGCTTTTGTCGACAACCACCTTTTGCCCGGCGCCGACCAGCACGGATTCCTGGCCTTTGAGCGGTGTAACCTCGACTTGCCCCGAATAAACCCGGGTTTCGGTAGCCTCCGCCGTGGCCAGTACTTCAAACTCCGTGCCACGCACACCCACAGCAGATGTTGGTGTCCTGACACTGAAACGCCCTGAACCGGCCCCCCGTACAATCGCGGCCTTGAGTTTGCCTACCGATAGGTCGAAACCGGAATCCTCGTTATTCAGTTTGGTAAATGCGCTATCTGGCCCCAAATGGATTCTGGAGCCGCTCTCATCCAGCTGCAGTACGAGTTCGCCTGTTGGCCCTGTACGAATTTCTTCTCCCTTGCGGAGCTTGAAATCCAGTCCGATCTTGACGTAACCGAGCTTGGTCTTGAGGTACACATCACCCTTCATATCCAGAGCGCGAGTGGCTGCCGAGCTATCGTCGGCGCCGCGACCGAGAAGGGCGTCTATTTCGCGCAATCTTTTTTGATAACCAAGCTTTTGCGCCCCGACTTTGTCCAGAGCTTGTTGACTGACATTTTTCGCCTCCGTCGCGATCGCTTCTGCTGCCGTATCCTCTTCCTCCCGGGACAGGTGCAGCGCCTGTTCGGCTTGCTGAAGCGATTGCGTGGCTTTACGTTCTTTTTCTTCAACCTCTCTCAACAGGCGCTCGATCTTCGAGCCTTCCTCGATCAGGCGCGCAGCCTCAGCGGAGAGCGTGGGATTGTCGGCATGCGCGAGGGAAGACCAAACCAGGAACAGGACTGCAAGACATGTAAGGCAGGGATGAGGCCATGCTCGCAGCATACAGCCGTTCGGTGTCGCGTTCATTGCTTCTCCAAGGCCAGATAACGGGATGTGATTCCGTATCGGCGGATGATTCATCAAGAGATGCTTTAATAAACGGCCCAAGCTCCTCGTTTTTTATAACCGGCAGATTGACGGTCGAACGAATACGGACCATTCTATAAAAGTTTCGGTATGGAGCACAACAGAGCTTCTTTCAGGTCATTAAGACACGTTTATAGCCCGCTCTTCTTCCAGTCGGCCAGAAACTGCTCCAGACCGATGGCTGTATGCGGGTGCTTGTACATCTGCTCCAGCCCTTGAACGGTATGGTGACGACGTGCGCGTCGATGCGCGCGGCTTCAATCACGTGCGTCACGTGCCGAACGGAAGCAACCAGCACCTGTGTCCTCCATTCGTAATTGCGGTAAATGTCCACGATTTCCTTGATGCGCCCCATGCCGTGCTCGCCGGCGTCGTCCATCCTGCCTACAAAGGGTGACACAAACGTCGCGCCCCCTTGGCGGCGAGGATGGCTTGCGCGGCGGAGAAGCACAGCGTGGCGTTGACCATTATGTCCTCTTTGCTCAACACGCCGCAGGCGCGCATGCCGTCGGGCGTGAGCGGGAGCTTGACGGTGGCATTGGGCGTGATCCCGGCCAGCTCCTCCCGGCCTTGCTTCAGCATCCCTTCATAATCCGTCGCCACCACTTCGGCGCTCACCGGGCCTTGCACCATCTCGCAGATCATCGCAATCTGCTTGTGAAAGCCGACGCCGATTTCCTTGGCCAGCAATGAAGGATTGGTGGTGACGCCGTCGGCCATGCCCAGTTCCACGGCCTTGCGTATATCTTCAAGATGTCCCGTGTCCATAAAAAATTTCATCACCGCCTCCCGCATCCAGACATTGCACGGCCAAGCTTCGTATCGGATGCCAATTAATGTTAAAATTTTGTGTTCGTTACCACGGAGAGCACATGCCATATAACAAGATCGTCGTGCCCAAGGACGGCCAGCCCATCCGCATCAAGTAGGACAACTCGCTCAACGTCCCCGACCGGCCCATCATTCCCCTCGTCGAAGGCGACGGCATAGGCGTAGATATTGCGCCGGTGATGCGGCGCGTGGTAGATGCCGCGCCGGCCAAGGCGTATGGCGATAAAAAGTCCATCGCCTGGATGGAAGTGTATGCCGGTGAAAAGGCCGTCAAAGTCTACGGCAATGACCCCCGGCTGCCGGATGAGACCCTGGAGGCGGTGCGTAGTTACGTGGTTTCGATCAAGGGTCCGCTCACCATGCCGGTCGGCGGCTGCGCTCGCTCAACGTGACGCTGCGTCAGGAACTGGATTTATACGTGTGCCTGCGTCCGGTGCGCTATTTCACCGGCATACCCAGCTCGCTCAAAAATCCGGGAAAAACCGACATGGTCATCTTCCGCGAAAACTCCGAGGATATTTACGCCGGCATCGAGTGGGCGGCGGGCACGCCGGAAGTAAAAAAGGTGATTGATTTCCTGCGCGCGAGATGGGCGTAAAAAAGATACGTTTCCCCGAAAGCTCCAGCATCGGCATCAAGCCCGTGTCGCGCGAGGGTAGGGGGCGCCTGGTGCGCAAGGCGATACGCTACACCATAGACAATAACCATGACTCGGTCACTCTAGTGACAAGGGCAACATCATGAAATTCACTGAGGGCGGGTTCAGGAACCGGGGTTATGAACTGGCGAAACGCGAATTCGGCGCAGTGGAAATCGCCCAGGGCCCGTGGCAGCGCATGAACAATCCAAAATCCGGCAAGGAAATCATCATCAAGGATGTGATCGCCGACGCTTTTTTACGCTATCTCGCTCCATGCGGGCCTCCGCGAGCTCTTTACGGAGCGTGGCGACCTCGGCCTCCGGTTCGGGAACAGTACGGCCGCCGCGCTGCCTTGGAGATATTGCCGGCAGCACTCACCCAGTTCGGCTGGGTATCTTTCGGTAGAACGAGCCGCAGCGCTGCTTCTGCGGCATAAGACCCTGGGCCAAGACCAGCTTTACAGCCTCTTCCCGAAGCTCCGGCGTGTAGGTATTCAGTTTCTTCATGGGTTCTCCCATTGGTTAAGTTTGCCAAACAGGAATGTTCAAAAAAGTCAGGGTACCTCAATATGTTGCCCACCCGTTTCAATTGGAATTGCGCGCGTGGACAAATAAAAACCGTTTGCCTGCCCCTACAGCTACGTTACAAGTTTCAAGAAAAACGCCTAAAATCGTTCTTTCTTATTACTTGCAATTTGTCACTCGCTTATGCGTATCCAGCGGCTCCCTCCGCAACTCGTCAATCAAATCGCCGCGGGCGAGGTGGTGGAGCGCCCCGCGTCGGTGGTCAAGGAGTTGATCGAGAACAGCCTCGACGCGGGCGCGCGGCACATTGAAATCGACGCCGAGCAGGGCGGCGTGCGCCTGCTGCGCGTGCGTGACGACGGCGGCGGCATTCACCGGGACGACCTGGCGCTGGCCTTGAGCCGCCACGCCACCAGCAAGATCGCCTCGCTCGAGGACTTGGAGCGCGTGGCGACGCTCGGCTTTCGCGGCGAGGCGCTGCCCAGCATCAGTTCGGTGGCGCGCCTCACGCTGTGTTCGCGCACGGCGGACGCGCGCAGCGGTTGGCGCATGAGCGGCGACGGCGGGGAAATCTACGGCGCGCCCGAACCCGCCGCGCACCCGCCCGGCACCACCGTGGAAGTGCGCGATCTGTTTTTCAATACTCCGGCGCGGCGCAAGTTCCTGCGCTCGGAAAAAACCGAATTCGGCCACCTGGAAGACGTAGTGAAGCGCATCGCGCTGAGCCGCTTCGACACCGGCTTTCTGCTCCGCCACAACCAGCGCGTGGTGCACAGCCTGCGCCCCGCGCCGGATGACGCCGAGCGCGCGCAACGCGTCGCCGCGGTGTGCGGCACGGCCTTTATCGAACAGGCGCTGCACGTCGATTTCGAGGCCACCGGCCTGCGTCTGTGGGGCTGGGTGGGGCTGCCGACATTTTCGCGCAGCCAGACCGATCTGCAATTTTTTTACGTCAATGGGCGCATGGTGCGCGACAAGCTGGTCAGTCACGCCGTGCGCCAAGCCTATCAGGACGTGCTCTACCACGGGCGCCAGCCGGCATTCGTGTTGTACCTGGAGCTGCCGCCGGAACAAGTCGACGTCAACGCGCACCCCGCCAAGCACGAGGTGCGTTTCCGCGAAGGGCGCTTGGCGCATGACTTTATTTTTCGCAGCCTGCATACCGCCTTGGCCGGCGCGGGACCGGGCGTCGCGCCGCGCGAGGTTGAAACCGTGACGACCGGTGTTCCGGTTACAGGATTCGTGCAGCAATCCATGCCTTTGGCTGTTTCCGCCCCCCCACCGCTCGCATCGCAAGTGCGCGAACAAATAGCAGCCTACGCTACGTTACACCCGCGCCCGGAACCGGACGCAGCAGTGCAAGCGCCGAGTGACGACGCGCCTCTGGGGTACGCCTTGGCGCAACTGCACGGCGTCTATATTTTGGCGCAAAACGCGCAGGGCCTGGTGTTGGTGGACATGCACGCCGCGCACGAGCGCATCACCTACGAGCGTCTCAAGGCCGACTTGGCGGGGCAGGGGCTGGCGGCGCAGCCGTTGTTGGTGCCGGTAACGATGGCGGTGAGCGCGCGCGAGGCCGGTCTCGCGGAGGAGCATCAGGCGCTGTTCGCGGAGCTCGGCTTCGAGCTCAGCCGCCTGGGGCCGGAGACGCTGGCGGTGCGCCGCGTGCCGGCCCTGCTCGGCGACCTCGACGCCGCCGCGCTGGTGCGCGACGTGCTGTCCGATCTGCTCGCGCACGGCATGAGCGCGCGCATCCGCGAGCGCATGAACGAGCTGCTGGGCGCACTCGCCTGCCGCAGCGCGGTGCGCGCCAACCGCCGCCTCAGCGTGCCGGAAATGAACGCCCTGCTGCGTGACATGGAAGCCACCTCCCGTAGCGGCCAATGCAACCACGGCCGGCCCACGTGGGTGCAGTTTAGTATGAGCGATTTGGATAAGCTGTTTATGCGGGGACGGTAGTAATGGTGAGGAGTAAAAATCTCATTACCCCTCACGCCTTACTCCTCACTCCTCACCCACTTTATGCCTTCCGCCATTTTCCTAATGGGCCCCACCGCCGCCGGCAAGAGCGATCTGGCCGTACAGTTGGCCGAGCAATTTCCGTGCGAGATTATCAGCGTGGACTCGGCCATGGTGTATCGCGGCATGGACATCGGCACCGCCAAGCCGCCGCGCGCGCTGCGCGAGCGCGTTCCGCACCACTTGATCGACATCCGCGACCCCGCCGAGCCGTACTCCGCGGCGCAGTTTCGCGACGACGCGCTGCGCCTCATGGCGGACATTCACGCGCGTGGGAAAATACCCCTCCTGGTGGGCGGCACCATGCTGTATTTTCGCGCTTTGCAAGCGGGACTCACCGACCTGCCGTCCGCCGACCCCGTTTTGCGCGCTCGGCTGACCGAGGAGGCGCGCGCGCAGGGCTGGGCGGCCCTGCATGCACGCTTGGCGCGCGTCGATCCGGCGGCCGCGCGGCGCATTCACCCCCACGACGCCCAGCGTATTCAGCGCGCCTTGGAAATTTGGGAGCTGAGCGGCAGCCCGGCGACGGAACTTTACCGCCGTGCGACTGCCCAATCCTTGCCGTACATACTGCTTAAGCTGGTGCTGGCGCCCGCCGAGCGCGTAGTGCTGCACGAACGCATCGCCGCGCGTTTCCAGGCCATGCTGCGCCAGGGCCTGGTGGAGGAGGTCGAGGCGCTGCGCCGGCGCGGCGATCTGGACCTGCAAAAACCCGCTTTGCGCGCCGTGGGTTATCGCCAGGTGTGGCGCTGCCTGGAGGGTAAAATCAATTGCGAGGAGATGGCAAAAAGCGCTATTATAGCCACACGCCAATTCGCCAAACGTCAGTTTACCTGGCTGCGCGCCGAGCAAGACGCCGTCTGGTTCGCTGCGCCGGGTAAAGACCTTTTCGAGTCAGTGTTGCGTTTTTGTACCGATGCGCTGTCAGCGCCTGAATAACGGTGAGAGTTCTTACCCAGACGGTGCGCCTAAATGATAACGACAAAAAGGAGAACGGAAATGACCAAAGGGAAAACACTTCAAGACCCTTTTTTGAATACATTGCGTAGGGAAGGAATCCCGGTTTCGATTTATTTGGTAAACGGAATCAAATTGCAAGGTCAGATTGAGTCATTCGATCAATTTGTAGTGCTGCTGAAAAACACCGTGAGCCAGATGGTGTACAAACACGCCATCTCGACGGTGGTGCCGGCGCGCAACATAAAACTTCCCAGCCAGGATGAAACGTCCACTGAGCCTGGAAACACTTAATCTCTTTTCCACCTACGGCGGAGAGGGGTAATTGTTCGAACGCCCCCGCAGCGGCGAGCGCGCGGTTCTGGTACACCTGTACTTCCCCAAGGAAGGTGAGCGTGAGGAACTGGCCGAGTTGCACGAACTCGCCCGTTCCGCCGGCGCCACGGTAACGGCGACCGTCACCGGCACGCGCAAAGCGCCCGATCCCAAGTATTTCGCAGGCAGCGGCAAGGCGGAGGAAATCCGCGCCGTGGTGGCGCGCGAGCGGGCGGAACTGGTGCTGTTCAACCATCCCCTTACGCCGGCCCAAGAGCGCAACCTCGAGCGCCTGTTGCAATGCCGCGTGCTGGACCGCACCGGGTTGATACTCGACATCTTCGCGCAGCGCGCCAGCACCTACGAGGGTAAGCTGCAAGTGGAGTTGGCGCAGTTGCAGCACGTTGCCACGCGCTTGGTGCGCGGCTGGACGCACTTGGAACGGCAAAAGGGTGGTATCGGCCTGCGCGGACCGGGTGAAACGCAATTGGAAACCGACCGACGTTTGATCGGCGCGCGCATCAAGCAAATCAACAAGCGCCTGGAAAAGGTGCGCACGCAGCGTCGCCAAGGCCGCCGCGCGCGGCGCAAGGCCGAGTTGTTCAGTGTCTCGCTGGTGGGCTACACCAACACCGGGAAATCGACGCTGTTCAACCGCCTCACCGGCGCATCGGTGTACGCTGCCAATCAATTATTCGCCACGCTCGATCCCACCGTGCGCCGCGTCGAGCTGGGTCCCGGCGCGTCGCTGACCGTGGCCGACACCGTGGGGTTCATCCGCCATTTGCCGCATGACTTGGTGGCGTCGTTCCGTTCCACGCTGGAAGAAACGCGCGAGGCCGACCTGCTGTTGCACGTCATCGACGCGCACGACGCCAACCGCCATGCGCACTGCGAGCAAGTCAATCAAGTATTACGCGAAATCGGCGCGCAGGACGTGCCGCAAATCGAGATTTACAATAAAATTGATCTTTTGCCGGACACCGCGCCACACATGGACGTGCCAGTGTCGCGGGAGGCAGGATGCCGGGAGCGACCGCCGCACATGGACGTGCCAGTGTCGCGGGAGGGCCGCTCCAGGCTCCTGCCTTCACGCGGCACTGCCCCGTCCCTGGAGGGCGCAGGATGCCGGGAGCGACCGCCGCACATGGAGCGCGACGAGCAGGGCCGCGCGCGGCGCGTGTGGCTATCCGCGGTCACCGGCGCGGGAATCGATTTGCTGCGCCAGGCGTTACGTGAACACATGACAGAGGGCGTAAAGCAGGACGCTGAGGTAAATGAAAAACCGTCCCCGCTTGTTTATCCCGCGGCAAGTGAGCCGCAATGCGGGACGGCGTGAATTAAAGATATTAAAAATAACATAAATAAAGCCCATCTTTATTTATGTTCTTTTTATATTACCATTTTCACTCACCCCCACTCTGTCCCCTTTGCGCTATGCTATCCATGCGCCGCGCAAAGTCCAGCCTGGCCATCGTGGCCCGGCGTTCCGCAACTTCGTTGCTTCACCCCTTGAAGGGGGCGGGAACGTAGCATTTCGTGAGGCTTACTTAATGAAGTTCTTAGTAATTTTGCGTTACAGTGTATTACTATTGTGTGTCTATCTCTAACTTACGCAACGGAGTAACTGATGGCTTGGAATGAACCGGGCGGCGCCAGGGACAAAGACCCCTGGGGTGGCCGCAAGAGCACTGAGCAAGGCCCTCCCGACCTGGACGAGTTGCTGCGCAAGTTGCAGCAGCGTCTGCGCGGTCTATTCGGCGGCAAGCGCCCGGAGGGTCCGGACGCCAAGCCGCTACGCCCGGGTTTCGGCCTGCTCGCCGCCATCGTGGTGATCGTGTGGCTGTTGTCGGGCATTTATATCGTCGATCCGGCGGAGCGCGGCGTGGTGCAGCGTTTCGGCGCCTACGCGGCCACCACGCTGCCCGGCCCGCATTGGCATATCCCGTATCCCATCGAGAAGGTGAACATCGTCAACGTCGATCAGATTCGCAACGTGGAAATCGGTTTCCGCTCCGACGGTTTGAAGCAAACCGTGGAGGCGGTGCCGCGCGAGGCGCTGATGCTTACGCAAGACGAAAATATCGTCGACGTGCGTTTCGCCGTGCAGTATCACGTCAAGGACGCGCGCGATTATTTGTTCAACGTGCGTGAGCCCGATTTCACGCTGCTACAAGCCACCGAGAGCGCGGTGCGCGAGATCATCGGCAAGAGTTCCATGGACTTCGTGCTCACCGAGGGGCGCGGCCAGGTGGAGGATACGTCGCGTGAAATGATCCAAAAAATTCTGGATCGTTACCGTTCCGGATTGCAGGTGACGAAAGTGAACATGCAAAACGCGCAGCCGCCCGAAGAGGTGCAGGACGCCTTCCAGGACGCGGTGCGCGCCATCGCCGACGAGCAGCGCTTGATAAACGAGGCCGAGACCTACGCCAACGGCGTCATCCCCGCGGCGCGCGGCGAGGCGGCGCGGCGCTTGGCCGAGGCGAATGCATACAAGGCGCAGGTCGTTGCGCAGGCGCAAGGTGAAGCAAGCCGCTTTACGCAAGTTTTGGAGCAATATCGCAACGCCCCCGACGTGACGCGCGAGCGTTTGTATCTGGAGGCCATGGAGGCGGTGCTTTCCAATACCGACAAGATCATGGTGGATATCAAGAGCGGCAATAATTTGCTCTACCTGCCCTTGGACCGCCTCGCGCAGCCGGCGCAGCGCGCGCCGGAGCCTGCGCCCGAGGCGCCCGCCGCCAGTGCGGAGCAAGTCGCGGCGGAGCCGAAGCAAGACACGCTGCGTGATCGTGGACGCAGCCGAGGAGAACGCTGATGAGCCAGAAGACCACCGCCGTCATCATCGCGCTGATCGCGCTGGCGATCATCGCTTCGTTTTCGCTGTTCAGCGTGGGCCAGAGCGAGCGCGCGATTCTATTCCGTCTCGGTGAAGTGGTGCGCAGCGATTTCAAGCCCGGCCTGCATGTCAAGGTGCCGTTCATCACCAACGTGCGCAAATTCGACGCGCGCATTCAAACGCTGGAGGCCGAGCCGGAGCGCTATCTCACCAAGGAAAAGAAAAACGTCTACGTCGATTCGTTCGTAAAGTGGCGCATTGCCGACGTGGCGCGCTATTACACGGCGATGAGCGGCGACGAGTCGCGCGCCGGGTTGCGTTTGTACCAGATCGTCAAGGCCGGCCTGCGCGGCGAATTCGGCAAGCGCACCATTCAAGAAGTGGTGTCCGGCGACCGTCCGGTGATCATGAGCCTGCTCACCGTGGCCGCCAATCAACAGGCGCAGCAGTTCGGCATCGAAGTGGTGGACGTGCGCATCCGGCGCGTGGATTTGCCGAAGGAAGTGAGCGCCTCGGTTTTCCAGCGCATGCAGGCGGAACGCGCCCGCGTCGCCAAGGAAACACGCGCGCGCGGCGCCGAGGCGGCGGAGCGCATTCGCGCCGACGCCGACCGCCAGCGCGTGGTGATTTTGTCGGAAGCATACCGCGACGCCGAGCGTATCCGCGGCGAGGGTGACGCCGAAGCGTCGAATGTCTACGCCGGCGCGTACGGCAGCGATCAGGAATTCTACGCCCTGTACCGCAGCCTGAACGCTTATAAGAACACATTCGGCGGCGGCAAGGGCGGCATGCTGGTGTTGGAGCCCAGTTCCGAATTCTTCAAGTATTTTAAAGGGCCGAAGGCCGCCGGCGGCGCGGCGGGCGTCGCCAGGCAGCCGTAATAATTTGCATGGGGACGACGCTGCTGATCGCTATCGCGCTGCTGCTGATTATCGAAGGCATATTACCTTTTTTGAACCCGGCGGCGCTGCGCAAGTCGTTGTTGTCCATTGCGCAAATGGATGACCGCACCCTGCGCATCGGCGGATTGGTCAGCATGACGCTCGGCGTGGCGTTGCTGTATTGGGTGAATTAAACCAATAACCTCACACAAAAACGTAAGAATTCTCACGCAAAGACGCCAAGTTCGTAAAGATTTAAAACTTAAAAGCCGTGAAATATCTCGCCATGATTAAGCCAATATTTTTTATATTATTTTGCGTCTTTGCGCCTTTGCGTGAGATGTTTTTTTTCGAGTCATAACCCATGCTCGATAAAGACCGCTGGCTGTTGCCGGAAGGCATCGAAGACGTGCTGCCGTCCGCGGCCGCGCGCTTGGAGCGGCTGCGCCGCGAGCTGCTCGACCTGTTCGGCGGTTGGGGTTACGAGCTGGTGATTCCGCCGCTGGTGGAATATCTGGAGTCGCTGCTCACCGGCACCGGCAACGATCTCGATCTACAAACTTTCAAGATCACCGATCAATTGACCGGACGCCTGATGGGCGTACGCGCCGACATGACGCCGCAGGTGGCGCGCATCGACGCGCACCTGCTCAAGCGCGACGCGCCGACGCGCCTGTGCTATTTGGATACGGTGCTGCACACGCGCCCGGACGGTTTTTCGCGCTCGCGCAATCCGCTGCAAGTGGGCGCCGAATTGTACGGCCACTCCGGAGTCGAGAGCGAAGCCGAAATACTGTGCCTGATGCTGGAGATGCTGAAGCTCGCCGGCATAGGCGCGGTGCACGTCGATCTCGGTCACGTGGGTATCTTCCGCGGCCTGGCGCGCGCCGCCGGGCTGAACGCCGAGCAAGAGGCCGTGCTGTTCGACGCTTTGCAACGCAAGGCCAAGGCCGAGATCGAAGAGTTTCTGACGGGCTGGTCGCTCGATGCGGTGCAACGCCGCCGCATCGTGAGTCTTGTGGAACTCAACGGCGGTGACGAAGTGTTGAGCGACGCGGAAGTCGCTCTGCGCGGCGCCGGTGACGCGGTGCGCGGCGCATTGGACAATCTGCGCAGCATCGCCGACGCGGTGCGTCGCCAAGCGCCGCAGCAGACTCTCTATTTCGATCTCGCCGAGTTGCGCGGCTATCACTATTACACCGGCGTGGTGTTCGCCGCCTTCGTGCCGGGCCATGGTCAGGCCATCGCGCAAGGCGGTCGCTACGACGACATCGGACGCGTGTTCGGACGCGCGCGCCCGGCCACCGGTTTCGGTGCTGACATTAAAACCCTGCTGGCGCTGAGCACGCAGCCTCTGCCTGAGCGGCCCGGCGCTATTTTTGCGCCGTGTGAAAATGACTCCGCGCTGCAGGCATTGGTTCGGACGCTGCGCGCGCAAGGCGAGCGCGTCGTCTACGCGCTGCCGGGACAAACCGGCGGCGCGCGAGAGGTAGGCTGCGACAGAGTGGTGAAAAAACAAAAAGGCGTGTGGACGGTAATCAAAACAGAGGAAAAGTAAGTGGGTTCTAAAAATGTTATCGTCATCGGCACGCAATGGGGCGATGAGGGCAAGGGTAAAATCGTTGATCTGCTCACCGACCATGCCACCACCGTAGTGCGTTTTCAAGGCGGGCACAACGCCGGCCACACGCTGGTCATCGACGGCGAGAAGACCGTGCTGCATCTTATTCCATCGGGTATTTTGCGCGCGGGCGTGTCCTGCCTGATCGGTAACGGCGTGGTGCTTTCACCGCAGGCGCTGTTCGAGGAAATTAACATGCTGGAGGCGCGCGGCGTGCCGGCGCGCGAGCGCTTGCGTATCAGTGAAGCTTGCCCGCTGATTCTGCCGTGCCACGTGGCGCTCGATCAGGCGCGTGAAAAGGCGCGCGGCAAGGCGGCCATCGGCACCACCGGGCGCGGCATCGGACCCGCCTACGAGGATAAGATCGCGCGCCGCGCGCTGCGTCTCGGCGACTTGTTCCACCGCGAGCGTTTCGCCGCGAAGCTCGGCGAGGTGCTCGACTATCACAATTTTGTTCTACAGCATTACTACAAGGCCGAGCCGGTCGACTTCCGGCGCGTGCTCGATCAAGCCTTGTCGTTCCAGGATTTGTTGAAGCCGCTGGTTGCCGACGTGCCGGAACTGCTGCACCAGGCCGCGCGGCGCGGCGAGGGCGTATTGTTCGAAGGCGCGCAGGGCGCTCTGCTCGACGTCGATCATGGCACGTATCCATACGTCACATCGTCCAACACCACCGCGGGCGGCGCCGCCACCGGCAGCGGCGTCGGGCCGGCGCGCTTCGACTATATTCTGGGCATCACCAAGGCGTACACGACGCGCGTCGGTTCCGGTCCGTTTCCCACGGAACTATTCGACGAGATGGGCGAGCACCTGTCGCGGCGCGGCCACGAATTCGGCTCCACCACCGGGCGCGCGCGCCGCTGTGGCTGGTTCGACGCGGTGGCGCTGCGCCGCGCCAATCAGATCAACAGCGTGTCGGGGTTGTGCATCACCAAGCTCGACGTGCTCGATGGTCTGGATACCATCCGTCTGTGCGTGGGTTACCGCTGCGCGGGCGCGGAGCGCATTACCCCGCCGGTAGGCGCCGAGGCGTACGCCGATTGCGAACCGATTTACATCGAGATGCCGGGTTGGCAGGAATCCACGCTTGGCATCACCGATTACGCGGCGCTGCCGCACAACGCGCGCGCCTATCTCAAACGCATCGAGGAAATCGCCGAAACACCGATCGACATCGTCTCCACCGGCCCGGAACGCGCGCAGACCATCGTGCTGCGGCATCCGTTTAATTGAAGGTTTTTTTAAAATTCAAAAAATCTAACGCAAAGACGTAAATAAAAAAGTAACAAGTTGCAAGTAACAAGATAAAAATTAATTTCTATACCTTTTCTTGGAACTTGTCACTTGTTACTTGGAACCGCTTTTTTGGCGTCTTTGCGTTGGGTTCTTTTAATCAGTTCGGCAACCCTTCCACCGAGCGAATCAAAATAGTAAATTCATCGCCGTCCTTGCCGCGCTCTTCGATGCGTACCGGTAAATAAGATAAGCTCGGCGCGCACCACAGCGTGGTGATTTTTTGATCAGGCGCCATAATGCGCTGCACCTTCAATGTTTTGATCTCCCCCAAGGGCGTGTCCACGTTTTCCTCGCCGTCCACCTTGAAATGGTAGGTTTTGAATTTGTGCGTGTCCACCATCGGGTAGGTCAGTTCGCGCTTACCCTGCTGTAAATCGTACATCATGGCGAGCTGGTAGAGCAGTTGGTCGTAGGTGCGCGGCTCGATGGCGATGTTCGAGGTTTCGCCCGCGCTGGTGATCTTGGCGACGCCGTGCTTGTCGTCGAACGTCACACTGATGCGACGCTCTTTCTTGCCGCCGGTTTTTTCGTAGCTGTATTGCAGCGGTTTGATTTGGTTGTTTTGATAGGTCCACACGCTGCGCTCGGCGATCTGATCCTTCACAAACGCCGCCAGCAATCCGCCCGGCTGCATGGTGGAGGCGAACACGAATTTACCGTCTTCATCCGGCGCGAGTGAGCGGTGCACCTCGCCCAGCGTGATGTTGCCCTTGCTCATGACATAGCGCGCGCTGAAGGGCTGCGGCGCCGCGCAGGCTGTATAGGTAATGAATAATAATGCTACGCCGGCAATCAAGCGGTGCATGGTTTTCTCCGATTACACGGAATTACTTTACAACATTTTCCCGCGCCGCGTCGTAGGCTCCGGAAGGATCGATGGGTCGCCCGTCGAGCAGGGCGCGCGCTTTGCCGTCCTTGCTATCCAGGCGTAAGCGTCCTTCCGCGAACCAGCGCAATGATCGGGGATAGATAACGTGCTCTTGTTCCAGCACGCGTGCGGCCAAACTCTGCGGCGTATCGTGCGCCAGCACCGGCACGCGCGCTTGCAGGATTACCGGGCCGCCGTCCACGTCCGCGGTGACGAAATGCACGCTGGCGCCGTGCTCCCGCGCACCCGCGCTCAGCGCGCGTTGATGGGTGTCGAGCCCCGGGAAGGCTGGCAGCAGGGAGGGGTGGATGTTGAGCATTCTACCCTGATAGTGCTCCACGAACTCCGGACTCAAGATGCGCATGAAGCCGGCCAGCGCTATTAATTCGGGAGAGAAGCTATCAATCAATTTTTGCAGCGCGGCGTCGAATGCGCGGCGGTCGGGAAAAGCGCCGTGCTCCAGCACGCGCGTGGTAATGCCGGCGTCGCGCGCGTACGCCAGCCCCGGCGCGTCCGCGCGGTTGCTGATGACGGCGCGGATGTCGAGCGGCAGGCGCTGCGCACGAACAGCCTCGATAATGGCATGCAGATTAGTGCCGCGCCCGGAGATCAACACCACGGTGGGCACAGGGCGTACGGCGGAGGTCACGGTTTTTTAACGATCACGCGCGCGCCGTGCGCTTCACTCATTTTTTCGACGTGGCCGATGTACCACGCCTGTTCGCCGAGGTTGCGCAGCATCATCAGCGTATTGTCCATGGCGCTCGCTGCCACGCACAGCACCATGCCGATGCCGCAATTGAAGGTGCGGTACATTTCCTCATCCGCCACATTGCCGCGTTCCTGCAGCCAGTCAAAAATCGGCGGGCGCGGCCAAGCGTTGCCGTAGATGGCGGCGCGCAGACCGTCCGGCAAGACACGCGGAATGTTTTCCAGCAGTCCGCCGCCGGTGATGTGCGCCAGCGCGCGCACTTCCACTTGTTCGAACAGCTTGAGCAGCGGCTTCACATAGATGCGCGTCGGCGCGAGCAGCGTTGCGCCCAGCGTGACGCCGTGGAAGTCCTGCGCAAGATCGGCGCCGGATACTTCGATGATTTTGCGGATCAGCGAGTAGCCGTTCGAGTGCGGGCCGGAAGAGGCGATGCCGATGAGGCAGTCGCCGGATTTGACCTTGGCGCCATCGATGATCTTGTCCTTCTCCACGATGCCCACGCAAAAACCCGCGAGATCGTAATCCGCGCCGTGGTACATGCCGGGCATCTCGGCGGTTTCGCCGCCCACCAGCGCGGCGCCGGCCGTTTCGCAGCCTTGCCCGATGCCGCGTATCACCGCGGCGGCCACGTTCACGTCGAGCCGCGCGGTGGCGTAGTAGTCCAGAAAAAACAGCGGTTCGGCGCCCTGCACGATAATATCGTTCACGCACATCGCCACCAGGTCGATGCCGATGGTGTCGTGTTTGCCGAGTTCGATGGCGAGTTTGAGCTTAGTGCCCACGCCGTCCGTGCCGGACACCAGCACCGGCTGCCGGTAGCGCTCCACGGGCAGTTCGAACAACGCCCCGAAACCGCCCAGTCCGGCCAGCACGCCGGAACGCGCGGTGCGCGCGGCGATGGGTTTAATGTGTTCGACTAGGCTATTTCCGGCGTCGATGTTAACCCCGGCGTCGCGGTAGCTGAGCGGGGTGGGAGAATCGGCAGGGGAGTGTTCTTTGCGGGTCACGTGGGCTCCAACGGCAGTAACCGCTTATGATATCGAGCCGGCATGGGGACTGCAAATTGGCGTGGCTGTTGCGGGATGGCCGGCGCACCGAGAACCGCACCCTTGACTTGACGGGTAACCTCGCATAGCGTGCGGGTATGATAAAAATAACCTTGCAGGGTTTATAGGTGCGCGCCGTGCGTCGGGCCGACATTCCTAATATAATCAGTCTGCTGCGCGCGGCCTTGGTGCCGCCGTTTCTGTGGCTGCTACTGGAGGAGCGCTACGGCGCGGCGCTGGCGCTGTTCGCCGTGGCCGGCGTGAGCGACGCTCTGGACGGTTATTTGGCCAAGCGCTACAACTGGCGCACCCGCTTGGGTTCCATACTCGATCCGCTGGCCGATAAGTTGCTGTTGGTGTGCGCCTACCTGGCGCTCGGCTGGCTCGGCCAGTTGCCGGTGTGGCTGGTCGGCATCGTGGTGGCGCGCGACGCCGTGATCGTCGGCGGAGCGCTGGCTTATCACTTCAAAATTCGCCGCTTCGAGGCGAGCCCCAGCTGGTTGAGCAAAATCAATACCGTGGCGCAGATTCTGCTCATTATCGTCGTGCTGCTTGCGCAGGGTGTGCTGCCGCTCGCCGGTTCGGTGGCCGGTGCGCTGATGTATACTGTGTTGATTACCACCGTGTTAAGCGGCTTGGGTTATGTATGGACATGGGGACGGCGGGCGCTGCGCGACAGGTCGAAAACTTAAATGGATACGAAGTGGCTGATGTTATGGTTGGTGATCGCTATCGGGCTGCTGTTTTATTTTCTGGCGCCGGTGCTGACGCCGTTTTTCATCGCCGCTTTTCTGGCCTACATGACCGATCCGCTGGCCGATCGTTTGGAGGCGCATGGTTTATCGCGCACGCTGGCGGCGACCATCGTATTCACCGCTCTGATGTTGTTTTTGCTGTTGCTGCTGCTGCTGTTCGTGCCGTTGCTGGAGCAGCAGATCAGGGTGTTCATCGCAAAATTTCCCGGCTATCTCGATTGGTTGCAAAATAAGGTGCTACCGAGTGTGCAGCAGCGCTTGGGGTTGGAGCAGATGGCGCTGGACTTGGGCGCGTTGCAAGGCTATGTCGCGGAAAATTGGCAAAAGGCCGGCGGTTTCATGGCCGGCGTGCTGCGCTCGGTATCGCAGTCCGGCATGACGTTGCTCGGCTGGATTATTAACTTGATGCTCATTCCGGTGGTGACGTTTTATTTGCTGCGCGACTGGGATATTTTGATGGCGCGCATCCGCGCGTTGCTGCCGGTGCACTCCGAGCCGACGGTGGTGCGCCTGGCCAGTCAGAGTAACGAAGTATTGAGCGGTTTTTTGCGCGGCCAATTATTGGTGATGGTAGGGCTGGGCACCGTTTACGCCGTGGGTCTGTGGATCGTCGGGCTCGATTTGGCGTTGCTGATCGGCATGGTGGCCGGGCTGTTCAGCTTCGTGCCGTATCTGGGATTTATCGTGGGCGTTCTGGCGGCGATGATCGCCGCCTTCGTGCAGTTTCAGGAATTTTTTCCGCTGATCTACGTGCTCATCGTATTCACCATCGGCCAGCTCATCGAGGGGTTTGTGCTCACGCCGCTGTTGATCGGCGGGCGCATCGGCCTGCATCCGGTGGCGGTGATTTTCGCGGTGCTTGCCGGCGGACAGTTGTTCGGATTCGTCGGCATCCTGCTGGCGCTGCCGGTCGCCGCGGTGGTGCGCGTGCTGCTGGGTTACGCGCATGAGCGTTACATGCAGAGCCGCTTGTACGGCGCGCCGCCGTCATGAGCGACGCGGCGGCGCACAGGCTGCGGCAACTCTCCCTAAACGTCAGTCTGCGCGATGGCGCGACGTTCGATAATTACGTGCCCGGTCCCAATCGGGAAGCGCTGCACGTCTTGCAACATCTCGTGGAGGGTCCGGAGCGCGTGATCTATTTGTGGGGCGCGCCGGGCGCCGGTAAGACGCATCTACTGCACGCCGTTTGTCACGCCGCCGCGGCGCGCGGCGCGCGTTCCGCTTACTTGCCGCTGGCGGATGCGCGGCATGTTGCGCCCGAGCTGCTGGAAGGTCTGGAACAATTGGACGCGGTGTGCATCGACGACGTGCAGACCGTCGCCGGATTAGCGCCGTGGGAAACCGCGCTGTTCCATTTATACAACCGGATGCGCGACAGCGGCGCGCACTTGGTGATGGCGGGCAATGCGCCGCCCGCCGAACTGGGACTGAACCTGCCCGATCTCAGCTCGCGTCTGCTGTGGGGATTGAGCCTGCAACTGCGTTTGCTAGGTGACGAGGAAAAACTGGCGGCGCTGCGGCGGCGCGCGCAAGGCCGCGGGTTCGACGTGCCGGAAGAGGTCGCGCGCTTTTTATTGCGCCGCGCGCCGCGCGACATGGCCACGTTGTTCGCGCTGTTGGAGCGGCTCGATCAAGCGTCGCTGGCGCAGCAGCGTAAACTCACCGTGCCGTTTGTGAGCGAACTACTGCGTCGGGTGGAGTAACAAGTTGCAAGAGAAACGTCTAAGGAATCTCTGAATTATTCAGAGCTTCCTTAAATTTGATTTTCTCTTGTTGCTTAATGTTTGTCACTTGGCGCTTTTCCAAGCGTCTTGACGGTTAGTGTTTGTTTTTCAGTTTCCCCGCTTGCGCTTTCAGCCCCATGCTCCTTTTGTTCGCCGGTGTGCGAAAGATAAATCGCCAGACCGATCAAGGCGACGCTGCCGGCCAGGTACAGCAAATCGAGCGGCGTGGCGAAGCGCATGTTGATGGCGTGCTCGAAAAAACTGACGATCAAGATCATCAGAATCACTTTCGCCAAGCGCGCCTTGAGGTCGTCCAGATTGTTGATCAGCAGCACGTTGGTAGCGCCAGCCGTGCTTGCCGCCTTGTCGATTTTGCTGACGAATAATTCGTACAATCCGAAAGCGAAGATCAGCAACACCGTGGCGAGCAGATAACCGTCGACGATTTCCACCACGTGCGCGATGGTTTCGTCATGCAGCGCCTTGCGGCCCTCGGCGCCCAAGTCGGGCGAGGCGTAATCGGCGAGGTGTGCTAC
The DNA here is from genome assembly GCA_040756035.1 of Pseudomonadota bacterium. Taxonomy (GTDB): domain Bacteria; phylum Pseudomonadota; class Gammaproteobacteria; order SURF-13; family SURF-13; genus JBFLZV01. Next base: position 22,715 of record JBFLZV010000004.1, read on the forward strand.
CATGTAATAGGCGTCGACGGTGGCCATGTAGAACATGGCAAGCGCCGCCGCCAGGCTGGCGGCGACCGCTGACAGCACCACGAAACGGCTGTCCCACAACAAACCTTCGAATAAAGCTTCCAGCTTTCTCATGCACGTGATTACCTCTGGCAGGCGCGCGTCGCCGCGCGTCTAAGTCGGGATAGCATTATTACTCAGGAGTCATAAAATAAGGCGACAAACCTTTATGAGATGACTCCTGAGCAAGCCCTGTTCACTCTACTCTCACCCTGTCCCCTTTTACGCTACGCCATCCTGCTCCGCATAAAAGTCCGGCCAAGCCCTCCATGGCTTGGCGGTCATGATGCACATCCATGTGCATCACCCTACGGGCCGCCTAACGGCGGCGCCGTTTGGCAATCCTGCCAAACGGTCATGATGCACATCCATGTGCATCACCCTACGGGCCGCCTAACGGCGGCGCCGTTTGGCAATCCTGCCCAACGGTCATGATGCACATCCGTGTGCATCACCCTACGGGCCGCCTAACGGCGGCGCCGTTTGGCAATCCTGCCAAACGGTCGGCAACCTCGTTGCTTCACCCCTAAACAGGGGGACGGGGACGTAGCTGAAATATAGTCTCACTTACTGACTTATGAGTAACTCACTTGGCCGACGGCGGGGGCTGTGTTTGCAGGGCCTTGGCGCGCGCCTTCACGGCCTCGTTCTTAGCCGCAACGGCGTGCTCGCGCGCCTGGTCGTAGCGGCCGGCGTCCAAGGCCTGCTTGGCCTCGTCCAGCAGCCGCTCGGCGTTGTTAAAGTTGTCCGGCGCCTGTGTGGCCGCACCCGTCTCGCGCGCGGCAGCGAGCGCCTGGCGTGCGTCGCTCATCTCTTGCGTCGGAATGCTCGCGCACCCAATAGCCAAGCTCGCCGTCAGAACCAGCAGCTTGCAGTAGTACGCGGGGCGCTTCATGTAGATATCCGATTGTGGAGCAGCGATTGGCGGGCTATAGTAGCACTTAAAGCTAGCATTCACGCCGCGGGCAGTCAAGCGCGCAGAAATTCCCTATTTGGAGGCACACATGGCCGATATATTGGTGCTTTACTACAGCCGCTACGGCGGCGTCGCGCAAATGGCGCAACATGTCGCGCGTGGCATCGGGGAAGTGCCCGATATGCAGGCGCGCGTGCGCACCGTACCCGACGTATCCACGGTGTGCGAGGCCGTGGAGGACAGCATTCCCGCCTCCGGCCCGCCCTACGCCACGCTCGACGATCTGCAGGAATGCGCCGGGCTGGCGCTCGGCAGCCCGACGCGTTTCGGCAACATGGCGGCGCCGCTCAAATATTTTCTCGACGGCACCAGTTCGCTGTGGTTGTCCGGCGCGCTGATCGGCAAACCGGCGGCGGTGTTCACCTCCACCGCTAGTCTGCACGGCGGCCAGGAGACCACGCTGATCTCGATGATGTTGCCGCTGCTGCATCACGGCATGGTGATCCTGGGCACGCCGTACAGCGAACCCGATCTGGTCGCCACGCGCAGCGGCGGCACCCCCTATGGCCCCAGCCATCTCGCCGGACCGGACAGTAACTTGCCGCTCACCGACGAGGAAAAGCGCCTGTGCCACGCGCTGGGCAAGCGCCTGGCGGAAACAGCGTTGAAATTACTGTAGGGGGTGGGCACGTTGTGTGTGCCCACGTTATTTGCGGTGCCGTCCATGGCGCGACTTCGGTTTTCTTAATCAACCCCAGCCATGCCTTCCACGGCATGGTCTTCGCGGTTCAGCCCCTACAGATTGGCCGCCTGCGGATGTGCCCGCTGTTGTGGTTGGATGATTTTATTCATGGCGTTGATGTACGCCTTGGCCGAGGCGATGACGATGTCGGTATCCGCGCCCTGGCCGTTGACGATGCGCCCGCCTTTTTCCACGCGCACCGTGACCTCGCCCTGCGAATCGGTGCCGCTGGTGATGTTGTTCACCGAATAAAGTTGCAGCGTCGTGCCGCTGTCCACGATGGCCTCGACGGCCTTGAAGGCGGCGTCCACCGGCCCGCCGCCGCGCGCCGTGGCATGTTGCTCCGCGCCGTCCACCCACAACGTGATCTGCGCTTCGGGCGTCGCGCCGGTCTCGGAGCAGACTTTTAAAAATATTAATTTGATGTGCTCGTTCTCCGCGGCGAGATTGGCGTCGGTAACCAGCGCCTGTAAATCCTCGTCGTAGATTTCGTGCTTCTTGTCGGCCAACTCCTTGAAGCGGTCGAACGCCGCGTTCAATTCATCTTCCGTGTCGAACGTCACGCCCAATTCCTGCATGCGCGTGCGGAAGGCGTTGCGTCCGGAGTGTTTGCCCAACACCATGCGGTTGGCGGTCCAGCCTACATCTTGCGCGTGCATGATTTCGTAAGTCGTGCGGTGCTTGAGCACGCCGTCCTGATGAATGCCGGATTCGTGCGCGAAGGCGTTGGCGCCGACGATGGCCTTGTTGGGTTGCACGGCGAAGCCGGTGATGCCGGATACCAGGCGCGAGCAGGCGACGATTTGCGTGGTGTCGATGTCGACGTCGCAGGTGAATACGTCGCGGCGTGTGCGCACCGCCATGACGATTTCTTCCAGCGCCGCGTTGCCGGCGCGTTCACCCAGGCCGTTGATGGTGCACTCCACTTGGCGCGCGCCGTTCAATACCGCGGACAGCGAATTGGCCACGGCCAGGCCGAGGTCGTTGTGACAGTGCGTCGACCAGATCGCCTTGTCGGCGTTGGGCACGCGCTCGATCAACGCCTTGATGCGTTCGCCCCAGGCGTGCGGAATGCTGTAGCCGACGGTGTCGGGCACGTTGACGGTTCTGGCTCCGGCCGCGATCGCCGCCTCGAATATGCGGCATAGAAAATCCATGTCGGAACGTACGGCGTCTTCGGCGGAAAATTCGACGTCGTCGGTGTAGCGGCGCGCCCGCTTCACCATCGCCACGGCCCGCTCCAGCACCTGTTCCGGCGTCATGCGCAGCTTGTATTGCATGTGAATCGGCGAGGTGGCGATGAAGGTGTGAATGCGCGCCGACTTGGCGCCCTTCAGCGCCTCGGCGGCGCGGTCGATGTCCTTGTCGAGCGCGCGCGCCAAGCCGCACACCGTGCTGTCTTTAATGGCGTTGGCCACCGCCTGCACGGCCTCGAAGTCGCCGGGGCTGGCGATGGGGAAGCCGGCCTCGATCACGTCCACGCGCATACGCTCCAGCGCCTTGGCGATGCGCACTTTTTCGTCGCGCGTCATGGAGGCGCCGGGGCTTTGCTCGCCGTCGCGCAACGTCGTATCGAAAATAATTAATTTGTCGCTCATGCTGTCGTTCCGTTTTTATTTGCCGGGATTATCCAAGCGCGCACGGCTACGCCATGCAAAAATTATACAAACGCCTCGGATAGTTGATTGCGTGTTTGAGTCCTCGCCAGGAACAGGGAAGAGTAGTCTGCCCTAAGGCAGCAGTCGCAAGGAAAGCAGGAGCGGGAGCAGGGCGCGCAAGAGCACGCGGCCGGCGGGGGTCGACGTACGATGCGAAACGGTTTGCGCGTAGGAAAGCATAAATAAATAATTTAGACTAAAAGTAAATGGTAGTCAACTTTACTATTTCTTAAGAAGATTCGTGTTCGGTTTTGGACGACCCGCCTTCCTGCCCCTTGCGCTGTAAGCGTTTGCGGCGCAGTTGCGTCAGCGTGAGCACCGGGCCGGATAGGGCGTACAAAAAGAAGATGCCGAACAACACTTGCGGCGGGTCGATGGAAATGAGTACGAACACCAGCACGATCACCAGCAGCGCGACGAACGGCACCTTGCCCTTGAGGTCCAGTTGCTTGAAGCTGTGATAGCGGACGTTGCTGACCATCAGCGCCGCCGCTAGGATGGTCAGAGCGAAGGCTGCTAGGCGCACGTCGGCGCCTTGCAGGCCGTAACTCGTGCCCACCCAAATCATGCCGGCGATGATAGCGGCGGCGGCGGGGCTGGGCAGCCCCTGAAAATAGCGCTTATCGGCGCTGCCGAGCTGGGTGTTGAAGCGCGCCAGGCGCAGCGCGGCGGCGGCGGTGTAGAGAAAGGCCGCGAGCCAGCCGAGTTTGCCCAGGTTCGAAAGCCCCCACATATAGATCACCAAGGCCGGCGCCAATCCGAACGACACCATGTCCACCATGCTGTCGTACTCGGCGCCGAAATCGCTTTGCGTGTGGGTGAGGCGCGCCACGCGCCCGTCGAGGCCGTCCATGATCATGGCCACGAACACGGCGACGGCCGCCGCCTCGTAACGTCCGCCCATGGCGGCGACGATGGCGTAAAAACCCGCGAACAGGCCCGCGGTGGTGAACAGGTTGGGCAGCAGGTAAATGCCGCGCCGACGTTTCAACGGCGCGCCGGGCGCCGCTTCATCGGGCGTCTTGACGTCGTCTCTGCGGCGGCCTGGGTGGAGCATCAATTGCGCGACTTATCGACCAGCTTGTTGGCCTTGATCCAAGGCATCATGCTGCGTAGTTTTTCGCCCACGATCTCGATTTGATGCAGGCGCCCTAGGCGGCGTTTGGCCTTCAGTACCGGCGCGCCGGCTTGGTTTTCCAAAATAAATTCGCGCGCGAATTCGCCGTTTTGAATTTCGCCCAGGATTTTTTTCATCTCGCGCTTGGTTTCCTCAGTGACGATGCGCGGACCGCGCGTGAAGTCGCCGTACTCGGCGGTGTTGGAGATGGAGTAGCGCATATTGGCGATGCCGCCTTCGTACATCAGGTCGACGATGAGTTTCAATTCGTGCAGACACTCAAAATAGGCCATCTCCGGCGCGTAGCCCGCTTCCACGAGCGTCTCGAAGCCGGCCTGCACCAGCGCAGTGGCGCCGCCGCACAGCACGGCCTGCTCGCCGAACAGATCGGTCTCGGTTTCCTCGCGGAAATTGGTTTCGATAATACCGGCGCGCCCGCCGCCGTTGGCGCAGGCGTAGGACAGCGCGATGGCCTTGGCTTTGCCGGAGGCGTCCTGGTGGATGGCGATCAAGCTCGGCACGCCGCCGCCTTGCGTATAGGTGGAGCGCACCAGATGGCCGGGGCCCTTGGGCGCGATCATGATGACGTCGAGATCCGCGCGCGGCTCGATCTGGCCGAAGTGGATATTGAAGCCGTGCGCAAACGCCAACGCCGCGCCTTTTTTGATGTTGGGCTCGACCACGTCACGATACAGCTTGGCCTGGTGCTCGTCGGGCGCGAGGATCATCACCACGTCGGCGCCTTTCACGGCCTGATCCACCGCCGCCACGTTCAGCCCGGCCTTCTTGGCTTTGTCTTCTGACGCGGAGCCGGGACGTAGGCCCACGACTACATCCACGCCGGAATCCTTGAGATTATTGGCGTGCGCGTGGCCTTGCGAGCCGTAGCCGATGATGGCCACTTTCTTGCTTTTGATGATGGATAAATCGCCGTCTTTGTCGTAATAAATGTTCATTTCCTTTTACCTATATTTAACAACCCAACGCAAAGACGCAAAGACGCCAAGAAATTCGATTTATATGAAATCTTAGCGTCTTAGCGTCTTCGCGTTGGATTTTTTGTGAATTAAACCTTCAAACTTTTTTCGCCGCGCGCGATGCCCGATACGCCGGAGCGCACCACTTCCATGATGGACTTGCGGTCCAGCGCCTCGATGAAGCCGTCCAATTTTTCACCGGTGCCGGTGAGCTCGATGACGTAGGTGCTGTCCGTGACGTCGATGATGTGGCCGCGGAAAATGTCCGCCATGCGCTTGATCTCGTCGCGCGCATCATTCACCGCCTTGACCTTGATGAGCATCATCTCGCGCTCGATGTGCGGACCTTCAGTGAGGTCGAGCAGCTTGACCACGTCGATCAATTTGTTCAATTGTTTGATGATCTGCTCGATGATGTCGTCGGTGCCGTGCGTGACCAGCGTAAGGCGCGACAGCGAAGGGTCCTCGGTGGGCGCCACGGTGAGCGATTCGATATTATAGCCGCGCGCGGAAAACAAGCCGGCCACGCGCGACAAGGCGCCCGACTCATTTTCCATGAGTATTGAAATGATGTGACGCATAGTTTAATAAAATCCAACGCAAAGACGCGAAGACGCGAAGAAAATCAATGAGGTTAGGAGCATTTTGCCGGGTGCTCTAAGCTAATTCTCGTTCTGGCGAAAGATGCATTTCATGGTGCCCCTTGCCGGCCTCGATCATGGGATAGACGTTTTCGGTCTGGTCGGTGATGAAGTCCATGAACACCAGGCGGTCCTTGAGTTTCAACGCCTCCTTGAGCGCGCCTTCCACGTCACCGGGCTTGTCAATGAGCATGCCCACGTGGCCGAAACTCTCGGCGAGTTTCACGAAATCCGGCAGCGCGTCCATGTAGGAATGCGAATAGCGGCCCTTGTAGAAAAATTCCTGCCACTGCCGCACCATGCCCATGTAGCGATTGTTCAAATTAATGATTTTGATCGGCAGGCCGTATTGCTTGCAGGTGGACAATTCCTGAATGCACATGATGATGCTGGCCTCGCCGGTGACGCACGCCACGGTCGATTTGGGGTGCGCCAGTTGCACGCCCATCGCCGCCGGCAGCCCGAAGCCCATGGTGCCGAGGCCGCCGGAATTGATCCAACGGCGCGGCTTGTCGAATTTGTAAAACTGCGCGGCCCACATTTGGTGCTGACCCACGTCGGAGGTGACGAAGGCATCGCCCTTGGTGAGCTTGTACAAAGTTTCCAGCACGTACTGCGGTTTGATCAGCTTGCTGTTGCGGTCGTAGCGCAGGCAATCGCGCGCGCGCCACGCGTCGATTTGTTTCCACCAGTTCTTGAGCGCGGCTTGATCGGGTTTTTTCGTGCTCGCCTTGATGAGCTTGATCATCTCGCGCAGCACGTTATCGACCGAACCGACGATGGGCACGTCCACGCGGATGCTCTTGGAGATCGAGGCCGGGTCGATGTCGATGTGGATTTTCTTGGAGTAGGGCGAGAACAGATCGGGCTTGCCCACCACGCGGTCGTCAAAGCGCGCGCCCACGGCGAGCAGCACGTCGCATTCGTGCATGGCCATGTTGGCTTCATAAGTGCCGTGCATGCCCAGCATGCCGACGAACTGCTTGTCGGTGGCGGGGTACGCGCCCAGACCCATCAACGTGCTGGTAATCGGGTGGCCGAGCAAGTGCACGAATTCGGTCAAGGTCTTCGATGCCTCGCCCAGGATCACGCCGCCGCCGGTGTAGATCATCGGGCGCTGCGCGTTGAGCAGCAGCTCCACGGCCTTTTTGATCTGGCCGGGGTGGCCTTCGGTCACCGGCTTGTAGGAACGCAGCGTCACTTTTTTCGGATAGTGGTACTCGGCCTTGTTGGCGGTCACGTCCTTGGGGATGTCCACCACCACCGGGCCGGGGCGGCCGCTGCTGGCGATATAAAAGGCCTTCTTGATGGTTTCCGCCAGGTCTTTTACGTCCTTCACCAGGAAATTATGTTTCACGCAGGGGCGCGTGATGCCGACCGAATCGACTTCCTGGAAGGCGTCGCTGCCGATGGCCCAGGTGTGCACCTGGCCGGTGATGACCACCAGCGGAATGGAGTCCATGTAGGCGGTGGCGATGCCGGTGACGGCGTTGGTCGCGCCCGGGCCGGAGGTGACCAGCACCACGCCCGGCTTGCCGGTCGAGCGCGCGTAGCCGTCCGCGGCGTGCGCGGCGCCTTGCTCATGGCGCACCAGGATGTGCTGCACGTCGTCCTGCTTGTACAGGGCGTCATAGATGTGCAAAACCGCCCCGCCGGGGTAGCCAAATACAAACTCGACGCCCTCATCCTTCAAGCAATGGATGAGAATTTCGGCACCGGTCAGTTCCACGTCAGTCACTCCTAGGTTAAATTAGTAATCTAGCGATCGCTCCTGGCGGTGCTATCCTTGCACCGTTGCGTCGCTATAGCCATGCCGTCCCTGGCATGGCGTTCGCGGCTTCGCCGCTCACCTTAGAATACCCGATCAGGTCAAGTAATGGGAACAAAAAATCGTTATTTTTGCTGAAAATACAGGAGTTGCGCGCCATGCCCTATCTGAAAATACAAACCAACACGCCGCCCACGCCCAAAGCACAGCAGGAACTGCTGAAAACGCTGTCGCGGGCCGTCGCCAAGCACCTGGGTAAGCCGGAAAGCTACGTGATGGTGGCCCTGGAGCCGCCCATACCCATGCTGTTCGGCGGCGAGGCGGCGCCGCTGGCCTATCTGGAACTCAAAAGCGTCGGTCTGCCGCAGGCCAAGACCGCGGAGCTTTCCAAGGCGCTGTGCGAATTGGTGGAGCGGGAACTGGGAGTGCCCCAAGACCGCGTGTACATCGAATTCGCCAACGCCAGCGGGGCCATGTGGGGCTGGAACGGCGGGACGTTTTGAATACGGCGCTTAACCGCCAAGACGCCAAGGGCGCCAAGAACACCAAGTAGAAAATGGATGTGTAGGGAGGAAATCGAATCTGCCGCGCTCCGACCCAAGCGACTACTGCAATTTAGCTTTGATTTTACTTGGCGTCTTGGCGGTTTATTTACAACCCGCTCTTTTTCCAATCAGCCAAAAATTGATCTAGGCCGATGTTGGTGAGAGGGTGTTTGTACATCTGCTCCAGCACCTTGAACGGCATGGTCACCACGTCGGCGCCCATGCGCGCCGCTTCCAGAATGTGCGTGACGTGGCGCACCGAGGCGACCAGCACTTCGGTGTCCCAATCGTAGTTGCTGTAGATGTCGACGATCTCGGAGATGAGTTCCATGCCGTGTTCGCCGACGTCGTCGAGCCGGCCGACGAACGGTGAGACGAAGCTGGCGCCGGCCTTGGCGGCGAGTATGGCTTGCGCGGCGGAGAAGCACAGCGTGACGTTGACCATGGTGCCTTCGTCGGAGAGCGTGCGGCAGGCGCGCAGGCCGTCGGGAGTAAGCGGTACTTTCACGGTGACGTTGGGCGCGATGTTCGCCAACTCGCGGCCTTGTTTGATCATGCCTGCGTAATCGAGCGCGGTGACTTCGGCGCTGACCGGGCCGTCCACCAGTTCGCAAATGGCGGCGATGTGTTGGTGAAAGTTTTTGCTGCCTTCCTTGCTGACCAGCGTCGGGTTGGTGGTGATGCCGTCCACCATGCCCAAATCCACGGCCTTACGGATTTCATCCAGGTTGGCGGTGTCGATAAAGAATTTCATGGCGGCCTCCTTGGGCCTTTGCATTTGTTCCTCTTAAAGCACGCAAGACTTATGCCATAATGCTTTTACCAGCGGTCATCCCGCACCTGCACCATGCCGTTTTCCACGCGCACCGGGAAGGTGGCGGTCGGTTCGAAGGCCGGGGCGGTGAGCGCCGCGCCGGTTTTGATGCAGAAGCGCGCGCCGTGGCGCGGGCAGATGATCTGGTCGCCTTCCACGCGTCCGCCGGTGAGCACGCCGCCGTCATGAGTACAGACATCCTCGATGGCGAAATATTCGCCGCCGATATTGAACACCGCGATCAACGCGCCGTCGACGTCCATCACGCGCTGCGCGCCGGGGCCGAATTCTTCAACTTTCGCTACATCTATCCAATCGGACATTAGACCGCCACCACTTCAACTTCCGGTTCTATGCTGCGCACCAGATTTTCCACAGCGGACAAGGTGCCGGCCAGCGAACTCGGGCAACTGCCGCACGCGCCGTGGTAGTGCACCTTGAGCACGTTGCCGTCCAGTTCCAGCACTTCCAAATCGCCGCCGTCGCTCATCAGATAAGGGCGAATGCGCTCATCGATCAGCGCGGTGATTTGCTGGAGGCGCGGGTCTTGTGCGCCGTTCACGGCCGTTCGCGTGGAGGCAAGCGGCGCTTGCGCGTCCGCCGTGGGCGCGGCGCGGATCGGCACGGCCAATTGCTTGAGCAATTCCGGCCACGCGGCGGCGCCGTCTTGCGTGATGGTGATCCAGCGGTCCACGTAAAAAACATTGGTCACGTGCGGGATGGCGAACAATGCCGCGGCCAACGGGTCGTCGGCCGCGGCTTGGGCGTTTTCGAACGAGCGCGTCACGCCGTAGGTGAGCGGCTCCTTGAGCACGAATTTAATCGCGTTCGGATTCGGCGTGCCTTCAATTTCAGCGATCTTCGGCATAACTTTTCTACACGCCGCCGACCAGCGATTGCATCGGCTCGGCGGCGCCCTCCGTGGTGGCGGTCGATTCGGCGCTGAACGCCGCGTGCAAGGTGTGCCACGGCAGGATGGCGCACTTCACACGCGCCGGCAGGTCGCGCACGCCCGCGAACACGGTGAGCCGGCCTAAGTGATGCGGTTGCGTCTGCACGTCGAGCTTGCCGGTCGCCATGTCGCGGAATTCCTGCACTAATTGTTCGGCTTCGTCGACGGTTTTACCTTTCACGACGGTGGTCATCATGGAGGCCGACGCCTTGCAAATGGCGCAGCCCTGGCCCTCGAAGGCGACGTTATCGACGCGCTCATCCCGCACGTGCAAAGTCAAAACAATATGATCGCCGCACAGCGGATTATGGCCCTCGGCTTTGCGGTTGGCGTCCGGAGCCACGCCGTAATTGCGCGGTTTTTTGTTGTGGTCGAGGATGACCTCTTGATAGAGCTGCTTGCTGTCGCTCATCATGCGAACATCCTCTGCACTTTGCGCACGCCCTCGATCAGCGCGTCGGCTTCGGCGAAGGTGTTGTAAAAAGCGAACGAGGCGCGCGCCGTGGCCGGCACGCCGAAGCGCTGCATGACCGGCTGCGCGCAATGATGGCCGGCGCGGATGGCGACGCCGTCTTCGTTGAGGATGGTGCCGACGTCATGCGGGTGCACGCCCTCGACTTCGAAAGACAGCACCGCCGCCTTGTGCCGCGCCGTGCCGATCAGCCGGATGCCCGGCAATTTGCTCAACTGCGCCGTGGCGTAATGCAGCAACTCGCTCTCGTAAGCGGCGATGCGCTCCATGCCGGTCGCGGACAAATAATCCAGCGCCGCGCCGAGGCCGATGGCGGCGGCGATGGCGGGCGTGCCGGCCTCGAATTTATACGGCAGCGTGTTGTAGGTGGTGCGCTCGAAGGTCACGCTCAGGATCATGTCGCCGCCGCCCTGGTAGGGCTGCATTTTTTCAAGCCAAGCGGCCTTGCCGTACAGCACGCCGATGCCGGTCGGCGCGCACAGTTTGTGTCCGGAAAATACGTAAAAGTCGCAATTCAAATCCTGCACGTCCACGGGAAGATGCGGCGCGGCCTGCGCGCCGTCCACCAGCACCGGCACGCCGTGCCGGTGCGCGGTGGCGATCATGGCGCGCACCGGATTGACGGTGCCCAAGGCGTTGGAAACGTGTGCGACGGCGACCAGCTTGGTGCGCTCGTTGAACAACTTTTCGTATTCATCGAGCAGCAGTTCGCCGGCGTCGTTCATGGGAATGACGCGCAGCTTGGCGTTTTTTTCCTGGCACAGCATCTGCCAAGGCACGATGTTGGAGTGGTGCTCCATGGCGGAGATGATAATCTCGTCGCCGGCGCCGATGAACGCGCGTCCATAACCGTGCATCACCAGGTTGATGGATTCCGTGGTGCCACGCGTGAAAATAATTTCGCGCTCTTCGTTTGCATGGATGAAATCGCGCACCTTACGCCGCGCGTGTTCGTATTCTTCCGTGGCGATCTCGCTCAGGCTGTGCACCGCGCGGTGCACATTGGCGTGCTGTTCGCGGTGATAGCGCACCCAGCGGTCGATGACCGGCTGCGGCACCTGGCTGCTCGCGGCGTTGTCGAGATACACCAGCGGCGTGCCGTCGAAGCGGCGCTGTAAAATGGGAAAATCGGCGCGGATGTGCGCCACGTCGAATTTCTCGGTTGCCGCACCGCGCAAAGGATTGATGTTCATAACGCCGCCGTTCGGGTTTGGTTTAACACGCTGCGCCGCAACTGTTGCTTGAGCGAGGCGACCGGAATCTTGTCGATAATTTCCGCGGCGAAGGCGTAGGTTAATAAATTACGCGCCGTCGCCTCATCGAGCCCGCGGCTCTTTAAATAGAACAGCTCTTCGGCGTCGAGCTGTCCGACCGTCGCGCCGTGCGCGCACTTCACGTCGTCGGCGAAGATTTCGAGCTGCGGTTTGGTGTCGACGCGCGCCTGCTCCGACAACAGCAGGTTGCGGCTGGATTGCTGCGCGTCGGTCAACTGCGCGCCGGCGCGCACCCCTATCTTGCCGTTGAACACCGCGTGCGCCGCGCCGTCCACGATGCACTTGTGCAATTGCATACTCTTGCCGCGCGGCTGGGCGTGATCCATGGTACTGTGCGTATCGGCAAGCTGGCGCCCGGCGATCAGCGCCAGGCCGTCCAGCGTGCAGTCCATGCCTTCACCGTTTTGTTGCACGTGTAAGTCCAAACGCGACAGACGCGCGCCCAGTGTGACGGCGGTGGACGCGTACACGCCGCCGTGCGCCACCGACACCGCGCCGTGCGCGATATGGAAGGCCGCGCGGCTTTCGCGTTGCAGCCGGACGTGGCGCACATGCGCGTGTTCGCCCACGGCGATTTCGCTCACGGCGTCGGTGAAATAAACCTGCTCGGCAAGGCTTACGTAATCTTCGATCAACGTGCAGCGGCTGTGCGCCTCGGTGACCACAAGTACGCGCGGATAATTCACCACAGGCGCGTCCTGCGCGCCGGCGATGAACAACAAATGAATAGGCGCGGCGTCGGCGTAATCCTTGCCGATGATGACCAATGCGCCGTCTTGCAGCGCGCTGGTGTTGAGCGCGCTGAACAGGTTGCGCTGGAAATCGGCGTGGCGCGCCAGATGGGCGTGCGCCGTGACACCGTGGCGCGACAGTCCCTCCGCCAAATTGATGACCGTTACGCCGGACACGGCGGTCGGCGTGGACAGTGCGGGAATATAATGTCCGTCGGCGAACACCAGGCGCTGCACGGCTTCGGGCACGCTGAAACGCTGCACGTCGGCGAGCGTTAAACGCGGCGCGTCATAGACCGGCCGGAAGGAAAATTTCAGCAGCGGCGCGAGGTCGGTAAAGCGCCAATCTTCGTCACGCGTGGTGGGTAGATTTAATTGATCGACGCGCGCCGCGGCGTCCAGGCGCAGGCGATTCAGCCAGCCGACCGTGCCCGCTGTGATAGCGGGCCGCTCCTGCAACAGGCCGCCGAGAGTGGGCGTGCTGGCGAGCTGGGGATGGACATTCATGCGGTCATCCCGGCGGCGCTTTCGAATTCGTCGCGCACCCAATCGTAGCCGCGCGTCTCCAGTTCCAGCGCCAGTTCCTTGCCGCCGGTCTTGATGATCTGTCCGCCCTCCATCACGTGCACGTAATCCGGCGTGATGTAGTTGAGCAGGCGCTGATAATGCGTGACCAGCACCACGGCGTTGTCCGGCGTGATCAGGCGGTTCACGCCGTTCGCCACGACGCGCAGCGCGTCGATGTCCAGTCCGGAATCGGTCTCGTCCAGGATCGCGAGTTTCGGCTCGAGGATGGCCATTTGCAATATCTCATTGCGCTTCTTTTCGCCGCCGGAAAAACCCTCGTTCACGCTGCGGTCGAGAAAGGCGGGATCCATGTCCACGATCTTGATTTTTTCGCGCACGAAATCGTCGAATTCCAGCGGATCGAGTTCATCGCGCCCGCGCTGCGCCTGTAGCGTGTTGTAGGCGAGGCGCAAGAAGGCGCTGTTGCTGACGCCGGGGATCTCGACCGGATATTGAAACGCGAGAAACACGCCGGCGCGCGTGCGCTCCTCGGGCGGCAGCGCCAGCAAATCCCGGCCCTCGAACAGCACGCGGCCGCCGGTCACGCGGTACGCGGGATGTCCGGCCAATATCTTGGAAAACGTGCTTTTGCCGGAGCCGTTCGGTCCCATGACGGCGTGCACTTCGCCGGCGCGCACGGTGAGGTTGACGCCCTTTAAGATCTCCACGCCGTCTATGTTGGCAAAGAGATTGCTCACCTCTAACAGCACCTTGCTATTCGGAATAATCACCCAATACTTCCCTCAAGTTTAAGTCCAAGCAACTTGGTTGCTTCCACTGCAAACTCCATCGGCAACTGCGTGAACACGTCCTTGCAGAAGCCGTTGATGATCATGGACACGGCTTCTTCCGCGCCGATGCCGCGGCTCGCGAAATAAAACAGTTGCTCCTCGCCGATTTTTGACGTGGAGGCTTCGTGTTCCACCTTGGCGGTGTTGTTTTGCACCTGGATGTAGGGGAACGTGTGGGCGCCGCTGTGCGCGCCGATCAGCATCGAATCGCACTGCGAATAATTGCGCGCGCCCTGCGCCTTGGGCCCGATCTTCACCAGTCCGCGGTAGCTGTTGTTGGACTGCCCCGCGGAGATGCCCTTGCTGACGATGCGGCTGCGCGTGTTTTTGCCGATGTGCACCATCTTCGTGCCGGTGTCGGCCTGCTGTTTGTGGTTGGTGAGCGCCACGGAATAAAACTCGCCGCTGGAATTGTCGCCGAGCAGGATGCAGCTCGGATATTTCCAGGTGATCGCGGAGCCGGTCTCGACTTGCGTCCAGGAAATCTTGGAGTTCACGCCCCTGCACAGACCGCGCTTGGTGACGAAATTATAAATGCCGCCCACGCCGTGTTCGTCGCCGGCGTACCAGTTCTGCACGGTGGAATATTTGATCTCGGCGTTATCGAGCGCCACGAGCTCCACCACCGCCGCATGCAATTGATTGGTGTCGAAGCGCGGCGCGGTGCAGCCTTCCAGGTAGCTCACGTAGCTGCCTTCCTCGGCGATGATGAGCGTGCGCTCGAATTGTCCGGATTCCTGCGTGTTGATGCGGAAATAGGTGCTCAACTCCATCGGGCAGCGCGTGCCCTTGGGGATATACACGAACGAGCCGTCGGTGAACACCGCGGAGTTGAGCGCGGCGTAGAAATTGTCGCCGCTCGGTACTACGCTGCCCAGGTATTTCTTGACCAGTTCCGGATGATTCTGCACCGCCTCGGAGAACGAGCAGAAAATGATGCCGACCTCGGCCAGCTTGGCCTTGTAGGTGGTCGCCACCGACACGCTGTCGAACACCACGTCCACCGCCACGCCGGCCAGGGCCTTTTGCTCGTGCAGCGGCACGCCCAGTTTTTCAAAGGTGCGCAGCAGTTCCGGATCGACCTCGTCGAGGCTGGCCAGTTTTTTCTTGGGTTTGGGCGCGGAGTAATAGCTGATGTCCTGGAAGTCGATCTTGGGATAACGGACGTTCGGCCAGGTGGGCTCGGTCATGGTCAGCCAATGGCGATAGGCTTGCAGGCGGAACTCCAACAGCCATTCAGGCTCATTTTTCTTCTTTGAAATCAAACGGATAACGTCTTCGTTGAGCCCTTTGGGCAAGACGTCGGCATCGATTTCGGTCACGAAACCGTGCTTGTAAGGCTGATTGATGACCGCCTGTAGCGTGCTGCTCACAATAACCTCATAATTCCTGAGTATTTTAGTAAGGTATTTAGTGTAGGTAACTTGAGTATTTCAGTCAAGTATTATCGGGAATAACGAGCGGGCTGAGAAATCAGTAAATTTTACCTGCGTCCGAAGCGCAATGGTAGAATGCCGCGCCTATTTTTGTATCAGGGGATATTCGTGACTACCGCCAAAATTGCCGTTCCGCCGGGTGAAAAGATCAGCGTTAACAAGAACGGCGCGCTCAGCGTGCCGGCCCACCCGATTATCCCATTCATCGAAGGCGACGGCATCGGCGTGGACATTACCCCGGTGATGCGCCGCGTGGTGGATGCCGCGGTCGCCAAGGCTTACGGCGGCAAGCGCGCCATCGCCTGGATGGAAGTGTACGCCGGCGAAAAGGCGGCGGCGCGCTGCGGCGGCAACTGGCTGCCGGATGAAACGCTGCGCGCGGTGCGCGACTACGTGGTGTCCATCAAGGGCCCGTTGACCACGCCGGTCGGCGGCGGGATGCGCTCGCTCAACGTCACGCTGCGCCAGGAATTGGATTTATACGTCTGCCTGCGCCCGGTGCGTTATTTCACCGGCACGCCGAGCCCGCTCAAGCATCCGGAAAAAACCGACATGGTGATCTTCCGTGAAAATTCCGAGGACATCTACGCCGGCATCGAATGGGCGGCGGGCACGCCGGAGGTGAAAAAAGTCATCGATTTTTTGCAGCGTGACATGGGCGTGAAAAAAATCCGTTTCCCGGAAACCTCCAGCATCGGCATCAAGCCGGTGTCGCGCGAGGGCACCGAGCGCCTGGTGCGCAAAGCCGTGCAATACGCCATCGACAACAACCGCGACTCGGTGACGCTGGTGCATAAGGGCAATATCATGAAGTTCACCGAGGGTGGCTTCCGAAATTGGGGCTACGAACTGGCCAAGCGCGAATTCGGCGCGACGGAAATCGATAAAGGCCCGTGGTGCCGGATGAAGAATCCGAAAACCGGCAAGGAAATTATCATCAAGGACGTGATCGCGGATGCCTTCCTGCAAGAGATTTTATTGAAGCCGGAAGAATTCAGCGTGATCGCCACGCTCAACTTGAATGGCGATTACATCTCCGACGCGCTGGCCGCGCAAGTCGGCGGCATCGGCATGGCGCCGGGCGCCAATTTATCCGACACCGTCGCCATGTTCGAGGCCACGCACGGCACCGCGCCGAAGTATGCCGGTAAAAACGAACTCAACCCGGCCTCGATTATTCTCTCCGCCGAGATGATGCTGCGCCACCTGGGTTGGTTCGAGGCCGCCGATTTGATTATCAAGGGCGTATGCGGCGCGATTTCCGCCAAGACCGTCACCGTCGATCTGGAACGCCTCATGCCCGGCGCCACGCGCGTGAGCACGTCGGGGTTCGGCGAGGCGGTTATTAAGGACATGTAGGCAACATTCTATTTACATTCTACTTCAGGCCGTTCAGCATGACCTGCACTTGCCTTTTAAGTTTTGGCAAATCGGCTTCGATGACTTGCCACACATATCCAAGATCAACTCCTACAATAGTTGTGTGCCAGCACATTTCGGAAACCTGCAATGTCCCGCCAGGGTACATCGGTGTGCGCTGCCATTAGGGGTTCGGAAATGCGTTGGCTGGATTCAGCAAGGGTTTGCAAGTTGCGTAATACGGCGTCTTGAATCAGTGTGGAATTCATCAACTCACTTTATTCCGCCGGTGGTGTATTTCTCAATGCGATCTATGCATTCACTGATGTGGATTAGATAAAGCCTATCATCTTTCATAGCCGCACCGCTTCTTTTAGTACTTTGTCGCGGATATACCAGTGCAGCCCTTGCTCCGTGACAATGTCTACTTTGCGGCCTAATAATTCCTGCAAATCCATTAGCAACCCTCCCAGATCGAACAGACTGCGGCCCGGTTCCAGGTCCACCAAAATATCGATATCGCTGCGAGCGCTTGCTTCGTTTCTGGCTACTGAGCCAAACACACGGAGATTGCGTGCGCCGTGCTTAGCCGCCAATGCTAGGATTGCCTCGCGTTTCAGTTCTATCGTTTTGTTAAGCGCCATATTTAAGTTTCTTGTTTTCCGCCAAGGATGATCTCATGTCAGCGCCAACAGCGCGTCAATCTTCGCCGCACAAATGAAGTCGTTTTCGGTAAGCCCGTGCACGGCGTGGGTGCTGTAGCGCACCGTGCATTTGTTATAGCTGACTTCCATGTCAGGGTGGTGATCCTCCCGGTGCGCGATCCAGGCCACGGCGTTTACGAAGGCCATGGTTTGGTAATAATTTTTGAATTGAAAGGTGCGGCTGATGGCGTCGCCTTTGTCATTCAGCGCCCAGCCCGTCACTTGATTCAGCATGTCACGCGCTTGCATGGCGGAGAGCGGCGCCACGCCGCCCTCGCAGGCTTTGCAATGTTTGGCCGCCAAGTCGCTCATGGGTTGTCCCCTCCGAATTTGTAGAAGGCTTGGTTTAAATAGGCCACGACGTCGTCGATGTCTTGGTCTTTCCAATTCAAACCGTTCATGGACTCGCAGAAGCGCACACGCTTATTCAGGCCGTCGAGCGAGCGCACGATGCGGTTGGGGCGCGTGAAAATGGCGGTTGGATTGCCATCCATTAACTTGGCGTGGCAGGACGTGCAGTGGGCGTCGTGCAGCTCCTTGCCGCGCGCCGGATCGCCGGCGGCTTGCGCGGACGGCAGGCTGAGCAGCACCGCGCCGCCCAGTATTAGCATTGTGCAATATCTTTTCATGATGCAGCCTCCATGGGTGCCGCGCTAACCTTGGTCCACAGATGCGCCACGCGCGCGGCGGCGGGCGGATGGGAATCGTGAAATGCCGAATAGAGCGGATCAGGCGTGAGCGTGCTGGCGTTTTCCTTGTAGAGCTTGACCAAGGCGTCGATCAGCGCGCGGGGATCGGTGTGTTGCGCGGCGAAATCGTCGGCCTCGAACTCGTCCTTGCGCGAAAAATAGGCGATGATCGGATAAAAAAAGAACGTGAATACCGGCGTGACCAATAGGAATAATATCAATGCGGCGTGCAGCGAAGGCTGCGCGACGCCCAGGCCGGCGTAAAACCATTCTTGTTCCATCAGCCAGCCGAGCAGGGCGAGGCCGATCAGGCTGACCAGCGTCATTAAAACCAAGCGTTTCTGCACGTGTTTGCGCTTGAAGTGGCCGAGTTCGTGGGCCAGCACGGCTTCGATTTCGGCGGGCTGCAACGTGTCCATCAGCGTATCGAAAAACACGATGCGTTTGTGCGCGCCCAGGCCGGTGAAATAGGCGTTACCGTGACCGGAGCGCGTGGAGCCGTCCATGACGAAAATGCCTTTGCTGGTAAAGCCGCATTTTTGCAATAATCTTTGGATGCGCTGCGCCAGATCGGCGTCGCCAAGTTCCTTGAATTTATTGAACAGCGGCGCGATGAAGGCCGGGTAGGCCCACATCATAAGCAACGTGAAGCCGGTCCACACCAGCCACACGTACAGCCACCACAAGCCGCCGGACGCATCCATCAGCCACAGCACCAGCGTGGCGAGCGGCGCGCCGAGCGCGAGCAGCAGTAATGCCTGCTTCAGCAGGTCGGTGATGAACACTTTCGGGGTGGTGCGGTTAAAACCGAAGCGCTGTTCGATGACGAAGGTGCGATAGACGGCGAACGGCAAATCGAGTGTGGCTATCAACAAGAACGCGCTGAGCAAGAAGCCGACACCCGTCCATACCGGGCTCAGCTCCAGCGCGCGCCACGCTTGATCGAGCAGATTCAGACCGCCGCCGAGCGTCCACAGCAGCAGCCACAGTGCGCCGGCGATCAGTTCGATCTGGCCGAAGCGGGTCTTGGCGAGCGTGTAGTCCGCGGCCTTTTGATGCGCCTCGGCGGGAATGCGCGCGCTGAAGTCTGGCGGCACCTGCGCGCGGTGCGCGGCCACAAAGGCGATTTGACGCCGCGCCAGCCACAGTTGCAGGCCTAAGCCGCCGCTGAGCGCCGCCAGAAACAGCAGGGTGAAGGAATTCATCGTGAGCACTCGAAAGTTAACATGGTAAGTAGGTTAGCCTCTGGTACAATGCTTGGCAAGACGCCCATCCGGGCTACATCACCATAACGAAAGAGCGGCATGGCACAAAACTCCAACAATTTGATCTGGATCGATCTGGAAATGACGGGCTTAAACACCGAGGTCGATCAGATTATCGAAATTGCAACCATTGTCACCGATAGCGATCTTAACATCCTGGAGGAAGGGCCGGTGCTGGCGATCCATCAGAACAACGCTATCCTCGAGGGCATGGATAGCTGGAATTCGCAGCAACACGCGAAGTCCGGTCTCATCGAGCGCGTGCGCGCCAGCCTCATAGACGAAGTGGAGGCCGAGCGACGTACGCTGGAATTCGTGCAAAAGTACGTGCCGCGCAACAAGTCGCCCATGTGCGGCAACAGCATTTGCCAGGACCGGCGCTTTTTGTACCGTTGTATGCCGGAGTTGGAAAAATATTTTCATTATCGTAATTTGGACGTGAGCACGATCAAGGAATTGGCCAAGCGCTGGATGCCTGCGATGGCGGATGGGTTTGTTAAAAACTCCACGCACCTGGCGCTGGACGACGTGCGCGACTCCATCCGCGAACTAAAATATTACCGCGAGCATTTTTTCAAGATTTGATGCGACAAAGTTGTATCGGAGCGGGAGGTGTTACATGGAGATCGGTAAGTAAGGCTACACTTCACGCTGTCGCCAAGCCATGGAGAGCTTGGCTGGATTTTTACGCGGAGCGGATAACGTGGCGTAAAGGGGGCAGGGTGGGGTAGAGTAATCAGGGTTTTTACTCAGGGGTCATAGCATAAGGTTTCTTGCCTTGCTTTATGACCCCTGAGTAATTTGCTACAATGCGTTTTGTTTCCACATAAGTTGCACAGGTGAATTATGGACGTAATGGAACGAATCAGACAACACGTTGAAAGCAACCCGGTTATTATTTTCATGAAGGGCACGCCGCAAATGCCGCAGTGCGGGTTTTCGTCACGCGCCGCGCAGGCGCTCAAGGCGGCGGGCGCGGAGTTCGCTTACGTGAACGTGCTGGCCGATCCGGAGATTTTTCAGAATCTGCCGCGCTACGCAAACTGGCCGACCTTCCCGCAAATTTACATCAACGGCGAACTGATCGGCGGCTGCGATATCACGCTGGAGCTTTACCAGTCCGGCGAATTGCAAAAAATGTTGGAAGCCGTGAAAAAGCCGGACGCAGCGAAGGCGCAATAATTTCGGCGAATCCTATTAAGGCTGGTTGAGCAACTTCCAGCTCAGCCGTTCACCGGCGCGGAAGGGGATCAGCGTTTCCGCGCCGAGTGCATAGTCATCGGGCACGCACCATCCTTCCTTCACCAAGGTGATTTTTTCCTTATTGCGCGGCAGACGGTAAAAATCCGCTCCGTGCAGGCCGGCAAAACCTTCCAATTTATCCAACGCCCCCGCTTGCTCAAACGCCTCGGCGTAGAGTTCCATGGCTGCGTGCGCGGTGTAAACGCCCGCGCAGCCGCACGCGCTTTCCTTGGTGTGTTTGGCGTGCGGCGCGCTGTCGGTGCCGAGAAAGAATTTCGGGTTGCCGCCGGTGGCCGCCCCGATTAGCGCCATGCGGTGGCTTTCGCGCTTCAGCACCGGCAGGCAATAGTGGTGGGGCCGGATGCCGCCGGCCAGTAGGGCGTTGCGGTTGAGCAGTAAGTGGTGCGCGGTGATGGTGGCGGCGACGTTGGCGGGTGCGGCCAACACGAACTCCACGGCTTCGCGCGTAGTCACATGTTCGAACACGATGCGCAATTTAGGAAACTTGTCCAGTAGCGGCGCCAGTTCGCGCTCGATAAATACTTTCTCGCGATCGAAAATATCCACGCTCGGATCGGTGACTTCGCCGTGCACCAGCAGCGGCAGATCGTATTCCTCCATGGCGGCGAGCGTCGCGTGCGTCTTGCGCAGATCGGTGACGCCGGAGGCCGAGTTGGTGGTGGCGCCGGCGGGGTAATACTTGGCCGCCAGCACTTGGCCGCCGGCCTTGGCGCGCGCGATTTCCTCGGGCGGCGTGGCGTCGGTCAGGTAGAGAGTCATCAGCGGGTTGAACGGCGTATCCGGCGGCAGCGCGGCCAGGATGCGCGCGCGGTAGGCCAGCGCCATATCGGTGGTGGTGACCGCGGGTTTCAGGTTGGGCATGACGATGGCGCGCGCAAACTGTCGCGCCGTGTGCGGCAATACGGCCTGCATGGCCGCGCCGTCGCGCAGGTGCACGTGCCAATCGTCGGGACGAATGAGAGTAAGCGTGGTCACACTGTAATATATGGGATATTTCTATGCACGCCATTATGCCACGCCGAACAGGCGCTGAATACGGCGCGGCTAAATGATATGCTATAGCGGTTCGATGTAATTATTCTCTAAATGCTAGGAGTTTCCATGAAAACCAAATTGGCGCTTGCCATATGCTGTATTTTTTCCGCGTCCGCTTTCGCCGCCGATCCGGCGTTGAGCACGCAAAAGCAGAAGCTCAGTTACACCGTGGGTCACCAAATCGGGCAAAGCCTCAAACGGCAAGAGTTGGACGTCGATCTGGACATCGTGAGCGCGGCGATCAAGGACGTGGTGACGGGCGCCAAGGAGAAGCTTACACAGGAAGAAATGCAGGCCGCCGTTCAGTCTCATCAGCAGGAATTGGGCAACAAGCGCGCGGCGGCGGCGGAGACCAACAAGAAACAGGGACAGGCGTTTTTAGAGGCCAACAAGAAGAAGCAAGGCGTGGTGACGTTGCCGAGCGGCTTGCAGTACAAGGTGGTTACGCAGGGCAAGGGCAAAAAACCCGCGCTCACCGACACCATTGAGGCTCACTATCGCGGCACGCTGATCGACGGCAAGGAGTTCGACAGTTCCTATGGCCGCGGCGAACCGGCCGCTTTTCCGGTCAACGCGGTAATCAAGGGCTGGCAAGAAATTTTGCAACTGATGCCGGAAGGTTCCAAATATCAGGTGTTTATTCCCTCTGAGTTAGCCTACGGCGAGACCGGCGCGGGATCGGATATCGGTCCTAATTCCACGCTCATCTTCGACATCGAGTTGATCAAGATAAAGTAACGGGCGATGTGACGACTGTTTATGCCATTCTGGCGGATGTGGTGCTGGTTACTCACGCCGCCTTTGTGCTGTTTGTGATTGCCGGCCAGGCGTTGATCCTGCTGGGCTGGTCGCAAGGCTGGAATTGGACACGGAACGTCCCGTTCCGCGCCGCGCATTTGTTCGCCATCGGCTTCGTGGCGGTGGAGGCGTGGCTGGGCCGGGTTTGTCCGTTAACGGTGTGGGAGACGCGCCTGCGCGAATTGGCGGGGGCGCGCGGCTACGAAACCGATTTTATCACGTACTGGGTGCAGCGCCTGCTGTTTTACGATTTTCCGGAGTGGGTGTTCACGCTCGCCTATTCGCTGTTTCTTCTGCTGGTGATCATTACCTTCATCGCCTATCCGCCGCGCCGTAAGATTCGTTCATGAGCGCGTTCTTGCTGCTCGGGTTGTTTGCGCTGGGCGCGTGGTTTTGGTACGACAGCCTGCGCGTGCGCGAGCGCGCGGTGCGAGCGGCGCGGCAGCACTGCGCGTTGCAGGGCGTGCAATTTCTGGATGATACCGTGGCGCTGAGCGGTTTGGGATTAGGGCGCGATCTATTGGGGCGACTGCGCATTCGCCGCGTGTATCAGTTCGAATTCAGCGCCAGCGGCGACACGCGGCGCCAAGGGTTGGTGCTCATGCTTGGCGACAACTTCGATACGCTGCGCATGGGGCGGGAGGAGGCCCTGCATTAGTTTAATTTGCCGCCAGCGCCTGTAAGGTCTCGCTTACTTCCATCCAATTGCTTTCCGCTTGGCGCAAAGCTTCGGTAATGTGCGCTTGTCTTGCTAAAGTTTCCTCGAGCTTGCCTTTGCTCGCATTTTCGTACAGCGCAGGATCGGCGAGCACTGCCGCCAGCGCTTCTTGTTCGCGCGCGAGCGTGTCTATTTTCTTTTCCAGTTCATCGAGTTTCTTTTGCAGCGGACGGCGCCGCTCGGCGTCGCGGTTGCGTTGCTCCGCTTCGCTGCGTTTTTGCTGCTTGCGTTCGGCGGCGCTGCGCCCGGGCGCCTTGTCGGTCGGCGCGCCACTCGCGGGACGCTGCGTCAAACCATCGCGGTAGTCATCGAGATCGCCGTCGAAAATTTCCGCATGGCCGTTCGCCACCAGCACTAAGCTGTCGGTGGTGGTGCGCAGCAAATGACGGTCGTGCGAGACCACCACCAGTGCGCCTTGATAATCTTGCAGCGCCAGCGTAAGCGCATCGCGCATGTCCAGATCGAGATGGTTGGTGGGTTCGTCGAGCAGCAGCAGATTAGGCCGCTGCCACACAAGTAACGCGAGCGCCAGGCGCGCCTTTTCGCCGCCGGAGAAGGGCTGCACCGCGCGCAGCGCGTCGTCGCCGACGAATCCGAAACCGCCGAGGAAGTTGCGCAGGTCTTGTTCGCGCGCGCGGCGGTCGAGACGCTGCATGTGTTGCAGGGCGTTTTCATCGGGGCGCAGCGCCTCCAGTTGATGCTGGGCGAAGTAGCCGATCTTAAGGCCGTTGCCTTCGATGCGGTCGCCCCGCGCGGGCGCGAGCAGGCCGGCGAGCAGTTTGATTAAGGTCGATTTGCCCGCGCCGTTACGGCCCAATAGGCCCAGCCGCGTGCCCGGCGCGAGGTGCAGGTTGACGTCGTGCAGAACAATATTTTCGTTGTAACCCGCCGCCGCGTGCTCCAGGTAGAGCAGCGGGTTGGGTGCCTTTTCCGGCGCGCTAAAGGCGAAGTGAAACGGCGAATCGATGTGCGCCGCTACGATGGTTTCCATGCGTGCGAGGGCCTTGATGCGGCTCTGCGCCTGGCGCGCCTTGCTGGCCTTGGCGCCGAAGCGGCTGACGAAATTTTTAATGTGATCGATCTCGCGTTGCTGTTTTTCATAGGCCGCTTGTTGCAGCGCGAGCCGCGCGGCGCGCTGGCGTTCGAATTGCGCATAGTTGCCGGTGTACAGCGTTATGCGCTGGTGTTCGAGGTGGGCAATGTGATCCACGACGTTGTCCAGAAAATCGCGGTCGTGGGAGATCAATAACAAGGTGCCGGGATAACCGCGCAACCACTGTTCCAGCCACACCACGGCGTCGAGATCCAAGTGATTGGTAGGTTCGTCCAGCAACAGCAGATCGGAGCGGCACATGAGCGCGCGCGCCAAATTGAGGCGCATGCGCCAGCCGCCGGAGAAGACGTCGACGGCTTGCGTATGCTGATGCGCGGCAAAGCCGAGCCCGTGCAGAAGCTGCGCGGCGCGCGCCCGCGCGCTGTAGCCGCCGATGGCGTCGTAGCGCGCGTGCAGGGCGGCGAGCTGTATGCCGTCCGTCGCGTCATGGGCGGTGTCGAGCTGGGTTTCGATGGCGCGCAACTCGGCGTCGCCGTCCAGCACGTAGTCGATGGCGGACGTGGTGAGCGCGGGCGTTTCCTGTCCGACGTGCGCGATGATGAGGCGCGGCGGCATGTCCAGGTCGCCGCTGTCCTGCTGCAACTCGCCGCGCAGTAGCGCGAACAGGCTGGATTTGCCGGTGCCGTTCGCGCCGGTCACGCCGATCTTCTGGCCGGCGTAGATGGTGAGATCCACGTCTTCCAGCAAGGCGCGGCCGCCACGGTGCAGTGCAAGGCGGCGTAAGCTAATCATGCGCGCGTCCTGCGTTTTCGATGAGGCGCTGCTTGTCCGCGCGCGATAAGGATTTTATCGCGCGCTCCCTGGACAAGGCGTCGGAGCGGTTGGCGCAGTCCTCAAGATAGACCACCTTGACGGGGCGGCGGCTGCGCGTACAGCGCGAGGCCAAGCCGTCGTTGTGCTGGCGCACGCGCCGCTCCAGCTCGTTGGTAATGCCCGTATAGAACGAGCCATCGCCGCACTCCAAAATGTACAGCAGCCAGGATTTCTTCGCTTCGGTGGGTGCGGCGTCTTGGGTTGCTTGCTCGGACATGATGCTTACTTAAATATTTCTCTCGCGCTATAGTAACCCGAATAGTAAAACTATGCCTGAGAGAAACCTCGTGCTGCCGGATATAAAAAAATTACACGAACTGATCGTCGACGCGGCGCGTCGAGAGTTGCTGCCGCGCTTCGCCGAAGTAACGCGCACGCTGAAAGCGGATGGCAGCATCGTCACCCGCGCCGACATCGCCATGCAGCAAACCCTGCGTGAGCGCTTGAATGCGCACTGGCCGGAATATCGTTTCCTCGGCGAGGAAATGCCGGAGGCCGAACAGCGTGCATTGCTTGAATCACATGACACGGGTTTGTGGTGCCTCGATCCGGTCGACGGCACCAGCAACTTCGCCGCCGGCGTGCCGTTCTTTGCGGTATCGCTGGCCTTGATCAACCGCGGCGAAGTTGTGCTGGGCGTGGTATATGATCCCATGCGCGACGAATGTTTCAGCGCGCGCAAGGGGCAGGGCGCATGGTTGAACGGTGTGCGGCTGGAGTATAAAGAATTCAATCTGCCGCTCCAGCGCGCCCTTGCCGCCATTGATTTCAAACGTTTACCCACGTCGCTCGCGCGCCGCTTGGTAGAGCGCCCGCCTTATAGTTCACAGCGCAACTTCGGCTCGGTGGCGTTGGAGTGGTGCTGGCTCGCCGCCGGACGCTTTCACGTCTATCTGCACGGACGCCAGCGCGTGTGGGACTACGCAGCGGGCAGTTTGATTCTGGCGGAAGCCGGAGGCCGCGCCGCGACCCTGGAAAGCGACACGCCGTGCGGCTTGGAATTCAAGCCGTGCTCCGTGGTGGCGGCATTGGATCATCGATTATTCGCGGAGTGGAAACACTACTTAAGCACGCAGTGACGCACGGATTGGAAATAAGTGCGCGGTGACATCACGCAGCTTGCGGTGGACGCCATCGTCAACGTAGCCAATAACTCACTGCTGGGTGGCGGCGGTGTGGACAGCGCCGCCCACCGCGCGGCAGGATCGGAATTATTGGAAGCCTGCAAAAAAACTTTACGGCTGCGCCACCGGCGCGGCCAAGATCACGCCCGGTTTCCGCCTTCCGCGCGTTGGATCATCCACACGGTGATCGATCATCCGCGCTTCTTTTCGGCGGGTGTGCCGGACGGGGCTGCCGCGGGTTTGTTGGGTTGTTCCGCCGTGCTGGTGGCCGGATTGGCCTCTGTTAATTTGCTTACCCCCACGCGCGTGCCGAACCACTTATGATTTTGCGGATCGACGCCGATGGAATAGACGAAGTCGTCGAGCAGGCCGTCTTTGCGGCTGTAATTCTTCCAGGTTTTGCCGTCGAAGCGGCTCACGCCTTTGTTGGTGCCCGCCCACAGTACGCCGTCCTTGTCCACGGCCAGCGAGAACACGAAGTTGCCCGCCAGGCCGTCGGCGGCGGTGTAGGTTTTCCATTGCTTGCCGTCGAAGCGCGACAGGCCGCTGCCCCAGGTGCCGAACCATTTGTTGTTGGCGTGATCGACGACGAGGGACATCACGTAATTGGGATTGCTGGCCAGGTTACTTTTCTGGGGATCGGCGTGATGGCTGGACGGCGCCGGAGTGTGCGGATTGCCGGGGATGGCTTCCTTGATGTCCGCGCCTAAGCCGTCTTTGTGCGTGTAGCTTTTCCAAGTTTTGCCGTCATAGCGCGTGACGCCGCCTTCGGTGCCGAACCAGTATACGCCGTCCTTATCGATGCCCAGTGCGTACACCCATTTGTCGGTCAAGCCTTCCGCCACGCGGTAGGTTTTGAAGGTGTTGTCATTGCTGTTGAATTGGCTGGCGCCTTTCCAGGTGGCGACCCACATGGTGTTGTTTTTATCGAAGGCGACGTCGTATACCCACATGTCGCCGAGGCCCTGGCTTTCCTGATAGGGTTTCCAGTCGCGCGCCTTGTCCGCCGCGCCGTAGCCTTCCGGCGTGTAGTTGATCCAGTGTTTGCCGTCGAATTTGCTCAGGCCGCCGCCGTAGGTGCCGAACCACTTGGTGCCGTCCGGAGCGATGGCGACCTTGTACACGCCGGGACTCATGATGCCGCCGTGCGTGTTTTGCACGGTGTAGAGTTCGTGATCTTTCACGGTGCGCAGGTCGTGACGGATCACGCCGCCGTACAGGCCGAGCCATAGGTAATCACCCTCGAAGGCGATGCTCATGACCTTGGCGCGCGTCAGCACGTTTTCCCATTTGGGAGCGGCGGGCGCGGCCGCCGGCTTGACGGTCTGCTGTTCGGGCGCGGCGGACGCGCCGAGACTGACAGTGAATAATGTACAAAGCAAACCGTTTTGCAAGCGATGACGTACGCTCATCAGCGAATTCCTCTGTCGAACGGGGATAGGGTTACGGTTGATGCCGAGGTGGTATGAACACGCTATATTAAGCTCAACGGTTCGGAATCATAGCAAAGTCGCGGAAACTTTCCCAGCCGTGAGGGGGCGAAAAGCGCGATTTATACCGAAATTTTGCCCGGGCTTGTGTTAAAATAATCCGGTTTTGGAAGGGTATTTAGATGCGGTTTAAGCTGGGGTTATGAAGGCCATTTTGGCGCGGTCGGCACAGCCGCCCGCGCATGACATTACGATGAGTTTCCCTTTAGTCGACCCCCCGGCCGCGCCTTGCGCCGCTTCTCCGTCCGTCTTGGAGGCGGTAGGGCTGGAGTGCATTCGCAGTGACCGCGTGCTGTTTACGGATTTGCATCTCGCCGTGCGCTCCGGTCAGCTTTTGCAAGTGGAGGGCCCGAACGGCGCCGGCAAGACCAGCTTGCTGCGCATTCTGTGCGGTTTGGCCGCGCCCACGCAGGGCGAGGTGCGCTGGCAAGGCCAGGCCATCCGCCGCGTATGGCAACAGTTCATGACGGATACGGCGTACATCGGACACCATCACGGCATCAAGGGCGATTTGACCCCGGCGGAGAATTTGCGCATCGCCCGCGCCTTGGGACGGCCCCAGCCTGATGTGACGATAGACGACGCCTTGTATCAGGTCGGCCTGGAGGATTTTAGCGACGTGCCGGCGCGGATTCTGTCCGCCGGGCAAAAGCGCCGCGTGGCGCTGAGCCGCTTATTGGCCACGCAGGCGCGGCTTTGGATATTGGATGAACCACTGGCGGCTTTGGACGTCAAAGGGATAGGACTGGTAGAGGAGATGTTGTCCGAACATCTCCGACGCGGCGGGATGGCCGTAGTGACGACGCATCAACCGTTGGCGCTGGGACACGGTCAACTAACCCGCTTAAGTTTGGCTTGACATGGCTGACTCCGGTCTGATTAAAGTGTTTGGGATTCTGGTATGGCGCGACCTTCTGCTCGCGCTGCGCCGCCGCGCGCAAATCATGAATCCCCTGATGTTCTTCGTCATTGTCGTCACGCTGTTCCCCCTCGGCATCGGCCCCGAACCCAATCTGCTGCAAACCCTCGCCCCCGGTGTGATCTGGGTCGCTGCGTTGCTGGCGGCCATGCTCTCGCTGGAGAGCATTTTCCATTCCGATTTCGAAGACGGCTCGCTGGAGCAGTTGCTGCTTATTCCGCATCCGCTGTCGGTGACGGTGCTCGCCAAGGCGGCGGCGCATTGGTTGACCACCGGCTTACCGCTGTTGTTCTTGGCGCCGCTGCTGGCGGTGTTGCTGCACCTGCCGAATGAGGCGATCCGCGTGCTGGTGCTGTCGCTGGTCCTGGGCACGCCGGTGTTGAGCCTGATCGGCGCCATCGGCGTGGCGCTCACCGTGGGCCTGCGCCGCGGCGGAGTGCTGCTGTCGCTGCTGGTGTTGCCCTTGTATATCCCGGTGCTGATTTTCGCCGCCGGGGCGGTCGATAATGCGGCGGGGGGGTTGCCGGTGACGGCGCATTTGTCCATATTAGGCGCCCTGTTGGCGTTCACCTTGAGTCTGTCGCCGTGGGCGGCGGCGGCGGCGTTACGAATCAGCGTGGAGTAATTATGTGGCTTTGGTTCCATAAACTCGGTTCGCCGAAATATTTTTGGACGATATCGGGACGTTTAATCCCCTGGCTGGGCGGAGTGACCGGCGTGCTGATGGCGGTCGGTTTATATTTGGGGTTGTTCGTCGCGCCACCCGACTATCAGCAGGGCGAATCGTACCGCATCATGTTCATTCACGTGCCGAGCGCGTGGAACTCGATGTTTATTTATTTGGTGATGGCGGTGTCCGCGGCCATCGGCCTGATCTGGAAAATGAAAGTGGCGGACAGCGTGGCCGCGGCCTCGGCGCCGATCGGCGCGTCATTCACGCTGGCCACGCTGGTCACCGGCTCGCTGTGGGGTAAGCCGATGTGGGGCACGTGGTGGGTGTGGGATGCGCGTCTCACCTCGGAACTGATACTGCTGTTTTTATACATGGGCTTCATGGCGCTGCAATCCACCATCGAAGACCGCCAAAAAGCCGCGCGCGCCAGCGCGGTGCTCGCCATCGTCGGCGCGGTGAACGTGCCCATCATCTACTACTCGGTGATCTGGTGGAACACGCTCCATCAGCCGCCGACGCTGAGCATGGCCGGCACCGCGGCCATTGTGCCGAGCATGTTGATTCCGCTGCTGATCCTGGCGTTCGCCTTCAAATTCTTTTACGTTACCGTGTTGTTGATGCGCACGCGCTGCGAAGTGCTGGAGCGCGAACGCAACAGCGCCTGGGTGCAGGAACTGGCGCAGGAGGCGGATACCAATTTAACCCCCGCCTTGAGCAGGAGCCGAGCCGAATGAGTGAATTTTTTCACATGGGTGGTTACGCCTTTTACGTGTGGAGCGCCTACGCCGTGACGTTCGCCGTGTTGCTGGTCAACGTCATCGTGCCGTTGCGCGCCGAGCAGAAATTGTTACGCGAAATCGCGCGCAAGGCGGCGCGCGCCAAGAGGGATATGTTATGAAAGTGCGTCGACAACGTTTGATACTGGTGCTGCTGGTGCTGGGCGGTGTGTCCGTCGCCGCCGCGCTGGGCCTCAACGCCTTCCGCGATAATTTGGTGTTCTTTTTCAGTCCCACGCAAGTGCTGGAGGCGCAGGCGCCGAAGGACCGCGCGTTCCGTCTGGGCGGCTTGGTGGAGCAGGGCAGCATCAAGCGCGAGGACGACGGCTTGACCGTGCATTTCGCCGTGACCGACACCGCCAAAACTATCCCGGTTACCTACAAGGGTATCTTGCCCGATTTGTTCCGCGAGGGCCAAGGCGTGGTGGCGCAAGGCCGGCTCAGCGACACCGGCGTGTTCGTCGCCAGCGAAGTGCTCGCCAAGCACGATGAAAATTACATGCCGCCGGAGGTCGCCGACGCCGTGAAAAAGGGCCAGGCGATGAATGCGGCGTCGTTGAAGCAGTAGGGTGAAATGCCTCACGCAAAGGCGCAAAGACGCAGAGAGCGCAGATTTAAAATTCCCAGAAAGCCAGTAATGGCCGATTTAGTCCACGCATGGTTCATGATGCTTGAAACATTTTTATTGCGTCTTTGCGCCTTTGCGTGAGATGAGTTTGTGTGGGATTACCATCTTGGCATGACCGTATTTTATGAGGTGAATAAATGATTCCCGAACTTGGACACTTCGCGCTCATCATCGCCCTGTGCCTGGCGCTGTTGCAGACCATTTTGCCGCTGATCGGCGCGGCGCGCGGCATACCGGCGTGGATGGCTGTTGCGCGTCCCGCGGCGCGCGGTCAATTTATATTTCTAACGATCGCCGTGGCTTGTTTGATCTATGCGTTCGTCGTCAACGATTTTTCCGTGCTGTACGTGGCGAGCAATTCCAATTCCGCGCTGCCGGTGTCTTACCGCGTGGCGGCGCTGTGGGGCGCGCATGAGGGTTCGCTGCTGCTGTGGGCGTTTATCCTGGGCGTGTGGATGCTGGCGGTCACCTATTTCAGCCGCAGCTTGCCGCAGGAATTCGTGGCGCGCGTGCTGGGCGTGATGGGCTTTATCAGCATCGGTTTTCTGCTGTTCATGCTGCTCACCTCCAATCCCTTCGAGCGCCTGTTTCCCGCCGCCGTGGAAGGCCGCGACTTGAATCCGCTGCTGCAAGACATCGGCCTGATCGCGCATCCGCCGATGCTGTACATGGGCTACGTGGGATTTTCCGTGGCGTTCAGCTTCGCCATTGCGGCGCTGCTCGGCGGGCACCTCGACGCCACTTGGGCGCGCTGGTCGCGGCCGTGGACCACAGTGGCGTGGGCATTCCTGACACTCGGCATCACGCTCGGCAGCTGGTGGGCTTATTATGAATTGGGCTGGGGCGGCTGGTGGTTCTGGGATCCGGTGGAAAACGCCTCGTTCATGCCGTGGGTGGTCGGCACCGCGCTGATCCATTCGCTGGCGGTGAC
Source organism: Pseudomonadota bacterium (assembly GCA_040756035.1). Classification (GTDB taxonomy): domain Bacteria; phylum Pseudomonadota; class Gammaproteobacteria; order SURF-13; family SURF-13; genus JBFLZV01. Next base: position 54,472 of record JBFLZV010000004.1, read on the forward strand.
GGAAAAACGCGGCAGCTTCAAAGTGTGGACGGTGCTGCTGGCCATTTTCGCTTTTTCGCTGAGCCTACTCGGCACCTTCCTGGTGCGCTCCGGCGTGCTCACCTCGGTGCACGCCTTTGCCACCGATCCGGAGCGCGGCGCCTTTATTCTGCTGTTCCTGGGCATCGTGGTGGGCGGTTCGCTGCTGCTGTACGCTTGGCGCGCGCCGCGCGTGGGCATGGGTGGCAGTTTCGGTTTGGTGTCGCGCGAGTCCATGCTGCTCGGCAACAACGTACTGTTCGTGGTGGCGGCGTTCAGCATTCTGCTCGGCACGCTATACCCGCTGCTGCTCGACGCGCTGGGTCTCGGCAAAATCTCCGTGGGTCCGCCGTATTTCAACGCGGTGTTCGTGCCGCTCATGGTGCCGACGGTGTTTCTCATGGCGCTCGGTCCCATCGCGCGCTGGAAGGAGGCCAGCTTGCCGGAACTGGCGGTGCGTCTGCGCTGGGCGTTCGGCATCAGCGTGATCACCGCGTTGCTGCTGCCGGCGGTGCTGGGCCATTGGACCGTCATGACCAGCCTGGGTTTCTTCATGGGTTTGTGGATCATCACCAGCGGCTTCCAGAGTTTATGGGAAAAAGCGGGGCGCAACGGCATCGCCAATCTCGGCGCCGGGCTGCGTAGTTTACCGCGCGGATTTTACGGCATGTTCCTGGCGCATCTCGGCGTCGCGGTGTTCGCGCTCGGCGTCACCGTGTCCGGTGCATTCAGCACCGAGAAGGAACTGCGCATGGATCCCGGCCAGAGCGTGGAACTCAGCGGTTATACGTTCCGCTTCGAGGGCGTCCGGGACGTGCAGGGGCCGAACTATCAAGCAGTGGAAGGCGCGGTGCGCGTGAGCAAGGGCGCGCGCGAAATCACCGTGCTGCATCCGCAAAAGCGTGTCTACCAAGTGCAGCGTAACCCGATGACCGAGGCGGCCATCGACGCGGGATTTTTCCGCCATCTGTACGTGGCGCTGGGTCAGCCGGTGAGCGGCGGGGCGTGGAGTCTGCGCCTGTATTACAAGCCGTTGGTGCAGTGGATTTGGCTGGGCCCGCTATGCATGGTGTTGGGCGGCATTCTCGCGGCCAGCGACCGGCGTTACCGTTTACTGGCGCGCAAACAGGCATTGGCGGACGCGCCGGATTTGGGTGCAACCGGGTTCGCCGCCGCGGGGAAGGCAAGGTAAGACATGATACGTTATCTGATACCGCTGGGAATATTCATCGTGCTGGTGGGATTCTTGGCTAGAGGGTTGATGCTGAATCCGCACGAGGTACCCTCGCCGCTGATCGGCAAGCCGGCGCCCGATTTCATGTTGCCGCAAGTGCAGGATGCCGCGCAGCAGTTGGGGCGCAAGGATTTGCTCGGCAAGGTCACGCTGCTGAACGTGTGGGCCTCGTGGTGCGTGGCGTGCCGCCAGGAACATCCGCTGTTGGTCGACTTGGCGCGCAGCGGCGCGGTGAATATTTACGGGCTGAATTACAAAGACAAGCGCGAAGACGCGCAGCGCTGGCTGGCGCAGTTCGGCAATCCCTACGTCGCCAGCGCCTTCGACGAAAGCGGCAAGGTCGGTATCGACTACGGTGTGTACGGCGTGCCGGAAACCTACGTCATCGATCGCGCGGGCGTCATCCGCCACAAAGTGATCGGGCCGCTGACGCCGGAGAGCTTGGAGAAGGAAGTGTTGCCGCTGATTAGGAAATTGCAAGGATGAGGCGTTACCTATTACTGGCCGTCGCGTTGTGTTGGCTGCCCGCGGCGTGGGCCGCCGGACCCGAATCGGTGGATATGATCAGCGACAATCCCGCCATCGAGGCGCGCCTCAAGGCGCTGTCGCACGAGTTGCGCTGCCTGGTGTGCCAAAATCAAACGCTGTCCGATTCGCACGCCGACCTGGCGGTGGATTTGCGTAACGAGATCCGCGAACTCATGGCCAAGGGCATGACCGATCAGCAAGTCATCGATTATCTGGTGGCGCGTTACGGCGACTTCGTGCTATTCCGCCCACCGGTCAAGGCGACGACCATTCCGCTGTGGTTCGCTCCGTTTATCTTGGCGGTGCTCGGCGCGGCGCTGCTGATTCTCTATCTTAGGCGCCTGCCCGCGCGCGTCAAAGACGTTCCGCTCTCGGACGCGGAACACAAGCGCTTGAACAAATTACTCGATCAAGCGAAAGAGGATACCTAAACCATGTTATTTTGGATTTTGGCGGCCCTCATGCTCGCCGCCAGCCTGCTTATTGTGCTGCCCGCGCTGCTCGGGGAGCGCGCGCCGCAAACCATCGAGCGCAACAAATTGAACGCGGCGATTTACAAGGATCAGCTTGCCGAATTGGAGGCCGATCTCCGAAACGAAACACTGAGCCCCGCGCAGTTCGAACAAGCGCGTCATGATTTAGAGCGTAGCCTGCTCGCCGAGGTGACGGACGCCGCGCCCAAGAAGCCGGTGGTCACGACGGCGGTGGCGCGCAATACGGCCATCGCGGTGGGACTGGCGGTGCCGGTGCTGGCGATAGGTGTCTACTTGCAACTCGGCAAGAGTGACGCGGCGCTGTCGAATCAAACCGCGCAGGCCACCATGGCCGCCATGAACGGCCTGACGCCGGAGATGATGGCCGAGCGTTTGGCCGAGCGGCTCAAGACCAATCCGCAGGACGGCATGGGCTGGGCCATGCTGGGACGTTCCTACAGCGTGCTGGGGCGTTTCGCCGACGCCACCGACGCCTACGCCAAGGCGCTGCCGCTGCTCGGCGATGATCCGCAGTTGCTGGCCGATTACGCCGAGGTGCTGGCGCTCTCCAGCAGCGATCAACGGCTCGCCGGCAAGCCCACCGAGTACTTCGAGAAAGCGCTCAAGCTCGATCCGCAAAATCAAAAGGCGCTATGGCTGGCCGGCATGGCGGCGTTTCAGCAACAAGATTTCAAAAACGCCGGCGTTTACTGGAAACGTCTGGCCGCGCTGATGCCGCAAGATTCCGAGGACGCGCAAGTCATCAACCAGCGCATCGCCGATGCCGAGGCGCGCGCCGCGGGCGGCCTGACGCGCTGAACGGCGCAGCCTCACGCAAAGGCGCCAAGACGCAAAGACTATAAAATAAAAGCGAGAAAGAAAATTTGTAATTTGGGGCTTTATGGGAAATGTTTTTCCCGCTCATTAATTGATTTGGTGAATTTTGCGTCTTTGCGTGAGTTAATTTAAAGGAATTCCATGGACGTTTACACAACCGAAAGCGAGCAGATCGAGCAGCTCAAAAAATGGTGGAAGGAAAACGGCAAGTCGGTCATCGCGGGCGTGGTGATCGGCGTAAGCGTTTTATTTGCCGCGTGGGCGTGGCGCGATCACACGCGCACGCAGGCGGAGGCGGCTTCCGCGGAATATCAGCTGCTCATCGGCGACGTGGAAAAGGGCGATGCACGCGCGGGCCTGGAGCGCGCCGCGCGCATTCGCAATCAATACGGTGATACACCCTACGCGGTGTTCGCCGCGCTGGCGATGGCGAAATTCGAATTGGAGCAGGGCAACGCGCAGGCCGCCGTCACGCATCTACAATGGGCGCTGAGCAACGCCGAGGAAGACAGCTTGCGTCACATCGCGCGGCTGCGTCTGGCCAGGGTGATGATCGATTCTGATCAAGCCGCGGCGGCGCTCAAACTGGTTTCCGACGTGCAGCCCGGCGGTTTCTTGTCCGCCTACGAAGAGGTGAAGGGTGACGCCTACATGAAAACCAATCAACCCGACGCGGCGCACGCGGCCTACACGCGCGCCTTGGCGGCGCTGGGCGAGGAGAGTGATCCGGAACAGCGTGAGTTGTTGCAGATGAAGTTGGATGATCTCGGCACGCCGAATGTAAAGGAAAATAAATAGTGAACAGGAGTTGGCAAGCCGGACTGGCGGCGCTGGCGCTACTCGGCATCGGCGGTTGCACCACGGTCAACGATTTTTTCGCCGGCAAGGATAACTCCGATCCGCCTGCGCCGCTGACGGCGCTGCAATCCGGCGTGGCCGTGCAAACGTTGTGGTCCGCGCGCGTCGGCGCCGGCAGCGACAAACAATATATCAAACTGTCGCCCATCGTAGTGGGCGGCAAGGCGTTCGCCGCCGACCGCAAGGGGCGCGTCAGCGCCTACGACGCCGCCGGCGGACAACAGTTGTGGAGCGCGGACACCAAGGCGCCCATCTCCGGCGGGCCGGGCAACGGCGAGGGTTTGGTGTTGGTCGGCACCAGCGAGGCCGAGGTGCTGGCGCTGGACGAGAACACCGGCAAGGAGGTATGGCGCGCGCGTGTTTCCAGCGAGGTGTTGTCCGCGCCGCGCGCCGCGCAAGGCCGCGTGGTGGTGCGCACCATCGACGGTAAACTGTTCGGCTTGAACGCCGCGGACGGCAAGCGCGTGTGGGTATACGAGCAAACGGTGCCGGCGCTCACGCTGCGCGCCACCAGCGCCCCGTTGTTGGCGGATGATAAAGTCATCGGCGGTTTCGCCAGCAGCAAACTCGTCGCGCTGAGTTTGAGCGAAGGCAAGTTGCTGTGGGAAACCGCCGTCGCCGAGCCGCGCGGGCGCACCGAATTGGAACGCCTGGTCGATATCAGCGGCGAGCCGCAAGCGCAGGACGGCGTCGTGTACGTGGCGAGCTTCCAAGGGCGTATCGCGGCGGTGGAAATGGACAGCGGACGCCTGCTGTGGGCGCGCGACATGTCCTCGTATTCCGGCGTCGGCGTCGACGAGAGCATGGTGTATGTCACCGACGCTCAAAGTCACGTGCTGGCCCTGGATCGCCGCGACGGACGCACGCTCTGGAAGCAGGATAAACTGCACGCGCGCGGCGTCACCGCGCCCGCCGCTTACGGCGATTACGTTGTGGTCGGCGATTTCGAAGGTTATCTGCACTGGCTGGCGCGCGACGACGGCAGCTTCGCGGCGCGCGTGCGCGTCGACGACGCCGGCATCATCGCCGCGCCCACCGTCAGTGACGATACGCTTTACGTGAGCGGCAAGGGCGGCGTATTGGCCGCTTTTAAGGCAGATACAAGATAAAGGGGAAAGGGGAAAGGGAAAAGGGAAAAGACCTTACCTGCATTCCCCCTTTTCCCTTGTATCTTTTCCCTTTCCCCTTGTCTCCTGTACCTTTGCCCTTTTCTCTGATTCTATGAAACCTGTCATCGCCCTAGTGGGCCGGCCCAACGTCGGTAAATCCACGCTGTTCAACCGGCTCACGCAAACGCGCGAGGCGCTGGTCGCCGATCAGCCGGGACTCACGCGCGACCGCAAATACGGTTCAGGCAAAATCGGCGACCGGCCGTATATCGTGGTGGACACCGGCGGCCTGACCGGAACCGAGGAAGGACTGGAGGCCCTGGTCGCCGAGCAGACGCTGCTCGCGGTGCGCGAGGCCGACGTGGTGCTGTTTCTGGTGGACGGACGCGACGGCCTGACGCCCGCCGATGAAAAGATCGCCGCGCAACTGCGTCCTTACGGCAAAAAAGTTTTTTTAGTGGTGAATAAAATGGAAGGCCGCGACGCCGCGCTCGGCGGCGCGGAATTTTACGCACTGGGTTTGGGTGCGCCGCACGCGATTTCCTCCGCGCACGGCCAGGGCGTGACGCAGCTGATGGATGCCGTGCTGCCGGCATTGCCGGCATCGGAAGAAGAAGAGAAAGAGGAAGAGGCGCACGGCATCAAAATCGCCGTGATCGGACGCCCCAACGTCGGCAAATCCACACTGGTCAACCGCATGCTCGGCGAAGAGCGCGTGCTCGCCTTCGACCAGCCGGGCACCACGCGCGACAGCATCTACATTCCCTTCGAGCGCAAGCGGCGCCGCTATACGCTCATCGACACCGCCGGCGTGCGCCGCCGCGGCAAAGTCACCGAAACCATCGAGAAATTCAGCGTCATCAAAACCCTGCAAGCCGTGGAAGACGCGCACGTGGTCATCCTGGTGCTCGACGCGCAGCAAGGCGTTACCGATCAGGACGCCGGATTGCTGGGATTCGTTCTGGAGAGCGGCCGCGCGCTGGTGATCGTGGTCAACAAATGGGACAGCGTGGATCTCGAACAGCGCAGCCGCGTCAAACAGGAACTCGACCGCAAACTTTCGTTTCTCAATTTCGCCAAAATATACTTTATCTCGGCGTTGCGCGGCACGCGCGTCGCCGAATTGTTCACCGCGCTGGAGCGCGCCTACGCCGCGGCCAACAAAAAACTTTCCACGCCGCAGTTGACGCGCATCCTGGAGCAAGCCGTCGCCGCTCACGCACCGCCGCTGGTGGCGGGACGGCGCATCAAGCTGCGTTACGCGCATCAGGGCGGACACAATCCGCCGCTGGTGGTGGTGCACGGCAATCAAACCGAGTCGGTGCCGGATACCTACCGGCGCTACCTCGCCAATAGCTTTCGTGAAGCGCTGAAGCTGGAGGGCACGCCGGTGCGCGTGGAATTCAAGAGCGGCGCGAATCCCTACCAAGGCCGCAAGAACGTGCTGACCGAACGCCAGCGCGCGAAGCGCAAGCGTTTAATCAAGCATATAAAAAAGAAGTAATAAGTTGCAAGTTACAAGTGACAAGAAAAAACGCAAATTTTGTTTCATCTTGTAACTTGCAACTTGTTATTTGTAACTGTATTTATTCGTCCTTGCGGAAATCCTGTTGCTGCGATGTGGTTTCCTCATCGCGGATTTGGCTGGCGCGGCGCTGGCGATACGCTTCGCGCGTGAAGCTATAGGGGTCGGTGGCGGCCTCGTCGAGGATGCGTCCGGCGGACAGCAGGCGCGAGCGGTTGTCGATGGCGCGGATGCCCCATGCCCAGTTGCGCTGGCTGATATCGTCATGGTGCGTGAGCGGGTCGGTGTAGATGTCCGCCGCTAACCCGAAGGTGTCGCGCACGTTGCTCGGCCCGAAGAACGGCAGCACGATGTACGCGCCGTCCGCGACGCCCCAATAGCCCAGCGTCTGGCCGAAATCTTCCTTGTGGGCCGGTAATCCGCCCGGCGTGGCGACGTCTAGGAATCCGAACAAGCCGAAGCTGGAGTTGATGATGAGGCGCATCAAGTCATCGGCGCCTTGCTCGGCCTTGCCTTGCAGAAAATCGTTGAGGATGACGATGGGGTAGGACAGGTTGTTGAAGAAATTAGCTACGCCGGTGCGCGCCGGCTGCGGCACGACGTTCTTATAGCCCGTGGCCAGCGGCTTGAGCACGGCCTTGTCCACGTTCTCGTTAAAGCTGTACATAGCCCGGTTGAAGCCCTCGAGCGGATCGTATTCGTCATCGGCGGCGCTGCCTTGCACGCCCTGGGTGGTGGCGCACCCGGCGTTTAGGAGTAGGGCGGCGACCAGGGCGGCATAGGCCGGGAGGCGGAGTAGGGCGGCGTAATTCATGAGGCTCTCTGACGGGTTATTAGTTTATTTATCGGCGGCGTAGCTAAAACATTTAAAAGTATACGCCTTACAGCCAAAAAATAAAGCCATGGCGCTATTAATCCGGTAATAAATATATCGGGTCATATCTTATCTTTTCTTGGAGATTATTCAATGATTGTGCCAGCGGCGGGTAAAAATAGGCCGGGATCGACCGAGGCGCGGTTCAGGCTGACGCCCCAGTGCAGGTGCGGGCCGGTTACGCGCCCGGTCATGCCCACCGCGCCGATGATGTCGCCGCGCTGCACCGCCTGGCCGGGACGGACGTCGATGCGGCTGAGATGGCAGTACAGGGTGATCAGCCCCTGGCCGTGGTCGATGAAAATGGTGTTACCGTTGAAAAAGTAGTCGCCGGTGGCGATCACCCGGCCCGCGGCGGGCGCACGCACCGGCGCGCCGCTGTCGGCGGCGATGTCCATGCCGCTGTGCGGCTTGCGTGGCTGGCCGTTGAAGTAGCGCCGGAAGCCGAAACTGTCGCTGGGCCGGCCTTCCACGGGCTGGAGAAAGTTCACCGGCATATCGGTTTGATCAGTCCACTGCTCCAGCGCGCGATTGATTTCCACGGTTTCCTTTTCGATGCGCGCCAAATCTTCGGCGGAGGGTTCCACCTTGCGCTGATCCTTGATGGTGAGATGTTGGCTGGGATAGCGCTTGTCGCGCACCGTAAAGCTGACCCGCGTTAGAGTTTGGTCACCGTTTTTCACTTCTAAAACATGTGTGCCGGGGTTGCTGCTGAGCGGGATGCCGACCAGCGCCTGCCATGTCGCGCCGTTGCGCAGCACCATCACGCGCCGGCCCTCGTAGTAGGCGTGCGGGGCGGTTTGGGCGCCGGACGGCAAGTTCAGGGGTAGGATGGCGATACCGCCCGGCACGGGACTGGAGCGGGGCAGGTCGATAGCGAGAGATGAAACAGAAAATAATGATAAAACAATAGCTAATAATCTATTCATCAAGTCGTTTCTCAACTTTCAATAACACGCCGCCCTGGCCCAGGCGCGCCTCGACGCGGTCGCCTGCGGCAAGTCCGCGCGCGGCGCGCACCACGCTGCGTTCCGGCAGACGTTGCAGAATGGCGTAACCGCGCCCCAGCGTGGCGAGCGGACTGACGCCGTCCAATGCGCGCGCCAAGCCGTCCAGGCGGCTGTGCGCCCGCTCCAGGGTACGCAGCACGGCGCCGCGCAGGCGTCGGCTCAGGTTCTCGTGTTCCACGTGCAGACGTTGCACGCGGTGCAGCGGAGTGAGCCGCTGTAGTTGGGCGCGCAACGCGGCGAGGCGCGAGCGCGTATGGTGTAACAGCGCCCGCTGCGCGCGGGCGAGACGCTGTTCCAGCTCATCGAGACGCTGCGCCTGATTACGCAGGCGCTGGCCGGGGTGTTGCAAGCGCCGCTTCGTCCAAGTCAGCGCTTGACGGCGTTGTTGGAGCGCATTCTGCATAAGTTGCGCCAGTCGAGAACGCAGGCGCGCCAGCACCGTTTGCCAGGCATTGCGGTCAGGGCTGACCAGCTCGGCGGCGGCGGTCGGCGTGGCGGCGCGCCGGTCGGCTGCCAAGTCGGCGATGGTGAAGTCGATCTCATGCCCGATGCCGGTGACCACCGGCGCGCTGCACTCGTAGAGGGCGCGCGCCACGCACTCCTCGTTGAAGGCCCACAGGTCTTCCAGCGAACCGCCGCCGCGCGCGAGGATTAATACGTCGCACTCGGCGCGTCGCGCGGCCAGGCGCAGGGTCTGCGCGATCTTCTCCGCCGCGCCCGCGCCCTGCACCGGCACGGGATAGATCAGCACCGGGATACTGGGAAAGCGGCGGCGCAGACAGGCCAGAATATCGCGCAGCGCGGCTCCGGTGGGGGAGGTGATTACGCCGATCCGGCGCGGCAGCGCGGGCAGCGGTTTCTTGCGCGCGCTATCGAACAGGCCCTGCGCCGCCAGGCGCTGCTTGAGTTCCTCGAAGGCGCGCCGCAGGGCGCCGTCGCCCGCTTCCTCCATGTGTTCCACGATCAACTGGAACTCGCCGCGGCCTTCGTACAGACTCACGCGCGCGCGCACTAGCACCCGCATACCGTTATCCGGCGTGAAATTCAGGCGCACGTTGCGCGTGCGGAACATGGCGCAGCGCACCTGCGCTTGGCTGTCCTTCAAGGAAAAATACACGTGACCGGAGGAGGGGCGCGAAAAATTGGAGATTTCCCCTTCCACCCAGATCAGCGGGAAATTGCCTTCCAGCAGCGCGCGCGCCTCCTGATTCAGGCGCGCGACGCTGTAGACCTCGCGCGCCGGCAGCGCGGACAGCCCCTCGAGGATTTCGAAGCCGGTGGGTTCGTACATGGATTAATGATAATCCAGAATTTGCTATGAGAGCAGCGCGGGATCTTTTTGTGCGATATTGCCCCGATTGCTAATCCAATATATAATGGTATACATGTAAACCAAAGTAGGGTATTTGGAGGTAAGGCATGGGCAAACAAACGGCAGTAAGGCTCTCGGACGAAACATATGAGCGCCTGCATTCGCTCGCCGAACAAACGGGGCGCACGGTAACTTACTATATCCGCGAAGCCATCGAAGAGCATCTGGAGGACTTGGAGGATATTTATCTGGCGGAGAAAGCGCTAGAGGACCTTCGGGCCGGTCGTGAGAAAACAATCTCCCTGGATGAAATGAGTAAGCGCCTTGGCTTGGACGATTGAATTCGATCCGCGCACTGAAAAGGATTTGAGAAGGATAGGCCGCCAAGAGGCCCGCCGTATTCGAGATTATTTGCAGAATCGCGTGGCCGTGCTCGACGACCCGCGCCAGCTTGGCAAACCTCTCAAGGGGCAATTCACGGAATTATGGCGCTACCGGGTCGGGGATTACCGTCTGATTTGCGAATTGCGCAACGCAGCACTGGTGGTATTGGTCATCCGTATCGGGCACAGGCGCGAGGTGTATCGTTGATTCCAATGACATCTCTCCCATAAATAGAGGCCGGTCGATCTTTATTTACCTCACACAGAAAAAATATTATAATATTTGGCTAACCTTTCTCTGCCATGGAGCCCTCCTATGCGCCTAGCGCAGGACGCCCTGACCTTTGACGATGTGATGTTAGTGCCCGCGCACTCCACCGTCCTGCCTGCGCAAGTCAATCTGGAAACCTGGCTCACGCGCGACATCAAGCTCAGCATCCCGCTATTGTCCGCGGCCATGGACACCGTCACCGAGGCGCGTCTCGCCATCAGCCTGGCGCAAGAGGGCGGCATCGGCATCATTCACCGCAACATGACGGCGGAAGAGCAAGCCGCGCAAGTGCGCAAGGTGAAAAAATTCGAGAGCGGTGTGATCAAAGATCCCATCACGGTCACGCCGCAGACCAGCATCCGCGACGTGCTCGCCCTCACGCGCGCGCACAACATTTCCGGCGTGCCGGTGGTGGACGGCGAAGCGCTGGTAGGCATCGTCACGCACCGTGACCTGCGCTTCGAGACGCACTACGACAGCCCGGTGTCGAACATCATGACGCCCAAGGAACGCTTGGTGACGGTCAAGGAAGGCGCGGAGCGCGAGGAGGTGGTCGCGCTGTTGCACAAGTACCGCATCGAAAAAGTACTGGTGGTGAACGACAAGTTTCAACTGCGCGGCATGATCACCGTCAAGGACATTCAAAAGGCCAAGGAAAATCCCAACGCCTGCAAGGACAGCCTGGGGCGGTTGCGCGTCGGCGCCGCGGTGGGCACCGGCGCGGGCGCCGACGAGCGCGTCGCGGCGCTGGTCGCGGCGGGCGTCGATGTGATCGTGGTGGATACCGCGCACGGCCATTCGCAAGGCGTGCTCGACCGCGTGCGCTGGGTTAAACATCACTTCCCCGCCATGCAAGTGGTCGGCGGCAACATCGCCACCGCCGCCGCCGCCGAGGCGCTGGTGAAAGCGGGCGCGGACGCCGTCAAGGTCGGCATCGGGCCGGGTTCCATCTGCACCACGCGCATCATCTCCGGCGTCGGCGTGCCGCAAATCACCGCCATCGCCAATGTCGCCGCGGCGCTGGCGAAAAAAGGCATTCCACTGATCGCCGACGGCGGCATACGCTACTCCGGCGATTTGGCCAAAGCCGTCGCGGCGGGCGCTTACGCCATCATGATCGGCAGCATGTTCGCCGGCACCGAGGAGGCCCCCGGCGAAATCGAACTCTATCAAGGCCGTTCCTACAAATCCTATCGCGGCATGGGTTCGCTCGGCGCCATGACGCGCCTGCAAGGCGGCGGCGGAGCCGACCGCTATTTCCAGGAAAGCGTATCGGAAGCCGAAAAGCTCGTGCCGGAGGGCATCGAAGGGCGCGTGCCGTACAAAGGCCCTCTGCAAGCCATCGTGCACCAGCTCATGGGTGGCCTGCGCGCCAGCATGGGCTACACCGGTTGCAAGGATATCGACACCATGCGCGCGCAGCCCGAATTCGTGCGCGTCACCCTCGCCGGCATGCGCGAAAGCCACGTGCACGACGTCACCATCACCAAAGAAGCGCCGAATTATCAAATTGATTAAAATAAAAGTAGGGAAAAGGGAAAAGATACAAGTAACAGGGCAAAGGGAAAAGATACAAGGGAAAAGGGAGAAGACAAGGGAGATTCTTTCCTTTTCCCTTTTCCCTTTTCCCTTTTCCCTTTGCCCTTTGTCCTTTGTCCTTTGTTCTATCGTTATGAACATCCACGCCCACCGCATCCTCATCCTCGATTTCGGCTCGCAGTACACGCAGCTCATCGCGCGGCGTGTACGCGAGATCGGCGTGTATTGCGAAATCCATCCGTGGGACATGCCCGACGCCGCGCTGCGCGCCTTCGCGCCTAAGGGCGTGATTCTCTCCGGCGGGCCGGAGTCGGTGACGCTGGCCGACACGCCGCGCGCGCCGCAAGCGGTGTTCGAGCTCGGCGTGCCGGTGCTCGGCATCTGCTACGGCATGCAAACCATGGCCGCGCAGTTGGGCGGCGCGGTGGAGAGTTCCGCGCACCGCGAATTCGGCTACGCCGAGGTGCGCGCGCGCGGCCACTCCGCGCTGCTGCGCGACATCGAAGACCGCACCAGCGACGAAGGCTACGGCCTGCTTGACGTGTGGATGAGCCACGGCGACCGCGTAACGCAATTACCGCCCGGCTTCAAGATGATCGCCGGCACGCCGTCCGCGCCGCTCGCCGGTATGGCCGACGAGGCGCGCCGTTTCTACGGCCTGCAATTCCATCCGGAAGTCACGCACACGCGCCAAGGTGCGCGCATCCTGCAACGCTTCGTGCTGGAAATCTGCGGGTGTGAGGCGCTGTGGACGGCGCACAACATCATCGAAGACAGCATCGCGCAAGTGCGCAAGCAAGTGGGAAACAACGAAGTGCTGCTCGGCTTGTCCGGCGGCGTCGATTCCTCGGTGGTGGCGGCGCTGTTGCATAAGGCCATCGGCGATCAACTCACCTGCGTATTCGTGGACAACGGCCTGCTGCGCCTGCACGAAGGCGATCAAGTGATGGCGACCTTCGCCAAACACTTAGGGATCAAAGTGCTGCGCGTGGATGCCGAGCAGCGTTTTCTCGGCGCGCTGCAAGGCGTCGTCGATCCCGAGGAAAAACGCAAACACATCGGCCGATTATTTATCGAGGTGTTCGAGGAAGAAGCGGTCAAACTGCGCAATATCAAATGGCTCGCGCAGGGCACCATTTACCCCGACGTGATCGAATCCGCCGCCGCCAAATCCGGCAAGGCGCACGTCATCAAATCACACCATAACGTCGGCGGCCTGCCGGAAAAAATGCACCTCAAACTGGTCGAGCCGCTGCGCGAACTGTTCAAGGACGAAGTGCGCCGCCTCGGCGTGGAACTGGGCCTGCCGTACGAAATGGTTTATCGCCACCCGTTCCCCGGCCCCGGCCTCGGCGTGCGTATTCTAGGCGAAGTGCAAAAAGACTACGCCGACACCTTGCGCCGCGCCGACGCCATCTTCATCGAAGAACTGCGTCGAAACGATTTGTACGACAAGGTCAGCCAGGCGTTCGCGGTGTTTCTGCCGGTGAAATCCGTCGGCGTAATGGGCGACGCGCGCCGCTACGATCACGTCATCGCGCTGCGCGCCGTGGAGACTGTGGACTTCATGACCGCCCACTGGGCGCATCTCCCTTACCAAGTCCTCGACAAAATCTCCACCCGCATCATCAACGAAGTCCCCGGCGTGAGCCGCGTGGTCTACGACATCTCCGGCAAGCCGCCCGCGACGATAGAGTGGGAGTGACGTGGCTGAGCTTTTGCTCAGTTAGTTCTCATCTCCGATTCCCTGATCTCTCCCGGCACAGCCGGCGCCCTTTTGTGCTCCAAGAACGGGAATTCGTCTCGAGGTCGTTTGTTGATATCGAGCTGAATTACATGGAGTCTGTTCACTCGGCCGATACTGCGGGCGGGGCGGCGTGCCGGGTGCTTTCCCAGGCCGCGCCGGTCAGCGCCGCACGCAATTCGCTCAACTTGGCTTTGATTTGCATGGCGTTCGCGGCGCCCATGCGCAGCAGGGCCTTCTGCCCGGCCGAAAGACGCTCAAGTGCGGGATCGGCGTACTGGTAGAGTACTTTCGGCTGTGTTATGCGCAACGGCTCCTCCACGACCGGTGTCTCCAGTAGATGATCGATCACCTCCACTAGGCGGTCATTGAAATAGGCGTTCGGCGTACTGATCTCGGCATAGGCCTCTTGGAACAAGGGATAGAGACGCACGTACAGGCTCACCAGCCGCCGCGTTTCGACACGCATCGCCAGATCGACATAGGGGACATAGCGCGCCGCATTGTCGGGGCTGATGCTCAGCTCATCGCCCGCGCCATTCACCTGGAACGGTCCTGCGACCCGTTTGAACAAGAGATTTTGACGCGGGAGTTTCGGATTCGGCAGATTATCCACGGTTATCACAAAGCGGCGGATGAATTCGTCACTACTGAACAAGGCGCTCAATGTCTGCTCGCCGAATATGCCGCTGAGCAATTGTGTCACGACCGTGTTGCTCGTATTCAGTGCCGGCAGGGGCTCGACAGACGATTCCGGCGGGGACGATGGCGTGCCGCCGGGCGTCTGTACCAAGGAGGGCGGAGGTGTTGTGGTGCCGTCCTGTGCGGACGGAACCGGTATCGGATAGCGTGGTCCCGCCGGCGCTTGCGCTGTGGGCGGTCCGTCGGCCGGCGCCGGCTCCGATGGCTGCGGCTCGCGTTTTTCCCATTGTAGATAGAGTGTTGCCGCCGCAGCGACGAGGACGATCAACATCATAGTGAGGACAAGCACCCGCATGATCAAACACCTTTCAGAGATACGATGAGGGAAGATGATAACGAAAACAGGGTGGTGCTAAGCAGCCTTATCGGTTGCACGGGTCGGCGCGGGCGAGATGCCGCCGGTAAAAGTGTGGTGGGCCTCCGGAGCACGACGGAAGGGTATACACGCGCGTGGTGGAACACCTGGCCAAGGAAGAGTGGACGGCCCTGATTCAAAAGAAAACACGCAAGGGTTCGGTCTATTACGCCGACATCTTCCGCGGCTATCGATCGCTCAAGCGTTACGGTAAACACCGTACCGTGAACCCTGCCAAGGCGCTCCTGGACGAGCGGACCAAAAACCACATCAACGGCATCGAGAGCTTTGGAGCTATGCCGAGCATATCCATACAACTACCGGGGCGGTTCCAAATACCATTTTCCCATGTACCTTTAAAGAGGTGGAATACCGCTTTAACCATCGCACCGAAAGTCTGCTTAAACTCTTTAATGAAACACTATTTTGGTTACGTTCCCGTCTAATTACCAATTTTTAGCAATGATATTTTTCACGGTATCGACACCCATGACCACCGGGAAATCCGCGCCAATACCGGACTTTTTCCGCTCGCTTACAGTCAAGAGGGCTTATTCTTCCCCGCGATCATGTCATGAATGATCGGCGACAGAATCAATTCCATGGCGAATCCCATCTTGCCGCCGGGCACCACGATGGTGTTGCGGCGCGACATGAAGGAATTGCAGATCATGTTCAGCAGGTAAGGGAAATCCACGCCCTGCGGGTTGCGGAAGCGGATCACGATGAAGCTTTCATCCGGTGTCGGGATGTCGCGCGAGATGAAGGGGTTGGAAGTATCCACCGTGGACACGCGCTGGAAGTTGATGTCGGTGCGCGAAAACTGCGGAGTGATGTAGTTCACGTAATCCGGCATACGGCGCAGTATGGTGTCCACGATCACTTCGGCGGAATAGCCGCGCTCGGCGCCGTCGCGGTGGATTTTCTGAATCCATTCCAGATTGACGATGGGCACCACGCCGATGCCCAGATCGACATGCGCCGATACATCTACATCGTCGGTCTTGACCAAACCGTGCAGACCCTCGTAAAACAGCAAGTCGGAACCCGCCGGCACATCTTCCCAGGGCGTGAACTCGCCCACATTCAGATTAGTGTTGAGGCGCTTGTTGTGGTACGCCGCCTCGTCATGGCTATGGATGTAATAGCGCTTCTTGCCGGTGCCGGTTTCGCCGTAGGTCTTGAACAGTTCGGCCAGCTTGTCGAAATGGTTGGCTTGCGGGCCGAAATGGCTGAAGTGACGGTTGCCCTCGGCCTCGGCCTTTTTCACGGCTTCCCTGAACTCGGCGCGCGACAGGCTGTGAAAGCTGTCGCCCTCGATCACGGCGGCGTTGATCTTTTCGCGCTGAAAGATATGCTCAAACGCGCGCTTGACGGTCGTGGTGCCGGCGCCGGACGAACCCGTCACCGCAATCACCGGATGCTTCTTGGACATGCTGGAACTCCCCAAATATTCAAATTGAAAGCGCAAATTTTCTAATTGTACCTGCAAGAAGCCGGGTCTGTCATTCCAAGCGCGAGTTCCGCGCAATAACTCAAGGGGCTTGGTCCCCTAATTACTCCAAATTATTCCTAAGTCGTTGTTTTCTCAAAGGCCTCTACAGTCACAACTTCCCAAAATTGCTTTGAGCAGGGAGGGAAAGGGCGTATTTCATAGGTTTGTTTTCCCCTCCATCCACGGTTACGATATACCACCGCCGTCGGTAGTGGCGCTGCGTCCGGCATCGTCATAGACAATAGACATATCCTGCCAGCCGATATGTAATCATGCTATTAACCATCAAATGATGCCCAGTTTAGGCATCGAATCTTGAGATATGTCTATGAGAATGACATTGAGCATTGAAGATGATCTTCTAGCTAAAGCCCAGCATGTGAGTGGTTTAAAGAAAAGGACGACGCTGGTCGGGGAGGGGCTTAAGGCTTTGATCGAGCGGGAGAGTGCGCGGCGCTTGGCGCGGTTGGGCGGCACTGAACCGCAGTTACGGTTTGTTTCTCGGCGCTAATAATGTTAAACGACGAACACTGGATGCGCCATGCCATCGTCCTCGCTGCGCGCGCGCAGGAGGAGGGCGAGGTGCCGGTGGGGGCGGTGTTGGTGTTGGGAGATGAGGTTGTCGGCGAGGGGTGGAATCGGCCTATCGCCGCGCACGATCCCACCGCGCACGCGGAAATCATGGCGTTGCGCGCCGGCGCTTCGATGCTCGGTAATTATCGCTTAAACGATACCACGCTTTATGTCACGCTGGAGCCGTGCGTGATGTGCGCGGGTGCGATGGTGCACGCGCGCATCAAGCGCCTGGTGTTCGGCGCGCACGACCCGAAGGCGGGGGCTGTTACAAGCGTCTTTAATATTCTGGACTCCAATAAACTCAATCATCGCGTGGAGTATGCGGGGGGGATATTGGCCGAAGAGTGCGGCGCGTTGTTGTCCAGTTTTTTTAAGGCGCGGCGTTGAATACATAAATAAAAATATCAATAAGAAAACCACCATGCAGCTTGAAAGAAAAATGTTTCCCCCGTTTCCCGGCTGGTGGCTGGCGCTGGGGCCGGGCATCGTATGGATGGCCTTGGCGCAGGGTAGCGGCGAGCTGATCTGGTGGCCGTACATTATCGCCAAGTACGGTTTAACGTTTTTGTTTTTACTGATTCCCGCGTGTTTGCTGCAATATCCGCTCACCGTTGAAATAGGCCGCTACACCTTGCTGACGGGCGAGACGATCTTTCAAGGTTTTATCCGTTTGAATCGCGCATTCGGCATTTTATTGTGGCTGCTCATGAGTTTGTCGTTTCTATGGTTCGGCGGTTTCGCGGCGGCGGGCGGCACCGCGCTCGCCGCGTTGTTCGATTTTCCGCGCGGCTGGAGCGACCGCGCGCAAACTTTGTTTTGGGGCTATAGTTCCATCGCCGTATTCTTCAGCGCCTTGCTGCTGAGCGGCGTGGTGTATAAAACGGTCGAGCGTTTTATGAAGCTTGTCGCGGTGGTGACTTTCGCCGGCCTGTTGTGGGCCTGTATGCAGCCGGAGGTGGTGCAAACAGCGCCCGCGTTTATGCGCGGCTTGGCCGGTCCGGTGGAGCCGTTTCCGCGCCCTTGGGAGGCGCAAGACGCCACTAAGCTTCTTACCGCGATCACCTTCGCCGGGCTGGGCGGATTCTGGATTTTGTTTTATTCCTATTGGTTGCGCGACAAGGGCGGCGGCATGGCGGCCTACATGGGGCGCATTACCGGCTTAAGCGCCGGCGCGGAAGTCATCGCCGCGCAGGGCAGTCTGCCGCAGGATACGCCGGACAACGCCGCGTGCTACCGGCGCTGGCGCCGCTATCTGCACGCCGATGTTTGGGTGGGGATAGGCGGCAATCTCCTCACCACCCTGATGACGTGCTTGCTGGCGTATGCGTTGCTTTATCCTACGGGCCTACTGCCGCAAGACTATGAGATTGCGGTGGTGCAAAGCCGGTTTTTCGAGGCCAGCCTCGGCGACGTCGGGCGGGTGATTTTTCTCGTCGTCGCCGCCGCGTTTCTGGCCGACACCTGGCTCGCCACGGCGGACGCGGTGAGCCGCATCCAGGCCGACATCGTGCACACGCTGTTCCCGAAAAGCCGCGCGCTTCCGCAGCGCCACTGGTATTACATTTTTCTCGTCGTGCTCACCGTGATCACCTCGTTCACGATGCTGCTGGAACAACCCGGCACGCTGATTTTAACGAGCGCGGTGATCGGTTTTGTCGGCACGGTGATTTTTCCGGTGGCGCTTTATTTGCTGAACCACCGCCTGCTGGCCCCGCAACTGCCCGCCTGGGCGCGCCCGGAGCGCTATATGGTGTGGCTGCTCGCTGTCGCCTTCATTGCCTATGCGGCGTTGGCCGTAGCGTATCTCTGGCTGGTGTGAGATTACGCCGGGGTCAACTAAAGTGGCGGACGCCCAATCGCGTTGATTCTCTTAAGAAACAAACGGTGGTTGACAATGCATAATATTTCTA
>JBFLZV010000005.1:0-71451 GCA_040756035.1 Pseudomonadota bacterium
AATATTATAATTTTGTAATATGAAAACGAGCCGACTTGAACCACTGGTCGAGCGCTGCGAGCTGGCGGCGCACACGTTGAAGGCGCTGGCGCATCCGCAGCGCTTGCAGATTTTGTGTTACCTGACGAGCGGCGAGAAGACCGTGGGTGAATTGGAGGCGTTGTGCGCCGGCTCGCAGTCGGCGGTGTCGCAATTCCTGGCGCGGATGCGCGCCGAAGGTTTGGTGGCGGCGCGCCGCGAGGGTCAATTCGTGTTTTACCGAATTTCCGATCCGAAGATTTTCAAATTGATCGAATCATTACGAAAGGTTTTTTGTCACTGAGGAGGTTACGATGCTGTATCGAGTGAATGAGCGTTTCAGTTTCGGCGATGAATCCACGCCGGAGCAATTAAAAAACCTGGCGGCGCAGGGTTACAAGACCGTCATCGATTTGTGCACGCCCGAGGAAGGGCGGCAGATCGCGGCGGCGCAGGCGCAGCAGGCCGGCCTGGCTCTGCGGCAGGTGCCGGTGTCTGTGAACGCGCTAAGCGCGGACACCGTGCAGAAATTTATCGACAGCGCCGGCCATGCGGCGGGGCCGGTATACGTGCGCTGCGCGAGCGGCAAGCGCGCCGGACTGATGACGCTGCTGGCGCTGGCCACCGAGGAGAATTGGCCGGAGGAAAAATTCTTCGAGCAAGTGCATGCGGCGGGCTTTGATTGCTCCAGTGCGCCGGCGCTGGCGCAGTTCGCGCAGGAGTATATGCGGGGTTTGAGAAACCGTTGATGGCGGGAGGTGCGACGTGATATTTCGGCAATTATTCGATGGTGAATCGAGCACCTATACTTATTTAATAGGCGATGAGCGTACGCGCGAGGCGGTGCTGGTCGATCCGGTGCTGGAGCAGGTGGACAGAGACGTCAAGCTGTTGCAGGAACTCGGGCTCACGCTGAAGTTTTGTCTGGAAACGCACGTGCATGCCGATCACATCACCGGCACGGCGCGGCTGCGCGAGGTGACCGGCTGCCAGGGCATTGTGCCCGCCGGCGCGCAGGTCGATTGCGCGGACCGCTTTATCCGCGACGGCGAAACCGTGCAGATCGGCGACGTGACTGTTCAAGCCATCGCCACGCCGGGGCATACCGATAGCCACATGGCGTACCTGGTGAACGGCGAACGCGTGCTCACCGGCGACGCGCTGTTGATCCGCGGTTGCGGGCGCACCGACTTTCAAAGCGGCAACGCCGCGCAGCTCTACGATTCCGTGACCGGACGCTTGTACGCGCTGCCGGAAAATACCGCGGTATATCCGGCGCACGATTACCGTGGCCATACGGTATCCACCGTCGGCGAAGAACGCCGCTGGAATCCGCGCTTCGCGGGGCGTGACCGCAAGAGCTTCGTCGAGTACATGAACAGCCTCAAGCTGCCGTACCCGAAGAAGATCATGGAGGCGTTGCCCGCGAATGAGCAATGCGGAAACGTGAAAGACGGCGCGCAGCCGACGCCGCAGGCGGTATAAGGCGTGACGGCGTGGCTCATCGGGCTGACCTTCGCCGGGCTCATCGGCGTCAGCATGGGCCTGTTGGGCGGCGGTGGATCGGTGCTGGCCGTGCCGGTGTTCGTGTACGTGCTCGGCGTGCCGCCCAAGCCCGCGATAGCGATGACGCTCATCGTCATCGCCGCGGTGAGCTTGATCGCCGCGCTGTATCACTGGCGCGCCGGTAATCTCAATTTCAAGACCGCGCTCAAATTCGGCGCGGCGATGGTGCCGGGCTCGTATCTGGGCGCCAAGGCGGCGGCACTGCCGTTTATCACCGGCGAAGTGCAAATGGCGTTGCTGGCCGTTGTGATGCTGGTCGCGGCGTCGTTTATGATATATCGTAGCCTCCGCGGTTTGCCCGCGGAAGAAAATTTGTTCGGTTTTTACCCGAAGCCGCTGTGCCGGCGCTGCGGATTGTGGATGATGACCGAGGGTCTCGGCGTCGGACTGCTGACCGGTCTGGTGGGCGTGGGCGGCGGCTTCGCCATCGTGCCGGCCTTGGTGCTGCTCGGCAATACGCCGATGCGCGAGGCCATAGGCACGTCGCTGCTGGTGATCGCGATCAGCGCGGCGGCGGCGTTCACCGGCTATCTCGGCCAAGTGAGCTTGGATATATACCTGATGTCCGTTTTTACGATCATCGCCGGCGGGGGCGCGCTGGCCGGCGCGCTGCTGACGCGCGTCCTGCACCCCATGCAGTTACAGCGCGGTTTCGCCTACTTTCTGGCACTGGTGGCCGTTTTCATTTTATGGAAACTTTAAGCAGTCCCCTTTCGCGGCGCACCGGAGCGCCGGCATGATTATTTCGCTGATCGTGGCGATGGCGCAAAACCGCGTTATCGGCAGAGACAATGCTCTGCCCTGGCGCTTGCCGGCGGACTTGCACTATTTCAAGCACACCACGCTCGGCAAACCCATCGTCATGGGACGCAAGACCTTCGAGTCCATCGGCAAGCCGCTGCCGGGGCGCGCCAATATCATTATTACTCAGGACAAAAACTATCACGCCGCCGGCTGCTGGGTGGTGCACTCCATCGATGAAGCGTTGCGCGTAACGCAGAGCAACGCGGAGGTAATGGTGATCGGCGGGGCTAAATTATTCGAGCAAATGCTGCCCAGGGCCACGCGCATTTATCTCACGGAAATTCATCAGGATATTCCCGGCGACACCTACTTCCCGGAATTGAACCGCGATGCGTGGCGCGAGACGCAGCGCATCGACTGCGCGCCGGATGAAAAGAACCCTTACGCGTACAGTTTTGTGGTGCTGGAGAAGGCCCCAAAATAGTGATTGCAGAGCCTGTTTTTTAGGCTTATCTTAAGGAACCTCTGATTAATTCAGAGGCTCCTCTTTGCTGGGCAGGAAGCCCGAATGCCGCAGGCGGTCGCTCTCGGATCCCTGTCCTCCGCGACACTTGCGTATCCCTGCGCATCGCAGGATGCGCAAGAGCGGCGGTGCTCTGATAATTCCTGAGATGGGGTTATTCAGAGTCTCTATTAAATGCGAGAACGGTTATCGGCGCTACTACCAGTTTGCTTGTCGATGAACGGCTATTAAGCCCGGGAGGTGTGTGATGACTTGTAACGTTGGCACGGCGGAAAGAGCCGTGCGCATTGTGTTGGGCATCGCGCTGTTATCCTTGCTGTTTATCCTGGAGGGTAACGCGAAATACTTGGGCCTGTTTGGGCTGGTGCTGCTGGCTACCGCGGCGGTGCGTTGGTGTCCGGTTTGGGCCCTATTCGGCGTTAACACATGCGGCGCGCAGAAAAAGTCCGCTACCTGATGACCTAAGGATTGCAGCAAGTTCGCCAAAATCCGGTCATAAATTTTATATCACCGTGAATTTAAGCGCCATGCTTAAACAGATTTTGCTCGTCTCTTTGCTTGCTCTGAGCGGCGCAGCGGCCGTGCAGGCCGCCGTGCCGGATACCGCGCCTGCGTTGTCCGAAAAAATGGTGGGGCGCGTGGATGTCGCCGGTTGGAAGGACGTCTCGTTTCGCGTGAGTCCGGATGGCAAGCGCTATGCCTACGTGGTGCAAGCAGGCGAGAAGCAAGCGGTGGTGGTGGACGGCAAGCGCGGCAAATTTTACGACGGCATCGGTGAGCACGCCGGGTTTTTCAGCCCCGACAGCCGCCGCGTGGCGTACGTTGCGTTGAGTAATGGCGCGTGGCGCGTAGTGCTCGACGGCGTGGAGGGACCGGCCTACGACGCCCTATCGAATCCGGTGTTCAGCCCCGACAGCCGCCGCGTCGCCTATAAGGCCAAGCTGAACGGTCAAGCGTTCGTGGTGCTGGACGGTAAGCGCGGCGCGCCGTACGCCGGCTTGGGCACGCGCGAGCAACCCCTACTGTTCAGTTCCGACAGCCGTCGGTTGGCGTATGTAGCCGCGCAGGACGGCAAGGAATTCGCGGTGATCGACGGGCGGGCCGGCAAGCCTTATGACTTAATCGGCTCGCGCAGCATAGTATTCAGTCCCGACGGCAAGCGTGTCGCGTACCGCGCCGTGCGCGGCGGTTCCACCGTGGTTGTCATCGACGGCGAAGAGCATCAGCCGTATCCCGTGATCGGCATCAGCGCGCCGCGCTTCAGCCCCGACAGTCGGAATTTGGTTTACGTCGCCGGTGACGGCGTCAAGAAATTCGTAGTGCTCAACGGTGAAGAGCAAGCGGCGTACGATGAAGTGCTTACCTTCTCGCCGGTGTTCAGCCCCGACAGCCGCCGCGTCGCCTACGTGGTCAGGCACGCGGGCAGGGAGTTCGTGGTGGTCGACGGCAAGGAGGGAAAAAAGTATGATCACATCGCGCAGGAAAGCCCGGTATTCAGCCCCGATAGCAAGCACGTCGCCTACGTCGCCCAGCAGGATGGCAAGGCCTTCGCCGTAATCGACGGCGCGGAAGGCAAGGCTTATGATTACGTCGGCGAATTGAAACCGTTTTTCAGTCCCGACGGCAAGCGGGTCGCGTACCGCGCCAGCCGTGATGGGAAGATGCGCGTGGTGGTGGATGGCGTTGAGCAGAAAGAGTACGATGCCATCGGCAACGGCAATCCGTTGTTCAGCCCGGATGGCGAGCATGTCGCTTATCGCGCGCAGGGGGCTCGCGGCGGCGTGGTGGTGGTGGATGGCGCCGAGGGCAAGCCTTACGATTTAATCCTGCCCGAAATCAGATTCGATGCGCCGGACCGGTTGCATTACCTGGCGATAAAAAATGACAATATTTATTTAGTCTCGCACAAAGCGGTCAGGACAGGCGCGCATGGATTACGCGCAACTGCGCTATTAACTCGGCGATAAAATATATCTCTATATTATTTTGTCGCCGTCGCCCAGGCCGGTACATGCCCGGCCTGGTCTCTCGCGGCTTAAGGCCGCAGCAAGGCTCCATGCCTTACTCAACTCGGTAATAAGTACCGCTGAGTTAATAGTAAAGGGCCGAAAATCCGTTTAGAATTTTCGTCCGGCTCAGGCATCCGGCCGCGCGTACGCCGGACACTGCACGCTTGTCCATTCAGGACGGCCGTCCAGGCGCAGCGCCGTCAATTTACCCCCCCATAAGCATCCGCTGTCCAGTGAATACGCCCCGTCGTCTTCACACGCCCCCAGCGTCGACCAGTGGCCGAATAGAATGCGTGCGCCGCGGCTGCGCCGTTCGGGCAACGTAAACCAAGGTCGATACGGCGCGGGCGCGCTGCCGGGCGGCCCTTTTTCCTGCAGCGCCAGGCAGCCGCGCGCGTCGCAAAAGCGCAGCCGCGTAAAGCAGTTGACGATAAAACGCAATCGTTCCCATCCACCGAGATCGTCCGACCAGCATTGCGGCTGATCGCCGTACATATGTTGCAAGAATGCGCCATAATTCGGCCCGCGCAACGCAGCCTCGACCTCGGCGGCGCACGCTTGCGCCCGCGCTAAATCCCACTGCGGCGGCAAGCCGGCGTGGATCAACGTACAGCCCAACGTTTCATCATGATGCAGCAGCGGGCGGCGGCGCAACCAGTCGAGCAGCTCGGCGCGGTCCGGTGCATTCAGCACATCGTCGAACGTGTCGCCGGGGCGGCGGTGCTCGCAACCGTGCGCTACCGCCAGCAAATGCAAATCGTGATTGCCCAGCACGGTCACGGCGCGCTCGCCCAGTCCCTTGACGAAACGCATGACCTCCAGCGAACGCGGCCCGCGGTTTACCAGATCGCCGCAAAACCAAACTTCGTCACGGCGCGCATCGAAGTCGATGGCCTCGAAAAGCTCGAGCAGCTCATCAAAACAGCCCTGCACGTCGCCGACGGCGTAAACGGCCATGGTTCAAACTCCTCGCCGCGGCGGACGCCGGCCGCGCGGCGCGGCGTTTTTGCCGAAAGGGAGCGGGCGGTGTCCGTTGAACTTGAGAAAGTACACACTGTCTAGAAAGTTGAGTGAATTTTTCAAGGGATTAGTCGCCTCAATGGTCATGCTTAACTCTATTTAACCAACTGTGAGGAAAATTTTATGGACAAGAAACTCGCTATTGTCACCACCAGCTTAGTACTGTTCTCCGGGGCGGCGCTAGCCATACCCACACATAAGGATTTTTTGGCCCTGGACGCCGACAAAGACGGCTATTTGAGCACGGAAGAGTATCAAGGGTATCAAAACAGTTTGCAAAAGGATTTTGGTCAAGCCGATGTGAGCCAGGACGGCAAGGTCAGCCTGGATGAATTCAAGGCCTCGTCGAAGATTTGGAATGATCCGTTCGCCGGCGCCGGCAGCCCGTTGACGCCGCCGATGGTTTCAGGGGCTCAAGTCTCAGTGGCACGAACCACCGACGCGGCCGGAGCGGAGACCTCTCAGCAAATGTCCGGGGCCGTGGCGTCAGGCGACATCCCCGCGTTCGAAGAGTTGGATAAGAACAAGGACGACAAACTGAGCAAGCAGGAGTATGAAGCCGCTGAAGGTGCGCGAATGAGAGGCGCTGAGACCCAAAAGCAAATCCAGAAAGACATAGATAAACCCGGTATGCTGCAAGAGGAAGTAATGGAGGCCACCGACCCCAAAATGTTGCAGGATGGGGCGAGCGACGTGGGTAAACCAGCCCAAGGCGGCGGACAATCGGGCGGCGGTCAGTAACGTAAATTGAAAGCCGCTTGGCGATTTGTCCCGGCGCGCAACGGAACTTTAATTGCGCCGCCGCTCTCTTAAAGTTAAGAGCATCCGAATGGTGCTCTTAGCCTATCTAATCTTTATTAAAAACTTAAGGAGGAGTATTTCATGGAAAAGAAATTATTGGCAGCTTTAACTCTGAGCATTTTTTCCGGCGCCGCGTTGGCGGCCAGTATGCCGTCTTTTGACAGCCTGGATACGAATAAAGACGGCAGCTTGAGCAAGAGCGAGTACGAAGCCGCTAAAACCGTGCGCGGCAGCAGCACCGGCGGCGCATCGGGGAGCGGCGATACCACCAGCGGCACCATGGGCGGGGCCGAATCCCCCAGCGGGGGCTCCTCCGGTACGAGTGGTTCCAGCGGCTCTTCCGGTTCGACGGGCGGTTCCAGCGGGTCGAGCAGCGGCTCTTCTTCCGGAAGTTCCTCACCGTAAACCAACGTAAACAGTTTGGTTATCGTCTCTCTTCGTTAAACTCCTGAATCAGCCCCGCTGCAGTCGTCATGTGCTGCAAGCGGGGCTGCTTTTTTAAAATGCCGAGATTTTTTTCAAACCGTCTTCATTCGATTGAACTTTGTCGAAGCTCTGACTCTAAAATTAATACTAAATAAAGATGCGAGTCGATTGCAAAGCGTTCATTAACGGAGTTCAAATTGTCACGGAGGCGTAATGTATGGATATGAATAAAGAGGAACCGGAAAATCGCGGCAAGCGCGGCGGTGAAATAGTCAGTCGTGATCGCGAGCACATGGCGGAGATCGGCCGCAAGGGCGGTAAGGCGGTGAGCCAGAATCGCCAGCACATGGCGGAGATTGGGCGCAGGGGCGGGGTGACGGTGAGTCAGAATCGCGAACACATGGCGCTTATAGGGCGCAAAGGCGGCGCCACGGTCAGCCGGGATCGCCGGCATATGTCGGAAATCGGCAAAAGAGGCGGCAGGGCGCGGGGCGGCGCGCACGAGTCGGAAGGACGCGCGCAGTAAAGGAAAGAAAAGTGCGGCGTGTTGCCGGTTATCATCGTGCAACAGGCCGCGTTTTTATTGGAGGGCGTAATGAAAAGGAAATTCCTGGCCTCGGCCATCATGGGACTATGCGCCGGCGGCGTGGTTGCCCAGCCTCAGCCCATGAATTTTGATCAATTGGATAAGAATGATGATGGCTTTATCAGCCGTGAAGAAGCGAGCGCCATGGAAGGATTGCAAGACAACTTCTCCAGGGCGGATGCGCAGAAGGACGGCAGGCTCAGCATTTCGGAGTATCAGGCGTTCATCAAAGACGTGCACGGCGCCGAGGGGCCCGGCGATCAATCCGCCAGTCAAATGAGCGGCAGCGCCGCGGGCGGCGGTGGGCAGGCGCCTGTTTTGCCCGGTTTCGATCAGCTCGATATCAACAAAGACGGTCTCGTCATCGACACCGAGTATCAGGCTTTCCTGTTGAAGCAGCAACAATCCGGCGGCGGCCAAGTACAAGGCAGCGCAGCCGCCTCCGACAATACCGTGGCGGCGCCGGTGGCGATCATCTGGGCGGTGGCGGACAGCGCGGACATCAATAAAGATAAACAACTGAGCCAGGATGAGCTGATGAGCGAGTTCAGGCAGGCGGATCGCAACGGCGACAACACGCTGAACGAGACGGAGCTCAGTAACTTCAGGAAAGAGCTGCGGCAACTGGGTCAATCGCCGCAAGGCGGGTCTTCGCAAAGAATGCAGGGCGCCGGCTCTTCGGAATCACCCTCGCAAACCATGCCGTCACAGAGCGGGCGGAGTCAGCAAAACGGTATGCAGCAGCAAGGCGGTTCATCGGGAACGCAGTCCACGCAATAAAATCGTAAGATGCGCGGCGCAGCCGTAGGCGGCCCCGCATAGATGGTGCGCAGGAGTGTGCGCCAACGCCATGCCAAGGGCGAAATGCGTAAGTATTGAGCAGGCTACACGGGCAAAGCAGCGAAGCTGCCTTGCGGGTGCGCAGGAGGCACACCCGGGACGTTACGCGCAGCAGGAAGCGCAGCGTAAAAGTAGCCGTGGGCTTTATGCGTAGCCAGGAGGCGCAGCATAGAGGCGTGGTTAAGCCGGCAAGGGCGGCGCAGGAAGCGCGGCATTGCCGGCGCTTTTACTGATATCCGGCAATGAATATTACCGGGTTAGTTCCGTGGCGGTGAGATCACGTAGCGCCGCCGCGGCTCATTTTATATACCGCCCAGTCCATCATGCGCCCCGGCAGCACGCGCCGTAGCAAGGCGACGAAGTGCGTCGGTAGGCCAACGTAGTAGTGCGCGCACGGATGCGCGGACTCCAGCGCGTGGATGACTTTTTTCAGCACCGCGCGCGGATGCGACGAAAATAAACCGCCGCGCGGTTTGATCAAGCGTTGTTCCATGCGCGCATAATTGGCCGCGTGCGCATTGGATTCAGTCTTGGCGTGGCGGCGGTAAGCGGCCAGCGCGTTACTGCGGAAGCGCGTCTCCGTGGGGCCGGGTTCGATCAGCGCCGCATGCACGCCGCTGTCGCGCAGCTCCAGGCGCAGCGTGTCCATCAATCCCTCCAGCGCGAACTTGCTGGCGTTGTAGGCGCCGCGATACGGAAACGCCACCAACCCCAGCAGCGAGCTAATGGTGATGACGCGGCCGTGTCCTTGCGCGCGCAATACCGGCAGCACCAGGTTGGTCAGCTCCAGCGCGCCGAATACGTTGGTCTCGAACTGCGCGCGCAGCGCCGCGCGCGTGAGATCCTCCACCGCGCCGGGTTGGCCGTAGCCCGCATTGTTGATAAGCGCATAAAGTTGCCCATTGCCGCGCGCCAACACCTCCTGCACGGCTTGCCGGATGGATGCGGAATCGTCCAGATCGAGGCGCACCGCTTCGAGCCCCTGCGCCGCCAGTGCGCTTACGTCCTCGGGTTTGCGCGCGCCGGCGAACACCCGATAGCCGCGCGCTTGCAGGCCCACGGCCAGACACTGACCGATGCCGCTGGAGCAGCCGGTGATGAGCACGGATTTTTCTTTCACGTTGTTATTCTTACAGAGCGCTAAGCCAATAATACCGCGACCAAGCCGGTGAGAAAAATCCCGTCGAATGTGCCCGCGCCGCCGATGGAGGCCAGTGGCGCGCCCATCTTGCGGATGTCCTTGAGGCGCAGCAAGTCGGCGCCGATCAGCACGCCCAGCGTACCGCCGATGTACGCCAGCGGCGCGCTTTGTTGCGGATCGATGGCGATCGCGGCCAGCGCGGCGGTGACCGGCGCGATGAAGATCGGCATGGTGACGCCAAGGCCGGACACGGGTCGGCTGGCCACGCGGCTGATCGCCGCCACGATGGTGATCACCAGCACGACGTCGAACGGATGCAGCACATTGTGGCGCATCAGATAAACGGAAAAAAGCAGCGGGATCAGCGCGCCGCCCACGTTCAGCGCGATCAAGGTTTTACCCTTGAAGTCGCGCTGATTTTTGCGCACCAGTTCGCGCCATGGCGCGGGTACGGTTTCCAAATCGACGGGGCTGGCCTTCACGCTGAACAGCGGCAGATTGATCATGCTGCCGATCAGCGAAGCGAACAACAGCGTGAAGGCCGAGCTTTGCGAGAGGCCCAGTTTGTCGAAGGCGATGGTGAGTGCGCCGATCTGCACGAACGCCAGCAAAAAGCCGACCAGGAACACCAGCAGCGCGAATTGCAATGGCGAAAAGGACGGGCGCATGGAAATAAGTCGGCGGCGTTAACCGAGAACGGCGTGATCTTGTTTACGCCGCTCCTCCTGCTGCAATGCCCACATATGAGCATAGACCCTGTCCTGCGTCAGCAGTTCACGGTGCGTGCCGCGCTCCACGATGCGCCCCTGATCCATCACCAAAATTTGATCGGCGTCGATGACGGTGGACAGCCGATGCGCGATCACCAGCGTGGTATGGTGCGCCGCCACTTCGCGCAGCGCGTCGAGAATGGCCTGCTCCGATTTAGAATCCAGCGCCGAGGTCGCCTCGTCGAAAATCAAAATGCGCGGGTCTTTAAGAATGGTGCGCGCGATGGCGACGCGCTGCTTCTCGCCGCCGGACAGTTTCAATCCGCGCTCGCCCACCAGCGTGTCGTAACCGTTTGGCAGGCTCTCGATGAACTCGTGGATGTGCGCGAGCCGCGCGGCGCGCAGCACTTGCTCGCGGCTCGCCTCGGGACGCGCGTAGGCGATGTTGTAGTAAATGCTGTCATTGAACAGCACGGTGTCCTGCGGCACGATGCCGATGGCGGCTCGCAAACTTTTTTGCGTCACGTCGCGGATGTCCTGGCCGTTGATGGTGATGCGCCCGCGCGTCACGTCATAAAAGCGGAACAATAAGCGCGCCAGGGTGGATTTGCCGGCGCCGCTCGGTCCCACCACCGCGACCTTGTGACCGGGAGGGATGGCGAAGCTGACGTCGAACAAAATTTGCCGGTTGGCGTCGTAGCCGAAATCGACGTGCTCGAAGGCCACGCGCCCGTCGCCCACCTCGAGCGGCGCGGCGTTTGGCCGGTCTTGCACTTCGGGATATTGCCGCAGCAGATTGAACATATGCTCCATGTCGGCCAGCGAATTTTTTATTTCGCGGTACACGAAGCCGAGAAAGTTGAGCGGGATGAACATTTGGATTAAAAACGCATTGACCAGCACCAGGTCACCGAGCGTCATGGTGCCGCGCGTCACCTCGGCGCTGGCCATAATCATCAGCACCGTCACGCCCACGGCGATGATGGCGCTCTGCCCGAAGTTGAGCACGGCCAGCGAGGTTTGGTTTTTCACCGCGGCGCGTTCCCACACCTGCATGTTTTCGTCGTAGCGCCGCGCCTCGTAATCCTCATTGCCGAAATACTTCACGGTTTCATAATTGAGCAGACTGTCAATGGCGCGCGTGTTGGCCTTGGAGTCCATTTCATTCTTGGCGCGCACGTAGCCCATGCGCCACTCGGTGATGACCAGCGTGAAGCCGACGTACACCAACAGCGCCACGAACGTGACGACGGCGTACCAGACGCTGTATTTGGCGAACAGGATGGCCGCCACCATGCCGATTTCCAGCAGCGTGGGCAGGATATTGAACAGCATGAAAGTGAGCAGAAAGCTAATGCCGCGCGTGCCGCGCTCGATGTCGCGCGACAGGCCGCCGGTTTGGCGCTCCAGGTGAAAGCGCAGCGCCAGCGCGTGCAGATGGCGGAACACCCTGAGCGCCACGCGGCGGATGGCGCGCTGCGTCACCTTGGCGAACACCGCGTCGCGCAATTCGCCGAACAGGCTGCTGGCCAGGCGCAGCAGGCCGTAGCCGAGCAGCAGCGCCAATGGCAAAATCAGCACGTCGTGGCGCGCGGCATCCAGGGCATCGACGATTTCCTTGAGCGCCAGCGGCACGCCGACGTTGGCCACTTTCGCCAATACCAGGCACGCCATGGCCAGCAGCGCGCGTCCACGGAACTCCCATAAATAAGGAAGCAGGCTGTGGATGGTGGTCCAATCGCCGCGCCCGTCTCTGGGAGTGGTTGCAGAATAACCGCGCATAAAAGCACCAAGTATAGGGGAGGGCGGCCGTTACCCGCCGCTGCATTATAGCGTATAATAAACGTTTGACTTTGCCCGTGTTTGTACGTGGCGCTGTAGCCTTGAAGTTCGAAGATTTATTTTATTAACCCGGCGGGATGTATTGCGGGGTTGAGCAAGGCACGGATGCCCTGACGCGGCCTTAAGCCGCGCGAGACCAGGCCGGGCATGTACCGGCCTGGGCGGCGGCGATAAACTATATGGATATAGTTTATCGCCGAGTTAATAGCTGTGAAGGTAACGCAATGCCTACTTACGAATATCAATGTAATGCTTGCAGTCATCAGTTTGAGGCTCTGCAAAAAATGAGCGATGCGCCGCTCACCGAGTGTCCCGCATGCGGCAAGCCGCAGTTGCGCAAAATGATGTCGGCCGGCGCGTTCCACTTGAAGGGCAGCGGCTGGTATCAAACCGATTTCAAGAACGCCGGCAAGAAAAAGGCCGAGGCGGCGGATAAGAAATCGGGAGACGGCGCCGCTCTGCCTACGGCAAGCACCAAGGAAACCGGCGGCGAGGCCAAAACTTCTGCGACTACGGCAGAGTAGCGTGTCCACTAAACAACATTCCGGTGAAACAACGTCCACGGTGACGACGCTGCGCCGTTACCTGATCGCCGGCCTACTGGTGTGGCTGCCGCTGGGTGTCACGGTGCTGGTCATTAAGCTGCTGGTCGACGTGATGGACGGCACGCTGTCGCTGCTGCCCGACGCCTGGCAGCCCGACGCGCTGCTCGGTTTCCATTTGCCCGGCCTAGGCGTGGTGCTGTCCATCACCATCGTGCTGGTCACCGGCATGGTGGTGGCCAACCTATTCGGGCGCCGCCTAGTGGAAATTTGGGAAGGGCTGCTGGCGCGCATTCCACTGGTGCGCTCCATTTATGCGGGTGTGAAGCAAGTCGCGGAAACGCTGTTCTCGCCCGGCGGTCAATCGTTCCGCAAAGTGGTGCTCATCGAATATCCGCGCCGTGGCCTGTGGACATTGGCGTTCCAAACCGGCAACGGCGTCGGCGAGGCGCAAACACGCACCGGTGAAGATGTGATCAATGTCTACGTGCCGACCACGCCCAATCCCACCTCCGGATTCTTTCTCATGGTGCCGCGCCAGGACGCGGTGGAGCTGGACATGACGGTGGACGAAGGTCTCAAGATGATCATCTCCATGGGCGTGGTGGTGCCGGAGTGGCGCAAGCGCGCGCTGATGGTCGGAACATCTTCACGCAAAGACGCAAAGGCGCAAAGTTAAAAATCAGTTCAACAGTATCCATAATTTATGATTTTTTTAGTGGACTTAAATCTTTGTGTGTTTTGCGGCTTTGCGTGAGATATATTCTCTAGGATTTTTCCCATGCGTACTCATTACTGCGGCCACCTCAACGAATCCCTGCTCGATCAGGAGGTCACGCTGTGCGGCTGGGTGCATCGGCGGCGCGACCATGGCGGCGTGATTTTCATCGACCTGCGCGACCGCGAGGGTTTGGTGCAGATCGTGTTCGACCCCGCCGATCCCGGCACCTTCGCGCAGGCCGAGCGTGTGCGCGGCGAGTATGTATTGCGCGTCGTAGGCCACGTGCGCCGCCGCCCGCCGGGTACCGAGAACCCGCACCTCGCCAGCGGCCGAGTCGAGGTCGCCTGCCGCGCCGTGGAAATTCTGAATACCGCGCAGACGCCGCCGTTCCAGCTCGATGAGGAAGGCGTCAGCGAAGAAAACCGCCTGCGCTATCGCTACATCGACCTGCGCCGCCCGGAGATGCAGGGCCGCCTGCGCATGCGCGCGCACATCACACGCGTGCTGCGCCGCTTTCTCGACGAGCACGGCTTCCTGGACGTGGAGACGCCGTTTCTCACCAAGGCCACGCCGGAAGGCGCGCGCGACTACCTGGTGCCGAGCCGCACCCACCCCGGCGAATTCTTCGCTCTGCCGCAGTCGCCGCAGTTGTTCAAGCAGTTGCTCATGATGGGCGGCATCGACCGTTACTACCAAATCGTGCGCTGTTTCCGCGACGAAGACCTGCGCGCCGACCGCCAGCCGGAATTCACGCAGATCGACATCGAAACCTCGTTCATGGACGAACAGGCGATCACGCATCTCATGGAGGCGCTGATCCGCGAAGTGTTCGAGCAAGTGCTGCACGTCACGCTGCCCGAACCCTTCCCGCGCATGACCCATGCCGAGGCCATGGCGCGCTTCGGCGTGGACAAGCCCGATCTGCGCATTCCGTTGGAGCTGGCCGACGTCGGTGATCTCATGCGCAACGTTGAATTCAAGGTGTTCTCCGGTCCGGCCAACGATCCCGATGGTCGCGTGGCGGCGCTGCGTCTGCCCGGCGGCGCCGAGCTGAGCCGCAAGGAACTCGACGATTACACGCAGTTCGTCGCCATCTACGGCGCCAAGGGGCTTGCTTACATCAAGGTCAACGATGCCGCGCAAGGTCGTGATGGATTGCAGTCGCCGATTCTAAAATTCCTGCCCGACGATGTGATCGCCGCCATCCTGCAACGCACCGGCGCAAAAACCGGCGACTTGATTTTCTTCGGCGCCGACCGCGCGCAAATCGTCAACGAGGCGCTCGGCGCGCTGCGCATCAAGCTCGGCCACGACCGTGGCCTGGTGCAAGCCGGCTGGCGTCCGCTGTGGGTGGTCGACTTTCCCATGTTCGAGTGGAGCGCCGAGGATAAGCGCTGGCAGGCCCTGCATCACCCGTTCACCGCGCCCAAGGTGGATTCCATCGAAGCGCTGCAAGCCGACCCCGGCGCGTGCCTGTCGCGCGCCTACGACATGGTGCTGAACGGCACCGAACTCGGCGGCGGCTCGGTGCGCATTCATCGCAGCGAAATGCAGTCCGTGGTGTTCCGTCTGCTCGGCATCAATGAAACGGAGGCGCAGGAAAAATTCGGCTTCCTGCTCGAGGCGCTTAAATACGGCTGCCCGCCGCACGGCGGTATCGCCTTCGGCCTCGACCGGCTTGCCATGCTCATGAGCGGCGCGCACTCCATTCGCGAAGTCATGGCCTTCCCCAAAACCCAAACCGCCGCCTGCCCGCTCACCAACGCGCCGTCGCCGGTCACCGAGGCGCAGTTGCGCGAACTCGGCATACGCCTGCGCCAGCAGCCGGTTAAAGAAGCGCCGCAAGCAGCGGCTAAATAAGGCCGCCCCCACGCTTGCTATATGACCATAGTCATATTATTATGGTCATATTTGCAGAGGAGGGTGAACCAGTGAAGATACCCGCCGGGCAATTCAAGGCGCGCTGCCTGAAGCTCATGGAGGAGGTGCGCCTGCGCCGCGCCGAGATCATCATTACCAAGCATGGAAAGCCGGTCGCTAAGCTGGTACCCGCGGAAGAGCGCGCCGCGCCGCTGCTGGGCTTTTTGAAAGGCACGGTCGATATCAAGGGCGACATCGTGAAGCCCGTCGGCGAGGCATGGGAAGCCGATGGCTAAGACCATCCCGTTGCTGCTCGACACCCACGCCTGGGTGTGGCTCATGAATGGCGACGAGGATAAGTTTTCCGCGGCCAGCCGCAAGATAATTCAGCATGCCGGTCAACGGGGCCTGCTGCGCGTATCTATTTTATCGGTGTGGGAAGTGGGCATGCTGGAGTCCAAGGGCCGCTTGAAATTTTCGCGGCCCTGTCTGGATTGGATCAATGCCGCGCTGTCCGCACCGGGCATAGCACTCGCACCGCTCGAGCCGCAGGCGGCCGTCGAAAGCAGCCGCTTGCCCGGCAGCTTTCACGGCGACCCGGTGGACCGGATGCTGGTCGCTACGGCGCGACACCTCGGCGCGACGCTGCTCACGCAAGATGATAAGATTATCCGCTACGGCAAACAGCATTCCGTGTCGGTCATGACTTTGAGCTAGCACCGGTCATTAATTTCTTATGGCAACTCTGCCGATCAAATCCGATCCCTATTACCAAGACGACCGCGTCTCCGGCAAGATGCGCAGGGAATCGCGCGTGCCGAAAACACCGGCGCCGCCGCTCGCGTACCGTGACGAACGTTTCACCGACGAGGTCGCCGCGGCCACGCAGCCGATCTGGGAGCAAGTGCACGACCTCATCCCCGACGTGGAGTGGCTGCTCAAGGCGCCGCTGATTTATAAAATCAATCAGCTCAAGCGCGCGCGGCGCGCGATTATCCTGGCGCACAATTATCAAACGCCGGACATTTTCCACGGCGTGGCGGATTTTCGCGGCGACTCGTTGGAGTTGGCGCGGCGCGCCGCGGCGCTGGGGTCGGACGAGGCGCCCATCGTGGTGATGTGCGGCGTGCACTTCATGGCCGAGACGGTGAAAATACTCTCGCCGCGGCGCACCGTGCTGATTCCGGACACGGAGGCCGGCTGTTCGCTGGCCGAGAGCATTACCGGCGCCGACGTGCGCTTGCTGAAGGAGCGTTATCCCGGCGCGCCGGTGGTGAGTTACGTCAACACTTCGGCGGAAGTGAAGGCGGAGTCGGATTTTTGCTGCACCTCCAGCAATGCGCTGCAAATCGTGGAGGCCGCGGCGCGCGAGTTCGGCGTGCAGCGCGCTATCATGCTGCCGGACTATTATCTGGCCAAGAACGTCGCGGCGCAAACCACCATCGAGATCATCGCCTGGGCCGGCACCTGCATGGTGCACGAGCGCTTCACGCCGGAACAAATCCGCGAGCTGCGCGCGCAGTTTCCCAACGTGCGCGTGCTGGCGCATCCGGAGTGCCCGCCGGAAGTGTGCGCGGAGGCGGATTTCGTCGGCTCGACATCGGGCATGATTAGAGACGTGGGCACGTCGGGCGCGGCCAAGGTGGTGATGATCACCGAATGCGCGATGGCCGACAACGTCGCCGCCGCGCACCCCGGCGTGGACTTCGTGCGCCCCTGTGTGTTGTGCCCGCACATGCAACGCATCACGTTGGCGAAGATTCTAACCTGCCTGGAAACCTTGCGGCCCGAAGTTCACGTCGCGCCCGACGTCGCCGCGCGCGCGCGCCGCGCCGTGGAACGGATGCTATCGGTGTAGGGTGGGCACGTTGTTTGTGCCCACCGGTCAAGATTACGCGTGGGCACAAAAGGCGTGCCCACCCTACGTTTTTCACCACGGTAATTCCTTGCCCTCGTAACTGAAAAATTTCCCGGTGTCCTTGAGCGTAAAGCCGTCGATGATTTTGCGCATGCCGCGCACACTGACTTGCGGGGTGATCTCGGCATTAGGCCCGCCCATGTCTGTCCGCACCCAGCCGGGGTGCAGGAGCAGCGCGCCGATGCCGTGCGATTTGAGGTCGATGGATAAACTCACCATCACGGCGTTCAGCGCCGCTTTGCTGGAGCGGTAAGGGTAGTAGCCGCCGCTGCGGTTGTCGGCCATGCTGCCCATCAAGCTGGTGATCGCCGCGATCAGGCGTTTCTGGCTGTGCGCCACG
This sequence comes from Pseudomonadota bacterium, assembly GCA_040756035.1. Classification (GTDB taxonomy): domain Bacteria; phylum Pseudomonadota; class Gammaproteobacteria; order SURF-13; family SURF-13; genus JBFLZV01. The sequence continues at coordinate 17,608 of JBFLZV010000005.1, forward strand.
TGCACCAGAAACGCCTCGGCCATTTTCGCCGCGGCCAGCGTGTTGACGCGAAAACTTTCTATCCACGCTTCATAGTCGAGGTGGCGAAACTCTTCGCCGTGATCGTGATAGATGCCGGCATTGTTGAGCAGTACGTCGATGGTTTCGTGCGCGAGGTCGCCGGCCAGGGCGTCGATCTGCCGGTGGTCGCGCACGTCCACGCCATGGTAGCTGAGATTTTTATGCTTTTTGGCGAGATCGCTGAGCGCGCCGGCGCAGTGCGGGTCGCGGCAACAGGCGTACACGCGCCAGCCATCTTCGGCGTATTGGCGCGCGAATTCCAACCCCAGGCCGCGATTCGAACCGGTAATGAGGATGCTGGGCATGAGAAAAACTCCTTTACTTTATGGAAGCCCTGAAATTCCATCCTAACGCTACGCAATCCTGCTACGCTTGGATACCGGGGTTTGCTCTTCATGGCAAACCCACTTGCCGTGTCGCGGCGCGCCCATGAAATTTTCAGAGACGAAAGAACAAAAAATATGATTTTTTTCTTAATTTTCAATTTTTTATGTAATTGAAAAATGGCGATGCATCCCTGCATCGCAGGAATCTCTGAGTAACTCAGAGATTCCTTACGAAGCAATCAGCCGGCGCTCGATTTGATCCTCCATCAATACAGCCTCCAACTCAGCGAAGCTTTGCACCTTGCCGGAAGGCTGGATGTCCACGCCGAGTTGTTTGCCGATTTGCGTGGTGGAGAATATGCCGCGGATGACGTGTTCGCCGCCGCGCGGATTTTCCAGCACCAGGGCGTGCTGGCGCCCCGCCTCTTTGAGGGTGAGGATAATATCACCCACACTGGCGTGCAAGACGTCGTCGATGTGCAGCGCTTGTATTTTTTCATTCGGCGTCATGACGTGCTCGACCAGTAAATCCTCGCGGCGTATGCGCGTGCGCGCCAGATAGTGCACCGGTTTCTCGCCGAGGATGTCGCGCGCGGTAATGACGCCGAGCACATTGTCTTCGTTATCGGTCACCAGCAGCAACCGCACCTCGGCGTGGATCATTTTCTGCAAGGCCGTATCCATGGCGGCGTCGGGTCTGATGGTGACCGCCTTGACGCGCTTCAGGTCGGTCATAACGTCGAGCGCGGAGCTGTTAGGTTTTACTCTCTCCGGCAGGCCTTGTCCGTAGCGGCAAAACGAGGTGCCGGTGCGCAGGGTGTAAGAAGGGAGCGCTTTATATGACATAGCCATGTCGCCTCCTCCCGCTGTGCGGGTGTATGCTTTCTATGACCTCCAACTGCACGAATGATTCGCCGCTCCGGCGCGCGTTATGTCGGCGTTGCCGCGCGCTGCGGGCTTTGCGTGAAGGCGAACAGTAAATAGGCCAGCAGCGCCGCCGCCAGCGAGCCGAGATACGTGTAGGGCAGTTCGCCGACGTACTCGCCGTAAAACCACACCAGCGCGCCCGCCGCCAATGCGGCGTAAGCGCTCTGCGCGCCGCCGCAGCGCGTGAACAGGCCGAACACGACAATGATGAAAATGCCCGCGCCGCCGAATGCCGAGGCGTCCGCCACCAGCTCGTAAATGCCGTCCGCCGACAAGGCCAGCACGTAGGCGATTACGCCGAACACGATGACACCCACGCGCGCGATGCGCACCTTGGTTTGCTCGGTGACGCGCGGCCACAGCGGCACGATTAAGTTGTGCGAGGCGAGCGCACCGGCGGCGAGCAGCGCGCTGTCGACGGTGGAGAGTATGGCGGAAATCAACGCGCCGGCGAAAAGAATATACAAAATGGTGGGCAACTGTTGTTGCGCGATCAGCGGCAGAATTTGTTCGCCGTCGCTCACGCCCGGCATCACGCTGAACGCGGCCAAGCCGATGGTCACCGGGATCAGGCCGACCAGCAGATAAAGGCCGCCGCCCAGCAGCGTGGCGCGCTGCGCGATGGCCGGCGAGCGGGTGGCGAGGATGCGCGCCACCATTTCCTGCGCGACCACCGAACCGAGCGTGGGCACCGCCCATTTTTCCAGCGTGGCCAGCAACGATGCATCCTGGCCGCCGAACAGATTCAAGCGCTCCGGCTTGATGGCTTGTCCGAGTGCTTCCACGCCGCCGATGTTGTGCGTGAACACCACGAATATGATTACCAATCCCACGATCAAGACAATGCCCTGCACAAGGTCGGTAACGGCGTCGGCGCGCAGGCCGCCGTACACCGTATAGATAATCACCACCAGCGCGGCGATGGTGATGGCGATCGCCACGCCGAGTTCCGACGAGGCCGACAGCACTTGCCCGAACGCGCGGATTTGCGCGGCGGCCCACATCACCGAGGTGGGCACCATCATCAGCACCGCAATGCGCTCCACGCCGGGGGAATAGCGTGCGCGGAATAAATCCGCCAGCGTGGTGAAGCCGCGCCGCCACAGGGGAATGGCGAAGAATAGCCCCATCAGGATCAGGCACAGCCCGTAGCCGAACGGGTCCGCGGCGCCGCCGGACAAGCCTTCGTCGTACACGCGGCCCGCCGCGCCCATGCAGGTTTCCGCGCCGAACCAAGTGGCGAAAATCGAAAACGTCGCCAGCCCGTAGCCGAGGCTGCGCCCGGCCAGCAGATAATCGGCTTCGGTCTTGATGCGCCGCGACACCAGCACGCCGATCAAAAGCTGCGCCAGGATGTAAACGAAAACTCCGATTAATACCGCGTTCATTATCGTTTGGCCTAATACATAAAATGCGCATAGTAGCGCGTAGCGCGGCGATGTTAAACTGCCGTTTTGTATGGCGGCGAGGCGCGGCGTGGTGAAAGAAATCGTGGTGCTCGTGCACGGCTTATGGATGACCGGCTGGGACATGCTGCTGCTGCGTTGCCGCTTGCGGCGCTGCGGCTTCGACGCGCGGCAGTTTTCGTATCCGTCCGTAAGAAAAAACGTGCGGGAAAACGCCGCCGCGCTGCAACGCTTCGCGCAAACCCTCGAGGCGCCGACCGTGCACTTCGTCGGCCACAGCCTGGGCGGACTGGTGATTCTGCAACTGTTCCAGGATTTTCCCACGCAACGCCCCGGTCGCGTCGTGCTGCTCGGCACGCCCTACGGCGGTTGTCACGCGGCGCGGCGCTTGGCGCGCTACGCGCTGTGGCGCCGGTTCATGGGGTGCAGCTTGGAAGGCGGGCTGCTCGGCGGCGGACCGGAATGGCGCGCGCAACGCGATCTGGGCGTAATCGCCGGCACGTTCCCGCTGGGCGGCGGGTTGTGGCTGGGAGGTGTGCCGCGTCCCAACGACGGCACCATAGCCGTGGCGGAGACGCGGGTGCCGAAGATGACCGCGCACTTGACGTTGCCGGTGTCGCACATGGGCATGTTGCTTTCCGCCGAAACGGCGCGGCAAACCTGCGCGTTTCTTAAAACCGGACGCTTTGAAACATCGCGCTAACGCGCGGTGGTTGGGCCGTGCGCAACACGATGCTACACTATATTATTAGATAAGGAATCTCTGATTTATTCAGAGATTCCTGCGCTACAGGGATGTAGCGCCATTTTTCAAATACGTAAGTATTTGAAAAATGAAGAAAAGCAAAAATCACATTTTTGCTTTTCGTGCTCTGATAATTCCTGGATGGAATTATTCAGAGTTTCCATAATTTATCGGAGCAGCGTGGAGTTCCTATGGCAGGTCATAGCAAATGGGCCAATATTCAGCATCGCAAGGGCGCGCAAGACGCCAAGCGCGGCAAGATTTTCACCAAGCTGATCCGTGAGATCACCGTCGCCGCGCGCATGCAGGGGGCCGATCCGAAGACCAACCCGCGCCTGCGCGCCGCTATCGACAAAGCCCTCGACAATAACATGACGCGCGACACCATCGAGCGCGCCATCAAACGCGGCGCGGGCGCGCTGGAAGGCAGCCACTACGAAGAAGTGCGCTACGAAGGCTACGGGCCGGGCGGCGCGGCGGTCATGGTGGACTGCATGACCGACAATCACGTGCGCACCGTGGCCGAGGTGCGCCACGCTTTCACCAAGTGCGGCGGCAACATGGGCACCGACGGCTCGGTGGCCTATCTATTCAGCAAGGTCGGCGTGCTGAGTTACGCGCCGGGCAGCGACGAAGACAAAATCATGGAGGTGGCGCTGGAGGCCGGCGCGCAGGACGTCGTCAGCAACGATGACGGCTCCATTGACGTGCTCACCGCGCCGGAGGATTTTGCCGCCGTCAAACAGGCCATGCTCGACGCCGACCTGGAACCGGAACAAGCCGAACTTACCATGCGCGCCGCCACCAATGTTAAATTGAGCGGCGATGATGCGCTGAAAATGCTGAAGCTGCTGGACATGCTGGAAGATTTGGACGATGTGCAGAACGTCTACTCCAACGCGGACATCGACGAAGAGGTAGTCGCCCAAGCGGTATAGGGCACCTTCACGTGGCGCAGAGCTTACGCATACTTGGCATCGACCCCGGCTCGCTCATCACCGGCTTCGGCGTCATCGACGTCAACGGCCACGCCGCCGAGTATGTCGCCAGCGGCTGCGTGCGCATTACGCAGGAGGCGCTGGCCGATCGCTTAAAAGTCATTTTCGAGGGCGTGCAGGAATTGCTGGCGACCTACCAACCCGCGGAAATAGTCGTTGAACGCGTGTTCCTGCACCGCAACGCCGACTCGGCGCTCAAACTCGGTCAGGCGCGCGGCGCCGCGATCTGCGCCGCCGCCGTGCAATCCCTGCCGCTGCACGAATACACACCCGCGCAAATCAAGCAGGCCATCGTCGGCAAGGGTAACGCCGGCAAGGAACAAGTTCAGCACATGGTGAAGATATTGCTCAAGCTGCCCGCCGCGCCGCAGGCCGACGCCGCGGACGCGCTGGCCGTGGCGCTGTGCCACTGCCACACGCGCCAGTTGCTCGGTCAGACGGGCGGCGTAGCTTGGCGCAAGGGGCGCACGCGATGATCGGTCGCCTGCACGGCACCTTGCTGGCGCGCCAGGCGCCGTATTTATTGATCGACGTACACGGCGTGGGCTACGAAGTCGAAGCGCCCATGACCACCTTCTACGAATTGCCCGCGGTCGGCGCGCAAGTGACCCTGTACACGCATCTCGTGGTGCGCGATGATGCGCACTTATTATACGGTTTCGCCGCCGAATCCGAGCGCGCGCTGTTCCGCAGCCTTATCAAAGTGAGCGGCGTCGGCGCCAAGCTGGCGCTGACCATCTTGTCCGGCATGTCGGCGGCGGGCTTCGCGCGCTGCGTGCAACACAACGACAGCGCCAGCCTCACGCGCTTGCCCGGCATCGGCAAAAAAACCGCCGAGCGGTTGATACTGGAAATGCGCGATCGCCTGGCCGATTGGCAAACCGGCCACGGCGCGGCGCTGCCCGGCGCGCCCGCGCTCGCCGCGGGTCCCGGCGATGCATCGAGCGATGCGATCAGCGCCCTGGTGGCGCTCGGCTACAAGCCGCAAGAGGCGAGCCGCATGGTGCACGGTATCGACGCCGAGGGTCTGTCCAGCGAACAAATCATCCGCCGGGCGCTACAATCCTTGGTTAAAGAAGCGCCGGTGAAATAACGCTGGATACGTACGTACATATTTTGTAAAATATGTACGTACGTATGAGGATGATGTTATGAAAACCGCAAGTGGAAAAAAAACCTCGGGCAAGCGCGCGGCGAAAAAGTACACCGCCACGCAACTGCGCCAGGAGATTTATAAAGTGCTCGACACCGTACTGGAAACCGGCGTGCCGGTGGAGGTGGAGAGGCGCGGGCGGGCACTGAGGATCAGCGCCGTCGAAGCGCCGGACAAGCTCGACCGGCTGGCGCCGCACCCGGACTATATCGTCGGTGATCCGGAAGAGTTGGTGCATCTAGATTGGTCGGCGAAGTGGCGTCCGTATGTGTAAGCCGCCGAGCGCATGATTTATCTCGACACGCATGTGGTCGCGTGGCTCTATCAGGGCGCGCGGGCGCAGTTCAGCAAGCGCGCGCAGGCGCTCATCGCCGATAACGCGCTGAGCATATCGCCCATGGTGGTGTTGGAGTTGGACTATTTATATGAGACGAAGCGTGTGCGCGAACCCGCCGCGCGGGTCCTGCGCCATTTGCAAAGACAGCTGGCCTTGTCGATTTGCGATAAACCGTTTGCGGACATTGTCGCCGCGGCGCACTATTGCGCGTGGACGCGCGACCCCTTCGACCGCCTGATCGTGGCGCACGCGAGCCTGGAAGAAAACACCTTGTTAACAAAAGATAAAGCGATCCACGCTCACTATCGCGCCGCCGTGTGGTAGTTTGTGAGGTGCCCATGATACAGAGTGACCGCTTAATTGCCCCACAAAGCCAATCGTGCGAGGACGAGGTGATCGAGCACAACGTGCGTCCGGCGCGGCTCGCCGATTACGTGGGCCAGGCCGCGGTGCGCGAGCAGATGGAAATTTTCATCGCCGCCGCCAAGAGCCGCCGCGAGGCGCTCGACCACGTGCTCATCTTCGGCCCGCCGGGACTCGGCAAGACCACGCTCGCGCACATCATCGCGCACGAACTGGGCGTGAACATCAAATCCACTTCCGGCCCGGTGCTGGAGCGTGCCGGCGATCTCGCGGCGCTGCTCACCAATCTGGAGCCGCACGACGTACTGTTCGTCGACGAGATTCACCGCTTGAGTCCGGTGGTGGAGGAGGTGCTGTACCCGGCTCTGGAAGATTACCAACTCGACATCATGATCGGCGAAGGTCCGGCGGCGCGCTCCATCAAGCTCGACCTGCCACCGTTCACGCTGGTCGGCGCCACCACGCGCGCGGGCCTGCTTACTTCGCCGCTGCGCGACCGTTTCGGCATCGTGCAGCGTTTGGAGTTTTATTCGACCGAGGAATTGTGTCGCATCGTGAGTCGCTCGGCGCATATCCTGGACGTGAGCATCGACGCGGAAGGCGCCGAGCGCATCGCCGGCCGCTCGCGCGGCACGCCGCGCATCGCCAATCGCCTATTGCGCCGCGTGCGCGATTACGCGCAGGTGCGCGCCGATGGGCGCGTCACGCGCGACATCGCGGAGCGCGCGTTGGACATTCTGGACGTGGACAGCAACGGCTTCGACATGATGGACCGCAAACTGCTGCTCGCGGTCATCCAAAAATTCGACGGCGGGCCGGTGGGCATCGACAATCTGGCGGCGGCCATCGGCGAAGAGCGCGGCACCATCGAGGACGTGCTGGAACCGTTTCTGATTCAGCAGGGTTTTCTCATGCGCACCCCGCGCGGACGGCAGGCTACGCGCGCCGCCTACGCGCACTTCGGCCTGCCTTGTCCGAAACTCGATGCCGCCCTGTCGGAAACCGCTCTGCAGCAGACGTTGTTCGGCGAAAAAGAATAAATTGAATTTCGCGTGGCAAGGAATTTTTTGCAATACTCGCAGTCTACGGGGAATACGCACGGGCGGACTTGATCCGGTGTTATTAAAATGAAAGAATCCCCGCTGCCTGAAAAACTTCCATGAAAGAATTCATCTGGCCGGTGCGCGTCTATTACGAAGACACCGACAGCGGCGGCGTCGTGTATTACGCCAACTATCTCAAATTCATGGAGCGCGCGCGCAGCGAATGGCTGCGCAGCCTCGGCTTCGAGCAGGATGAACTGGCGCGCAGCCTCGGCGTGCTGTTCGTGGTGCGCGCGGTAACGATGAATTTTTGCAAGCCGGGGCGCTTTAATGAATTACTGAACGTCAGCGTCAAAGTCGCGGAGCGCGGCAAGGCCACATTGAGTTTCGAGCAGAACGTAATGAATAGTATGGATAACGCCGTGTTGTGCAGCGGGCGCGTCAAGCTGGCCTGCGTCGACGCCGCCACCTGGAACCCGCGGCCCGTGCCCGCCCCCATCCTCACGGAGATTTCTCGTGACCACTGATTTGTCCATTGTGCATTTGATCATCAACGCGAGCGTGCTGGTGCAGCTCGTCATGCTGTTGTTGCTCGCCGTATCGATGGTGTCATGGACTATGATCTTTCGTAAGCGCGCCGCGCTGCAACAGGCGCGCGCCGCGGCGGATGAATTTGAATCGCGTTTCTGGTCGGGCAAGGATTTGAACGCGCTGTACGGGCAAATCTCGCGCCGTGAGCGCGCGCAAGGCATGGAGGCCATTTTCGAGGCCGGCTTTCAGGAGTTCGCGCGCCTGCGCAAGCAGCCGGAGATCGAGCCTATGGCGGTGTTGGAAGGCGCGCAGCGCAGTATGCGCGTGGCGCTGTCGCGCGAGATCGACACGCTGGAAGTCAATCTGCCGTTCCTCGCCACGGTTGGTTCCACCAGCCCGTATATCGGATTGTTCGGCACCGTGTGGGGCATCATGAATTCGTTTCGCGGACTGGGCAACGTGCACCAAGCCACGCTCGCCATGGTGGCGCCGGGCATCGCCGAGGCGCTGATCGCCACCGCCATGGGCCTGTTCGCCGCCATCCCCGCGGTGATCGCCTATAACGCCTTCGCCAACGATGTCGAGCGTCTCATCAATCGCTACGACGCGTTCCTCGAAGAATTCTCCACCATTCTGCAACGTCAGGCGCACAGCTAATGGCCATCACTCGTCAACGCGCGCGCAAGCTGCCCATGGCCGAGATGAACGTCGTGCCGTATATCGACGTGATGTTGGTGCTGCTGGTCATTTTCATGATTACCGCGCCGCTGCTCGCGCAGGGCGTGAAGGTCGATCTGCCGCAGGCCGCCTCCGAACCGATTCCGCCGGAGCAGAAGGAGCCGCTGCTCGTCACCGTCGACGCGCAAGGTGCGTATTACCTGAGTGTCGGCGACAACCGCGATCAACCGATCGACGCGGAGACTCTGCAGGCGCGCGTCGGCGCGGTGCTGCGCAATCAACCCGCCACGCCGATCCTGGTGCGCGGCGACAAAAACGCCAATTACGGCCAAGTGGTCGCGGTGATGTCGCTGCTGCAAGGCGCGGGCGCGCCGAGCGTGGGCCTGGTCACCGAGACGCCGTCCGCCGTCGCACCGTGACGCACCGCTCATGCTAGAAAAACTGCGCGACAACATCCGCCCCATCACCTTCGCCGTGCTGGTGCATGCGGCGCTCATCGCCCTGCTGGTGGTGGGGCTGGATTGGACGCCCAAGGTGCAGCCGCAGAGCGCGGGCCAGACGCCGGCGGTGCAGGCCAGCGTGGTCGACGAGGCCAAGGTGCAGGCCGAAATGCGTCGTAAAAAAGAGGAAGACTTGCGCAAGAAACAGCAGGAGCAAGAACGCCAGAAGAAATTGGAAGAGCAGGCCAAGCAGGCCGAGAAGGCGCGCGTCGACGAGGAGAAACGCTTGGCGGAGGCGGAGGCGCAGCGCAAAAAGGCCGTCGAGGAGGCCGCCCGGCAGCAACGCGAGGAGGCCGAGCGCCTGGAGAAACTGAAGCAGGAGCAAGTGGCCATCGAGCAAAAGCGCCAGCAGGAAGAAAAGCGCCTCGCCGAAATAAAAGAAAAGCAGGCCGCGGAAGAGAAGCGTCACCAGGAGCTGGAGCAAAAACGCATCGCCGAAGAAAAGCGTTTGGCGGAAGAAGAAACTAAACGTAAAATCGAAGCGGAGAAAAAGCAAAAGGCCGAGGAAGAGGAAAGGAAGCGCCGCGAGGCCAAGAAGCTGCTGGAGGAACAAATCGCCGCCGAAGAGCAAGCCGCCGCCGCGGCGGCGCGCGAGCAGGAGGTGCGCAGCCTGCTCGCCCAGTACACCGCTTTGATAAAGCAAAAGGTCACGCGCAACTGGATCAAGCCGCCGAGCGCGCGGCCCGGCATGTCGTGCACGGTGCGGGTACGCCTGATCCCCGGCGGCGAAGTCACCGGCGCGCAAGTCACCGTGAGCAGCGGCGACGCGGTATTCGACCGCTCCGTGGAAAGCGCGGTGCTCAGGTCTTCGCCGCTGCCCTTGCCGCCCGACCCGGCCGTGCTGGAATCGATCAACCGGGAAATCGAATTTGTATTTAGACCCTAAAAACTAGTAACAAGTGACAAGTTTCAAGTAACAAGAGAAACCTTTTCTTGCAACTTGTAACTTGCTACTTGTAACTCCTTTCAGGAGGTTAGCGTGTTAAAACAATTTTTCTTAGCTTGCATGATAGCGTTGCTGGCGCCCGCCGCCCACGCCGCTCTTACCATCGAGATCACCGAGGGCGTGGAGGGCGCGCTGCCTATCGCCATCGTGCCGTTCGGTTTGGAAGGCGGCGCGCCGCCGGAAGATATTTCCGCCATCGTGGCCGCCGACCTCAAGCGCAGCGGACGCTTCGCGCCGCTGCCGGAGCGGGATTTGCTGGCGCGCCCGCACGAATCCGGGCAGGTCAACTTCGCCGATTGGCGCGTGCTGGGCACCGATAATCTGGTGATCGGCAAAGTGCGCGCCGTCGGCCCCGGCCAATATGCGGTCCAATTCAAATTGTTCGACGTGTTTCGCGGCGCGGAATTGACCGGCTACAACTTCACCGCCGGCGCGCAGGAACTGCGCACCGTGGCGCATCAAATCAGCGACATTATTTATGAAACGCTGACCGGCGAGCGCGGCGCGTTCAACACGCGCATCGCTTATATCACCGCCTCGCCCATCGTCAAGAAATCGCGCACTTACATGCTGCAAGTCGCCGACTCCGACGGTTTCAACGCGCAGACCATCATGACTTCCAAGCAGCCGGTGCTGTCGCCGGCCTGGTCACCGGACGGCACGCGGCTCGCGTATTTGTCGTTCGAGAATCGCCGTCCGCAAATTTTCATTCAGGACATCGCCAGCGGGCGGCGCGAATTGCTCGCCTCGTATCCGGGCCTGAACGGCGCGCCGGCCTGGTCGCCGGATGGGCGGCGCCTGGCGCTCACTTTATCCAAAGACGGTAATCCGGAAATCTATGTGTTAAACTTAGCGTCCAAGGCGCTCACCCGCCTGACGACCAATCCGGCCATCGATACCGAACCGGCGTGGTCGCCGGACGGGACCACCATCGTATTCACGTCCGATCGCGGCGGGCGCCCGCAGTTATATAAGATGTCAGCCGAAGGGGGCAACGCGCAGCGCGTCACCTTTCAGGGGGACTACAACGCCAGGGGGAGATTTTCACCCAACGGAGAGCTGCTCGCCATGGTGCAAGGCCAGGGCGGCGCCTACCGTATCGCGGTGCTGGACCTCAAGACCGGTGAGTCGCGCACGTTGACCGGACGGGCCCTGGACGAATCGCCCAGTTTCGCTCCCAACGGCAGTATGATAATTTACGCCACCAACAACGCCCAGGGCGAACTGGCGGCGGTGTCCATCGACGGCCGCGTGCATCAGCGCCTGGCCGTGCAGGAAGGCGACGTGCGTGAACCGGCTTGGTCGCCGTTCAGTCAGGATACGTTACGTTAAATCCATAGCAACTTTAATTTAATAGAAAGATAGGAGTGCGTCATGAAAGTGTTTTCCCATTTACTGCTGGTTACCCTGTCCGTGCTCGTGCTGTACGGTTGCGCGAGCACTACTACCAAGGACGGCGCGGCGGTGGAAGATAAGAGCGCCCCGGGCGCGGAGACGAGCGGCGCCGGACAAGGCGGCGTGGCGGGCGACATGGACAACCCGGCCAGCCCGCTGTACAAGCGCGTCGTCTATTTCGACTTCGACAGCAGCGAAGTCAAGGCGGAAGACCGCCCCACGCTTTCCGCGCACGCCAAGCACCTCGCGGCCAACCCCGACGAGCTGGTCACGCTGGAAGGCCACGCCGACGAGCGCGGCTCGCGCGAGTATAACCTGGCGCTGGGCGAGCGCCGCGCCAACGCCGTTCGGCAGTTGTTGATGGCCGAAGGCGTTGCCGCCAACCAGATTCAAACCGTCAGCTACGGCGAGGAAAAGCCGGTGGCGACCGGGCACGATGAAGAGTCCTGGGGCCAGAACCGCCGCGTCGAGCTGGTCTACAGCAACCGCGGTCAGTAGTGACGTTGCGCACGGGCAAGCGGCGGCCGCTCCGCGTTATCGCGGCAGGACTGCTGCTTGCCTGCGCGCCGCTGGCGTGGGCCGCGGACGAAAAACTTTCCGATAAGGAACGCATCGCGCGGCTCGAGCAGCTCTGGGAGAGCCAGGGTCTCGCTGAGATCGTGGCGCGCCTTCAAGCCTTGCAGCAGGAAATGCAGCGCATGCACGGCGAACTCGAGGTGCAGGCGCACAACCTCGAACAACTGCAACGCAGCCAGCGCGAGGCCGCGCAGGATTTCGATCGGCGGCTGCGCCTGATCGAGGAGCGGCAGGAGCGGCTGACGTCACAAGGTAGCGTGGTCGCGCCGACGCTGGACACAACGGCGGCCATGGCCCCCGCGGTGTCGGACGCGCCGCTTGCGGCTAACGCCGCGCCCACGCCTCCCGCATCAGCCGGTGTAACGCCGCCGTCCGCGCCGACGCCCGACTCCGCCGAATCGGTTGCCCCACAGCAACCGATCCCGGAAACAGCCCCTGGCGCGTCCTCGCTCGGCAATCCCGTCGAGCCTGCCGCCCCAGCCTCGCCATCCATGGCGAGTCGTTCGCCGTCTTCAACGGCTCACCCCTCCGACGCCACGGCGGTCTCCCCGGACGGCGGCGAACAGACCGCGTACCAACAGGCGTTCAATCTCCTCAAGGACGGCCGTTACGACAAGGCCATCGCCGGTTTTCAGGATTTCCTCACGCGTTACCCCAACGCGGCCAACGCCCCCAACGCGCAGTACTGGATGGGCGAAGCCTATTACGTCAAGCGCGATTTCAAGAACGCGCAACAGGCGTTCCAAGCCCTGCTCGAACGCTACCCCACCACCGCCAAACGTCCCGACGCCACGCTCAAGATCGGTTTCGTCCACTATGAGCTGGGCCAATGGAACGACGCGCGCAAAGTGCTGAGCGAAGTGCAGAACGCCTATCCCGGCACGCCCGCCGCCAAGCTCGCCGCGAATCGTTTGGAGAAGATGAAGAAGGAAGGGCGAGGCGGCTAAGCCGCCGAGCGCCGGTGCAGGAAGTGCCGGCCGGGGTTTAAAGGAACTATTAAGTCGCGCCAAGGATGGCAAAATGCGGTGCGGTGATTCCGGTAAGAGTAGGTCGGCTCAAGCCGAAGACGGAGCCGACGTCGGTAGTCCAAGTCGTAGTAAAATACTTTCATGTCCTCGGCAACCTCCCAACTAGCCGCGGCGGATCAGACGCTGCGCATCACCGAAATCTTCTATTCCCTGCAAGGCGAAACCCGCACCGTAGGCCTGCCCACCGTGTTCGTGCGCCTCACCGGTTGCCCGCTGCGCTGTGGCTATTGCGACACCGCCTATGCTTTTTACGGCGGGCGGAAAATGACGCTCGATGAAGTGCTCGATCAAGTCGCCGCTCACCAACCACGCTATGTCACCGTCACCGGCGGCGAGCCGCTCGCGCAGAAAACGTGCTTAACGCTGCTCAGCCGCTTGTGCAACGCCGGCTATGAGGTATCGCTGGAGACCAGCGGCGCGTTGGACGTGTCGACGGTCGACGCGCGCGTCGTCAAAATCGTCGATTTCAAAACGCCCGGCTCCGGCGAACAGGAAAAAAATCTTTACGCCAACGTCGCGCATCTCCTGCCGCACGATCAAGTCAAATTCGTATTGTGCGATCGCCGCGATTATGAATGGGCAAAAGACATGCTCGCGCGCCACAATCTGGCCGCGCGCTGCGAGATATTGTTCTCACCGAGCTATCAGCAACTCAAAGCCGCCGATCTAGCGAACTGGATACTCGAAGACCGTTTGCCGGTGCGTTTACAAATACAGTTGCACAAATATTTATGGGGCGATGTGCCGGGGAGATAGTGGCGAGCAGGGTAGGGTGGGCACGGTTTTTGTACCCACGTGCCGTCTTACCGTTACCTAACCTTTTATGAAAATGGCCCACACCAAACCAAAAGCCGTCGTGCTGGTCTCCGGCGGACTCGATTCCGCCGTCACGCTGGCTATTGCGGGAGAACAAGGCTTTGTCTGTCACGCCTTAAGTTTCGATTACGGCCAGCGCCACCGCGCCGAGCTGGCCGCCGCCGTGCGCGTTGCCGCGAGTCTGGACGCGATCGAGCATAAAGTCATCACGCTCGACCTCGGCGCCATCGGCGGTTCGGCGCTCACCGATCCCGCCATCGCCGTGCCGCATACGCCGCAAAGCGGTATTCCCGTCACCTACGTGCCGGCGCGCAATGCAGTGTTTTTGGCGCTGGCGCTCGGCTGGGCTGAGGTGCTGGACGCCGCCGATTTGTTCATCGGCGTCAACGCCGTGGACTATTCCGGCTATCCGGATTGCCGCCCGGAATTCATCGCCGCCTTCGAAAACCTGGCGCGGCTCGCCACCAAGGCAGGTGTCGAGGGGCGGCGCTTCACCTGCCATACGCCGCTGATCCGTTTGAGCAAGGCCGAGATCATCAAGGAGGGCGCGCGCCTCGGCGTGGACTTCGCGCAAACCGTGTCTTGTTACAGCGCCGACACGCAAGGCCGCGCCTGCGGCCGCTGCGACGCCTGCCGCCTGCGCGCCGCGGGTTTTCAGGCAGCGGGTATCGCCGACCCCACGCGGTACAAAACGGCTGCACAGTAAATTTTCCATGGCGTTCGAAGTGTATAAATATTAAAATAATAGGCTTTCCAACAGGAATGGTCACGCAGCGTTACCCTCACCCGCATCTCTTCTCCCATGGGGAGATGGGACGAGCCGAGGCGCTTGCGCGCATCTATGTTTACTTGGGGCCGTTAGCTCAGCCGGTAGAGCAGCAGACTTTTAATCTGTTGGTCGTGCGTTCGATCCGCACACGGCCCACCACTAAATTATTTTTGATTACTTCCGCACCAGGATGTTGTTGATGACTTGATTTACGCCCGCCACGTACCAAGCATCCCATTCCGCCATTTTCCTATCCTCTTCCGTGTTCACAAAACCTTCCAGCGTCACCACGCGGTCGCGCGTGCTGACGCGAATCTGATCGGCGTCCAGCAGCGGGTCTTTTTCCAACACCAGTAGCAGCGCGTCGGTGATCTCGTCGTCGCTGTCGCGCTCGGGTGGCTCCACGCGCAGATTGTTGACCACGTCGCGGCAGCCGGGCGCCCACCACGCCAGTACGCCGGCCAGACGTCGGTGCGAAAGACTGATGACCCAGCCGTCCAAGGTGGCGACGCCGTCTTGTAAGGAAATCTCGATGGAGCCGCCGGGATCGACGCTGATATCACGCAACGTTTCCAGCCGCCCTTTGTCGTGCACCTTTACGCTGCAATTCCGCAAAGCCGGTTCTTGCAGCAGAAAATTGCATACCGCGTCGCGCGTGGCGCCGTCGCCTTTGCGCTGCGCCGGCGCCACGCGCAGCCTATCCGTCACGCGCCTCACACCGTCGGTTGCGGCGGCCAACTGCGCGGCCAATCTTTTTACGGCGATATTTTCCACTTCGCCGTCTAAAAATGCCGTGCCGCCAAACACGTTCACGCGGATCGGATGGCTGTGCAGGTTGATGCGCGGCTCATGCTCCAGCGCCGATTGAATTTGCTTTACGATACTTTCCGCAGTGGTCATGTGCGCTGCTTAAACTATGATACCGGACGATTGCTTCGCGTCGGACATGGCGCCGATCATTTGCTTATAG
Source organism: Pseudomonadota bacterium (assembly GCA_040756035.1). Classification (GTDB taxonomy): domain Bacteria; phylum Pseudomonadota; class Gammaproteobacteria; order SURF-13; family SURF-13; genus JBFLZV01. Next base: position 33,175 of record JBFLZV010000005.1, read on the forward strand.
CGCTTCCATTCGGTGGCCGGCCAAGCTTCCGCATGAGAATGGCCGTACGCACGAATCAGCGTGCACACCTTGGCCGCAGTCTCGTTGTCCGGCGCATCGAACACGTCCACATAATCATAAGGCCCAAGCACGGCGTAATCATGCAGCCATTTCACTTGCGGGCACTGGCTGCGGATATTACTCATCGCTTGGCGCTCCAAGTCTTCCAGCGAGCGGGGCGAGCGTAGCGCATCGGGCGACACGCGGGTAAGCATGATGAAAACGGACATGATGTGTTCCTCCTTGGTTTGGGATGGGGGCGGTATGGTGTGGGGATTCCGTTGACCTCTCCCCCGCGGCTTCATTGCCGCGCCCATTATCAGTATAACATCGCGAAAAAGCACGGATGGGAAGAAATTAGGGGGGTTAACAATCTCGCGCGAGCTTTGATTTAAATCAAGGCGCCATGAAATATATGTATTTATATTCAAAGCTCAAACCAGATATTTTCCATGTGACTTAAGGAGGAACAGCTATGGCGACGGAAAAGGCGAACAAGCAGGAGATATCCATTTCTCACAGGGGGCAAGAGGCGCAAAGGATCACGCCCGCCCGTTTGTTGAGTCCGTTTGAGGAAATGGACCGTATTTTTGAGAATTTTTTCTCGCGCGGCTGGCTACAGCCATTCCAGTGGCGGCCCAGGTGGGGCGAATTGGCAATGCCCCTCAACGGCAATATACCGCACGTGGACGTGATCGATCGCGATAACGAAATTGTGGTGCGCGCCGAGGTGCCCGGCGTGGATAAAAAAGACCTGGATGTTTCAATGACCGACAACACCATCACCATCAAAGGTGAAACCAAGTACGAGGAAGAGGAGGAAAAGGGCGACTATTACCGCTGCGAACTCACGCACGGCGCGTTTGCGCGCACCATCCCGCTGCCCGGCGCGGTGGATGCTTCCAAGGCCAAGGCAACGTATCACGAAGGGGTGTTGGAAATGAACCTGCCCAAGCTGGAGAAGTCCAAGCGGCACAGCATCAAAGTGGAGTAAGGCTAGCGATACTTATCAAGATCGGCACAGGAGGTGATTGATGGCCAGACCCAAAAAGGCCCTAAGCATAGTCGAGAATTCCGCTGCCGCGGAGGCGGAAATCCATAAAACGGTCACGCCCGAAGAGCGCGAGCGCATGATCGCCGAGGCCGCCTATTACCGCGCGGAGCGCCGCGCCTTCCAGGGCGGCGACCCCGATCTGGACTGGCTGGAAGCGGAGGCCGAGATCGACCGCAAGCTGGGTATAGAAAGCGTAGAAGAGGAATGACCGCAACGGCGGGACGTTAATCTAAACATCTGAAGTTACTGCCGCATTACAGAATGGAGGCCAAATCCGTCGCTCCCGCGCAAGCGGGAGCCCGGAAAGAGATTCCGGATTCCCGCGGAGTTTACCCCGTACTCCGATATGGGGCGGGAATGACGACCGATGAGTACCTTATTTTGTCGCCATGGATGGATTACGTGTACAGGTTCCGTTTTTCCGGCGGAGGGGTGGTTTCGCGGACCAAAACCGACTATGCTAATGGGCAGTGAATGAGTAGCGTGAATTCGTAAGCCTATGCCCGCCAAAACGCAGAACACCTTGTGGATTGTCCTTACCGTCTCATTGATCGTTACCCTGTTGCTGATGCTCGGCGCCTATTTGATGACGCAGACCACCATGATGGACGGCATTATGGGTGTATTGTTTCATCACACCGCTATGCAGGAACGTTAGCTAGTCCTCGGCTTAGGTCTTTCCGTAAAATTTGACGCCGAGTTTAATTTTTCCCCTGCCGGTGGCGCGGCGGTGGCGGTTGGTGTCGCGCAGCGAGTAGACGCAGCCGCAGTATTCCTGCTGATAAAAATTTTCCTGCTTGGAGATTTCCACGGTGCGCTGGCTGCCGCCGCCCTTGCGCCAGTTGAAGGTCCAATACGTCAGGCCCGCATGACGCGCCGCGGCGCGCTCGCCGCAGCGGTTGATTTGCTCCATATCCTTCCAGCGCGAAATGCCCAGGGAACTGGTGAACACCGGGAAGCCGTGTTCCACGGCGTACAGCGCGGCGCGCTCGAAGCGCATATCGAAGCAGGCCGTGCAGCGCGCGCCGCGCTCCGGCTCGTATTCCAATCCCTTGACGCGCGCAAACCAGTTGTCCGTGTCATAGTCGAGATCGACGAACGGCACGCCGAGCTTGTCCGCGTAGCGCATATTTTCCGACTTGCGCAGCAAATACTCCTGCCGCGGATGGATGTTCGGGTTGTAGAACAAAATGGTGTAGTCGATGCCGGAGCGGTGCATCTCGCTCATGATGTCCGCCGCGCACGGCGCGCAGCAGGAGTGCAGCAGTACGCGCGACGCGCCGTGCGGAGCGGCCAGCGCGGGACGCGGGGTGGGGGATTTCATGGATGAGCGCCTCTGCGTGTCGAATACTATTTTCAGGCTACTACGCCGCCCCGGCGGATACAATCCGGGGTGGTAAGTTTACCGAGAGGGCGCATCGGCGTCCACGCCGGGCGCCGCCCGGCACAGTGTTCACACCATGAACACGGCTGTGACGGGCGCGCAGGCGGGCTGGCGCGTTGCCGCCCGTTATTGCGTTCATTAAAAGAATATTATAGGATCGGAACAGTTTGGCTTGAACTTGCCGTTCAATGGCTGAATCCGGCATGGCGCCGACTGCCGCTAAACAATACAGGCTTGCCGTTAATAACGATAATTATGAGGATTTTAAATGGGTGAAATCCGTCCGGCTGGGCAAATAATAAAAGCATGTCTGTTCGGTGCGCTGTGCGTGGCGTCCTGGTCGAGCCAGGCTGCGCCGGAAAGCGCCGCGCAGGCTGACGTCATACAGCCCCACATCTCCGCCAGCACCCTGCACGATAGCAATATATTCCGCCTTTCCAAGAGCAGTAATCCGCAGACCACGCTCGGCACCAGCGAAAAATCCGACACCGTCAATCGTTTGGAGGCGGGCCTCGACGTCAACCTGCCGATCAGCCGGCAACGATTGCTGCTGGGCGCCAGCATAGGCCGTAATTGGTACGACCGCTTTAGTTTCCTGAATAACACCGACAAGAGGGCGAACGGCACGCTGCTGTGGGAAATCGGTAACCAGTGGAGCGGCGATCTCGGCACTACCTACGAAGAAACCATCGCCAGCTTCGGCGATTTGCAAACCCGGGTGCGCGATGAGATTACGCGCAAGAGAAATTTCGTCAACGCCGCCTATCTGTTCCATCCCAGTTGGCAACTGCACGGCGGCGTGGAAACCTACGACCTGGACCGCTCGCGCCTGCCCGACCGTAATCGCGAGGAAACGCTCAGCAAACTGGGCCTGCGCTACATCAGCCGCGCCGACAACTATATCGACCTGGAAGCGCGCTACACCGACGCCGATTTCCCCAACCGCACCACGTCCGGGTCCTTATCCGGAACGGTGGGCCCCGGCGAGGAATTTTTACTGACAGTCACACCGATCGACAACGCTTTTGACCAGACCGAACTGCGCGGCGAAGTCGATTGGCGTTACAGCAAGTCGCACGTCAACGCGCGCCTGGGCTACTTGAAGCGCGATCACGAACAATTCCCGGCCCGCGATTTCAGCGGCGGCGTGGCGCGCCTGACCTACGACTGGAACATAACGGGCAAAACGCTGCTGAATTTCGCCGCATGGCGCGAAGTGCGCTCCACCGAAGACCTGCTTTCCAGTTATGTCGTGAGCAAGGGTTTTAGTTTCACGCCGACTTGGGATGCCACGTCCAAAATCAGTTTGCGGCTGCGGCTGGCGCGCGAAGAAGTGGATTTCCGCGGCGATCCCGGCGTGGCGGCGGGCGTGTCCACGCTCCGCGAAGACACGGTGCGCACCGCCACCTTGTCGCTCAACTACGCGCCGTTTGATAACACGCAATTTATTTTGGGCTATGAGAGGCAAAAGCGCGAATCGACGCGTAATCTCGCCGACTACACCTACGACAACGTAAACGCATCGGTGAGAGTGGATTTTTAAATCACTACTCTTGACTTACCTTGATGGGGGAGCTAAGTTAGCAAGCACGAACTGATAAATTACATTATGAAAAATATGTATCGTTAGCTTAACACTTCGCCGCAACACTCGGCGGGCTCAGCGCGTATAGCCGGTCCGCTTACCGATGAACGAATTTTCATATGGATAATGAAAATGCTCACACAACATGGAACGTTGCACACCGATGTTTTTCCTCTCCCCTTACAAGCTGACGCGCCGGCGCTCATCGCCCCTTACGGCGGCGAACTGGTTAATTTGCTGGCCGATGAATCACAGGTCCAGCGCTTAAAACGGGAGGCCATCGCTCTCCCCTCCCTCGAACTCAATCCCTGGCAGCTCGCCGATCTGGAATTGCTGCTCAACGGCGGATTTTCGCCGCTGCGCGGTTTCATGAATCAAGCCGACTACGAGAGCGTGCTAAGTCGTATGCGCACCGGCGACGGCTTGTTTTGGCCCGTGCCGCTGGTGCTGGACGTCACCGCGGAAGCGGCTCGGCAACTCGCGCCGGAAAGCCGAGCCGCGTTACGCGACGCGGAGGGCGTGTTGCTGGCGATACTCAATGTCAGCGACGTGTGGCAAGCGGATAAAGAGCGCGAGGCGCGCTTATTCCACGGCGCATCCGCTGCCGCTCGTCCCGGCGCGGTGCGGCCTAGGCGCGACTATTACGTGGGCGGCGCGGTGCAGGGTCTTGCGTTACCGGTGCGCTATGATTACCGCGCGCTGCGCCGGACGCCCGCGCAATTACGCAAAGCGTTCACGGCGCGCGGCTGGACGCGCATCGCCGCTTTCCAGGCGGACGATCCGCTTCACGATGCGGCCCTCAGGGAAGCGCTGCGCGCGGCGCACCAGTGTGAGGCGAAATTACTGATCCATCCGCTCACCGGAACCCCAACCAGCGAGGACATCCATCACTTTCATCGCGTGCGCTGCTATCAGAACATGGTGGCGCAACTTCCCAAATCAGAGGCCGCGCTGGCGCTGTTGCCGCTGGCGTCTCACCATGGCGCCGACGCGCGTACCACACTGTGGCACGCCATTATTCACCGCAACCACGGATGCTCGCATTTTATCGCCGACACCGGCACGCTTGCACCGCGCATGGACGGCGTGCGCGCGGATGCCGAAGCGGCGCAAACGCCGGCGGCGCGTTGCCGGGAGCTTACCGGCGTCGAGTTGCTTCCCCTCGAAGCCATGGGGCGTGACGCAACTAATGCGGCGATCAACGTGTACACCAGCCCATCGCTCGGCGATTGGCAGCCGCACAAACTTTATGTCCCGCGCGCCACGCGCGGCTTCACGGTGTTTTTCACGGGGCTGTCCGGCGCGGGAAAATCCACATTGGCCAAGGCGCTCGCGGCGCACCTCATGGAATCGAGCGAACGCCAAGTGTCGTTGCTGGACGGCGACATTGTACGCAAACACCTCTCTAACGAGCTGGGTTTCTCCAAAGAGCATCGAGACATCAACGTGCTGCGCATCGGTTACGTCAGCAGCGAAATCACCAAGCATCGCGGCATAGCCATTTGCGCGCCGATCGCTCCCTACCGGGCCACACGGCGCGCGGTGCGCGCCATGATCGAGCCGTACGGCGGATTTTTCGAAATCTACGTCGCCACCCCGCTCACGGTGTGCGAGCGGCGCGACGGCAAAGGGCTGTACGCCAAGGCGCGCGCCGGAATCATCAAGGAATTTACCGGTATCAGCGACCCGTATGAGACGCCCGAGTCTCCCGATTTGACGGTCGACACCTCGAATCAGTCGCCGGAACAAACGGTGCAGCGTATTCTGGATAAATTATGCGAGGAGGGTTTTATCTAAGGTCACAGACGTACAAAACGCGTGAGCAGGAAGCTCATGCCTTATAGCCGTCGCTAAGGATCGGCGATAAAAATGATTAGTGATGAACTACCGCATATCTCTCTCTGGGAGCGCTTGATAAATCCCGTGGTGGTGGTAAGCACTTTGCCGGCGGCAACGTTGTTCTACGGAAAGACGTTCGACGGTTACTATTTGGTGCTGGCCATCATCGTCTTTTTCATTTCATCACAGCTCTTCGAAAAAGTCACGCTGTTACGCTCACTGCGCAAGGTGCATCTTTTGACCCATGCGCAGGATATCCTCTTTGCATGGTCGACCGTCGTCGTCATCATTTTCATCCTGGGCTACGCAACCAAGCTCAATACCCAATACTCACAAGACGTTATTTTGCTGTGGCTGATCGCCTCTCCCATAGCGTTGCTCGCGGCGCACGTCATTACCCGCGCTTGCCTCGCCAGACTTACGCGGCTGACCGATAAAAAGCGTAGCGTGGTCATCGCCGGCGCCAACGAACTGGCCAGACAACTGGTAAAGACCATCAAAAACGAGCCTTATCTGGGCATGGAGATAAAGGGGCTGTTCGATGACCGCAGCCGCGAGCGCCTGAACGGCTGCAACGGCGAGATTGCGCTGTGCGGGCGCATCAAGGATTTGCCGGAATTCGTCGCCAAAAAGAAAATCAACATCATCTACATTACGCTGCCCATGTCGTCACGCCCGCAGATCATGAAGCTGTTACAGGATTTGTATGACAGCACGGCGTCCATCTACTTCGTGCTCGATATTTTCGTCTTTGACCTCATTCAGCCGCGCATCGACACCATTAAAGGCATACCGGTGGTGGCCATTTGCGAGAGCCCGTTTTGCGGCGTGAACGGCGTTATAAAGAACGCCAGCGACATACTCATCGCAGCCGTTATTTTACTGCTGATTTCACCATTGATGCTGTTAATCGCGTTGGGAGTGAAGCTAAGTTCGCCCGGGCCGGTGCTGTTCAAGCAGCGCCGTTACGGACTGAACGGTGAAGAGATCAAGGTATATAAGTTCCGTACCATGACGGTGTGCGAAGACGGTGACTGCGTCGCGCAGGCAACCAAGAACGACCAGCGCGTGACCCGCTTCGGCGCCTTCCTGCGCAAAACGTCGCTCGACGAACTGCCGCAGTTCATCAACGTGCTGCGCGGCGAAATGAGCATCGTCGGCCCGCGCCCGCACGCGGTGGCGCACAACGAGCTGTACAGAAAATACATCCGAGGGTACATGCTGCGCCACAAGGTCAAGCCCGGCATCACCGGTTGGGCGCAGGTGCACGGTTTGCGCGGCGAAACAGAAACCATGGACAAGATGCGCGCACGCATCGATTACGACCTCGATTATTTAAGAAATTGGTCGTTGTCTCTGGACGTGTGGATAATCATCAGAACCATCATGGTCATGTTCAAGCAACCCAATGCATATTGATGGTAAAGAGGGTTGTGCGAGCATTCTAGAGGGAGAGGTGCATATCAAGGGAGTATGCAAAATGACAATAGTGAAGACTATGAAAGAAAGAGTGATGCAGGCATCGCGGGGTAAAAAGCTGGAGCACTTTTGCTCGCTTTACAAAGGCGGGACCATACTCGACGTGGGTGTTTCATCTCACGCTCGTATCCAGCGGGAAAACCTATTTCTGGAGAAACTCAGGTACAGCCCGGAACTCTACACGGGACTGGGCGTGGAGGATTTGACCGAAATAGCCGCCGCGCATCCCGGCAAGCACTTTATTCGCTATGGCGGAGGCAGATTCCCGTTTAAGGATAAAGAGTTTGATTGGGCTCCCTCCAACGCCGTAATCGAGCAAGTCGGCGATGATAGTGCGCAGCTTTTGTTCATTAACGATATGCTGCGCGTGGCAAAGCAAGTATTCTTTGCAACGCCTAATAAATTTTTCCACGTGGAAAGCCATACTAACGTTGTTCTGTTGCATCGGCTGCCTGGGCGAGTGTTTTATCAATGGCGCGATCGCCGTAAGAAGTATTGGGATGAAAACAATATTCGTTTGTTGGGCTATGGAAAGTTATGTAGCCTTATGAAGAATTCCAATGCAGAAACATACCGGATATATAAAAACCATATGTTCGGATGGCCCATGATGTTCACGGTTACTTGCACGGCCGCCTGATGAGCCATTTTAACGTGATCTAGTCAAGGGCATATTCCCTTGGGTTTGGTGGAAGACAAGGTTATACGGAGCGGTATTTATGCCTACCATGCATGACGTATTGACGGAAGAAGAAATGTCCGAATTTAGGATAAATCCGGAAATTTCGAGATATTTGGAACTGGTTAGAGAGAAGTCGGGACTGGAAAAGGATCAATTCCGCATTTTGGATTGGGGATGCGGCCGGGGCCGGGCGGTGGGTTTGCTTAGAAATCTCGGCTACGACGCTTACGGTGTGGATATTAGCCAGGAATTTTTGAGCAAGGGTAAGCAATATTTTATAAACAGGGAAGAAAATCCGGATGATTTTCTCTTTCTGATAAGCGAGGAGTGCAAGACGTGCTTCCACAATGATTTTTTTCACTTTATCTTCTCTTACCAAGTGCTCGAGCATGTGCAGGCTGTTGATCTTCTGTCCGAAGAAATAAGCAGGGTGTTGGCGCCGAACGGCGTATGTTTACACATCTATCCGGCTCACAAGCATATTATAGAAGGACATTTATTTATGCCTTTTGTCCACTGGCTGCCTAAAAGCGCTATACGGAAAGCAGCGATTTTAATGTTCGTGGCCCTCGGTATTGAGCCTCGCTGGCAGCGGTTGCAGGGTAAGGGCATCCTCGAGAAAGCCAGGGCCTACTATGAGTTCAGCAAGAACGAGACGTTCTATCGCAGCTATGGCGTAAATAAGAATATCTTTGAGAAGAACGGCTTCAACGTGGACTTCGTTACTATAGATAATCCACTGTTATATAAATACGGACCGCTTCGTAAATTAATGAAATTACCTTTCATTAAGAGACTGATTGGCTGGGGCTTGCTCAATTTTAAGTCGGTAGAGCTGTTGTTAACCAAGGGGAATCTACCGGTCGTCCGGCGTTGAGTTAGTGCCGCCGGCCTATTTTCTTTCTCTCACAAGGCGACACATTTTGTCACATAGTGACGCATAGCCATCCCTCCGCACGTGCGCGGGTTGCGCATAATTTCCAACGCCGCGTCGAAAATAAACATAATTTTTGTTTTCAAAAACCGCTAATACCGCAGCAGGACTAGCTCTGCGCGCAAATTTCATTTCACCCGCCGGTTCTGGGTGGGTCTCGCATCCCTTTTTGGCACGCATCATGCTCTTATCCTCCGCGAGAAGCAGGCAGCTTTTGTCTTGCATATTCGGAGGAGATTGTGATGAAGAATGTTATTTCCCGGCTCGCTTCTATGCTGTTGGGTCTTGTCTTAATAATGGGGGTGGCGGCGCCGGCGCAGGCCGCGTTCCCAAACAAGTATCATCCGGGTCACTACATGTTGACCTATTTCGGCGCCACAGAGCTTAACGCCTTTAAGCCTATTATTAATAATCCGAATTTTGTGGGTGTGCAGAAGCGCTACAAATGGCGCACCCTGGAGCCCACGCGCGGCAAATACGATTTTTCCATGATTATCCGGGATCTTAATTATCTGCGCAGCTTACCTATGCCTAAGCGGCTAATTATCCAAGTTACCGTTACCGGAGATGAAAAGGGGCTGCCGCACGCCCCCGATTATTTGAGAACGCCTGAATTTGACGGCGGCGTATACACGTCAACGTTCCCAGTGCGCTACGTTAGGACCAAACAGTGGAATACGGCCGTGCAGGATAGGCTCATAGCCCTGTTCCGCGCCTTAGGGGCGCGTTTTGACAAAGAGCCTTACTTCGAGGGCGTAGTGTTGGATGAAACCGCTACGGGTATTCGTCTCCATCAGTGGACGGCGGCTAACTATACGGCCGAGAAGGCATATAATGGCCACAAACGCATCATGGCCGGCTTGAAGGCGGCCTTTCCGAATACTATGTGCATTCAATTCATTAATTTCTTTTCCGGTGCAAACGCTAAGGATGGATTGAATAAAATCGCCGGACTGATTCAATATGCGCATCAGATCGGCATGGGCATCGGCGGCCCGGACATCCATGTGGGCGGCACCGAGCCGAGTTACCCTTACTTCACTACTTATAACGGCAGTATGCCGTTGACCGCCGCCGTACAGTGGGAAGACTACGACTGGGTCAGCCCCACGGGTAGCATCGCCACGGTGCCGAAAATTTTCGACTTCGCACGCAATAAATTGCACCTGAATTATATCTTCTGGCTGCAAAGAGAGCCCTACTTCTCAACGCAAGTGGTGCCGCTGGTGCGGCGCATGGGCGCTCCTTAAGCGTAGGAGCCAAGGTTGGCAAGGGGGGGGGGGGCTTTGTCCCCCCCTTTGTTTTTTTCGGCTATGTTTCCGGTATGGCGGCCAATTCGAAGTAGGTCGTCGGTCCATGGCTGAGTTGGGTGGTATCCAGAGTGAAACGGACGGCGCCCGGCGATTTCTCGATGGGAATGGCGTCCATGCGGTTACCGTTTAACGTCGTTGAAAACAGGCGCATGTCGTCCGCGGCCTCATGTTCTAAAGTGATTTTTACCCGTGCTGCGCGCATGAGCACCGGCAGTGTGCCCAACTCGTATAATTCTGTTCTGTCATCCGAAAATCGCATCTTGGAATTTAGCGCATCGGTAGCAAGAATAACAAGGATGCGTTTGCTGTCGGACAAAGGATGTCCATCGACCGACGATACCGCAACCAAGGCCGGCGTGCTGGCCGATTCAATTTTAAGCTGATTCAGCTTAAGCGGCAGCCCACCATCGAAAACCACTGCTTCCGTATTGGGCGTGATGACGCGCATGCGCCGTTCATGGGTTTCCAATAGGATTTCTCCGGTATCGCTGTGGTAAATACCTTTTTCCGGATCGGTAAGGTTATTTGTGGAGATAATTTTAGATTTTTTTAACAATGCTGTTTTCTCCATCAAAGGCGATGTGTTTTTTTTACCCAGCTTAACGGCCGCTTTATCGACGGCGGTTTTTATGGCGCCGGCAGGCGATGACGGGAGGGCCAGTGTTAAATCGGACCCCGAGGCCGGCGATTTTTTAACTTCTTCACTTCCCGTCCAACGTAAGCCGATGCCGGTGATGAATGCCAGCGTGCTAATATCTTCGGGTATGGGCCGCCAGCGCCCGCGCCCTTCGTTGAATACCGATTGCGGCGTCATTTCGATGTTTATTTTGGATTGTGCGGGCTGGACATCGGTGCGCCGGAATAGTAACGTGGCTAGCGTTTCGCCGGCGCGCGCCACCGGGTCCATGCCCACGCCGAAGGGGTAAATGGCGGTATATCTTTTCGGTGCGTGCTTGTCATAGGTCAGCACGACTGGTGTTGCATAGCGGGCGATGCCGTCCCAGTCTTGCAGCGCCGCATAAGCGGGGATGGTGATGCCGGCCTCGCGCCGCCAGGGGTTCCAGAAGGGGTGGTCGTATTCATCGACGAGAAAGGGTTTTCCGATGTAGCGCGAGGAGGCGAAGTTGCGCGCGTAGGGTATCTCGTCGGAAATCGAGCTGGTCGCCGCCTGTTTGGTGCCGGGGCGTACGAAGTTGGACGGATGGTCGTAATAGCCGTGCTGCGTGACGAGTTCGAGCTCGTGCTCCACTACCCGTGAATATACGCTTCTACCGTTGTTGTAGTTGGTGATCAAGCCACGGTAGCCTTCTTTACGCAGAAAGTCGGTTGCCCAGCGCAGGGTGCGGACTTCGAGGTCCGCGAAGAATCTTAATAGATCGGTGTGGCGCGGCGACGATTCCTTCAATTCGGGTAGGGTTACCTGCTCTATGCCGGTAATGCTCTCGTCTCCCCAGGCGCGGCGGATGCTCGAGGCATTCCCGTATTTATTCAACAGCCATCGCCTGAAGGGGTCGAGAAGATCATCCTGATAACCGCTCTTGGTTAAATATTCCAGCCCGCTTTCGTTCACCAAGGTGAGTATCGCCAAGGCGGGATCCTGCAACGTTGCTAGTTTGGTATAGGGATTCTTTTTGCCCAGAATGGTCGTAACCATTCTTTTCCAATGTTTCTGGGCGGACTCGTGTAAGTGAACGTCCAGTCGGAGATTGCGCTTGCTGGCGGGATTGCTCGGCGCATAGACGCCTCCCCAGTTGGTGGCGGCGTCGATCATCCAGTAAATGCCTTGGCGCTTCAATGCCGCGAGTAAGTAGTGGAAGCGATTCAACGCTTCCGGCCCGTAATCGAAATCTTTTTTACGACCTTCCATTAATACAGTGTCTATAAAATGGAATCTAACCAAATTATACCCGCGCATACGTAATTGTTCGGCCAGATCATCGGCGGCGGCGTGATCAGGAAACGGACCAAAGGGGCCTCCGAACAGCATCGGTGCGCACAAAAAACGCACGCGCGGTCCCGAACCATTATCGAGGGCGAGATGGCCACGGTCGTTGACGCCGATAAAGCTCATGCCGGACTTTGGCGAAGGGCCGAATAAACCGGAAAAATCCAAAATGCTTCCCTGTTCAATTTGTAAATTAGTATCCTTGACGGCGAGCCACTCATCCTTATTCACCTGATCATCGGCAAATGTGACCGGGGTCTGGAATAGTAGCGCAGAAATTGCAAAGGCATAGGCAATTAGGTGCTGTTTCATATTTGTTCGATCCATTTTGGTTAGTTATTAACTCGGCGACAAAATATATCCCTATATTTTGTCGCCCTCGACCAGGCGGTACCTGCCCGGCCTGGTCTCGCGCGGCTTAAGGCCGCGTCAAGGCATCCGTGCCTTGCTCAACCCGGCAATAAATCCCGCCTGGTTAATATTCCACGGTTACCATACGATCCAGTTACGGCCTATGAAGCGGTTTAGCAGCGCTCTCTCGGAAGGCAGGAAAGGTTTCCAGAGGTATCCGAAGAGTAAAAACAGCCCGACGGTGGCAAGTCCGGCCAGCAAGGAGCCTATAAGACCCGGAATTAATAACGTTATGGAGGCGCCCAGTATTCCGGATGCCAGGGCAAGCACCATGATGCGGACGATGCCTTGCCAGTGCGGATGATAAGGATGGTTTTTCGCGCGCAGCCGCTTTACGATGTATACGTTTTCAAACCATGCAATAAGCAATATGCCGGCTAACATTCCGGGCAGGCCGTACAGCAGCATGGCGGCGATTTGCAGCATCCCCGCCAGCGAAGCCCACAGGTTGGCCACAAGCAGCAGCCAACTTTCCTCCACGGCGTTGAGTATGAGTTTCAAGACTAGCCCGTGACTGTAAAACATCAGGCTCACCATTAGTCCGGTAAGCAGCCACACGGTGTTCGTATATTTCCCCGCGGTAATGAAGTCGATAACGGGAGCGCCGCATAGGGCGAGCCAAACGGTGGCCGGCGCAAGCACAAAGAGGTTGATCTTTACTATGATAGAACCCATTTCGTTGAGGGTGGAAAACTCGCGCCGCTCGGCGTAGCGGGCCATGAACACGGGTTCGATAAGGCCCAGCATTAGAATGGCGGGCAGGTAGTTCCGCATCATTCCGGTAATGGCGAAAGCAAAACCCAGAGCCGCGGTTTGAATGCTCCCTAAATAGGCGGCGCTGATCAGTTTCATAGTGTTGGAGCTGACGATCAGGCCGATCAAATTTGGAAGATAATTGTGCCAGCCGAAGCGCCATAAGCGTGCCGGAGAAATATCAAATCTTTTTGCGGCGGTATCCGTGCTCTTAAATAAGCCGAGATGGGCGTGCAATATAACCAGCATATACAATGCGGCCAAGCTGACCGCGATGGTTTGCACCCGCACCACTTGCATAAGCGACAGACCGCCCATCAAGGCGAGTATCAGCAGCAAGGCCGCCAATTTGGTGAGCCACTCCAGGGCCATGGCGCGCGTGGCGTTCCTTTGCAACAACAGGGCTTGCAAAGTACGGGATAGATGAACCGCTATGCACGCAAGGAAAATGTACAGTGCGAAAGGCCATATCACGTTGCTGTGGTTGTCCAGTGACAGGAAACCGGAAATGGAATCCGAGAACAGCAGTATCGGAATAAGTGCGACCCCTATAAAAATCGCGCGCAGTCCAAGAAGTTTCCATGATAATCCGGCTAGCTGGGCTTCCGCTCTTTGCGTTCTAAGGGCGGGGAGAAATTTTGGGATAACGCGATCCAGGCCGCCGTCGCTGATGATTCCGAGCGTAACGAGCAGGCCGGTCAGGGCCGTGTAGGCTCCGTAGGTCTCCACCGGCAGAATACGAACCAGCAGAATGGCCACGGTGAACGACACAATGGCGGTCATGCCGCGTCCCAGAAGATAATGCCACATGCTGGCGCGAACCTTTCTGCCGCTGTAGTAGGATGTTTTTGACATTGAAATTGCGTCGGCGGATTTTTCCATAACGAATAATGTGCTTCCTTTTGGCATGGTCTTTGTTATGCGGCCGCGGAGTTGCCCAACAATGCTTGAACAACCTCATGTGATTTCGCCGAATCCTATATTCTCGGATAAGCGTTAAACGCCCACTGAACGGCCTGATAAAATGTCGTGGCGGGCTCCAGGATTTCCTTGCCGGCCTGTTGGGCGCCTTGCCTCAAGCGCGTATAAAGCACGCGATCATGAACAAGCTCGTGAATTTTTTTTCTAAGATCGGGAACCGAGTCGGGGATGAATAACAAGCCGTTAATGCGGTCTTTCACAAGATACGGAAACGGACCGAACGCGGGGGCTATAACCGGTATGCCCATGGCCAGGCCCTCCATGGCGGCCATGCAGCGGCCTTCCGGAAAGCAGCTTTTGGTGGGAGTGACCACAATATAACTGTTGCGGATAACGCCGGCCAGCTCGTCACGCCCCAGCGTTCCGCGGAGAACGACTCGATTGCCCAAGCTCAGGATGGATATCCGGTCCTTCAGCCCGTTGAGATCGTATCCACCGCCAACGTAAACCAGCCTTATATCAGCGCATGACTCAAGCAGCTCACGGCAGGCTTCGAGCAGATCGAACACGCCCTTGGTATAATCTATTCTGCCGATGTAGGTAATGGACTTGTAATGATTATCACCGTGGGCCGGCGCGTTGTCGTTAGCCCCCGGCCGCTCCCATAGATCTTTGAGCCCGCAATCGAATTCCTTGATGCGATGCTCCGGAATGCCGATATCCAAAAGCTGCTGTCGCAGATAAGGCCCATGGCAGATGGCGGTATTCACCCTGCGCAATATGTATTTGTTGATTTTAGCGATCAGCCGTTTGCGCGGACCGTGGCCGCTGTATTCCAGGCGATTATGCAGTGAAAAAACCAGCGGCACGGAAAACAGCTTCGAGTAGATGAACGCCGCCCACAAAGGGTAACCGAGGCTGCCGCACAAGGCTCTGGTCGGCTTAAAGCGGGCAAGATGCAAAAGTATCCCGCCGAATGACAGCGTGCGCGCTACGGCCGCACCCATCGCTCCCAGCGCGGGAATGCTCATGCGCATAACGTATGCTCGTATATTCCTATGCCTGTAGTAGTCGCTGTATTTTTGGCTGGAGATGAGCAGTAGGGGACAATCTCCGACATGGGATAAAAAATCGGCAATGAAAGCATTGGGGCCACCGCTCGGAATGGCCGCCGGGTTTTTTATGAGCGATTTAAGCTGGAGAATTACATCGCCGTTTTTGATATATGCGTACCGATGTTTAATTTCCATGCGCCTATCCTTGGACATTCTTTTGCACGGCTTGGAGATGGCTTGGACTTGTCAAGTAGCCGTAACGAATAAGCATATCTTTAAGGCTGGATTCGATCTCCGCCAGTTGCGTAGGCGCTAAATCCCGCTCATAAGCGTTTTTCCTGTCGCTGACCAGTGCTAATTTTTCAAAATGCTTGTTGAAGCGGCTGCTCCAAGGCAGGCCGCAGAACTGCATGGCGGCTCTTAGCGTGCTGTGTGGATTTTCTAAAAAGTCCTCGTAGCGCATCAAGAAATACTTATCTTTTCCCAACGGCCGGCCGGAGCGCTCGTACGAGTCTATGAGCAGTTTCCAATTAATGGCGGCCAGGCGCGGAAAAGACTGGGCGCCGGCATTCCATTCGTCCAGGTAATGTTGAGGGAGCGCACCCCACAGCCAATTTTCCGGGCCGCGATAGCCGTCCCACCATGGCATCTGTAGCCAGGAATTCGCCACGGCGCGACCATCCCGAATGACGTGAATGAATTTCGCCTCGGGAAATATTTTCGAAAAAAAGCCTAGGCGCGGCCAGCCGGTATATTTATGTATGAAAAATTCCTTACCCTGACTGACATAGCGCTCGTTGAAGAAGTTTTGAAACTTGCCTTGCAGCCACGGCGTCACGTCATCGGCTTCCAAGTCGCGGCAGGGGCTTGCATAGATCGTGGATACGTTTCGTGAAATCAGTCTGTAGGCTTCCGAAGGCGCAAAGCGTATGCGTCCCTTGGCCGTCCAGCGAGACGGTAAATTTCTAAATAGAGGGTTATTCCATTTTCCCGATAAGTTCAGGAGCGGCAGATTATCTTCGACGTTCGATATAAATCCGACGTCTTCGTGCCTGGCCAGCACCTCGTGGATCAGCGAGGAGCCGCAGCGGCCCGTCCCCACGATAAACACCAGATTCATGCGTCGGACTCCGCTCGTGTACCGGGACTGCGTATGGCCGCGGGAGAGAGTAAAATTTTGTGGCTGATAGCTTCTTCCGGGCCGCGTTGTTTGCGTATGAATCCGAGCAGGGTGGCCAGGCCGAATACATGCCATGCGGCAATGGCGTATATGCCGCATTTAATGCCCTTCTTCAAGACCGCGAATAATGCGGCGAGCAGAGCGGCCGCGAGCAGAAGGTAAGTAACCGGCGCAGGCAGAAAAGCAACGGATAGCCCCAACGACAACCAGAAAAATACAACCGCCAGGAAGACCTTGAATTCCCGGGCTGCCCTGTAGAAGTAGGGCTTGCCTAGGGCCGAGCGCAGCAGCTCGCCCGGGCCCCGCGCGTAGCGTGTGCGGAAGCGCCGTATAAGCAGTTTGTATTCCGGCAGGGTATGGCCATAGTGCAGCACGGACACGCTGGGGATGCGTACTAAAAGCCAATTTTTGGCGCGTAGCCGCAGCGCAAGCTCCAGTTCTTCAAACGAGTGTAAGTTTCTATTGGAAAAGTAACCGACCGACACCAGCGCATCGCGCCGGTAAAGTCCGCCCATATTCAGGCGATCCACAATCCCAGGCCTCATATGTGATGGGGGATTGTATTTTCTGGCCAAGAATATCAGGTTGGCGGCGTTTACTTCCTCCACCATGCCGCCGACGCCGGCGACGTTGGCGTGGTTTTCCAGGTAGTGCAGGGCCTTGCGTATAAAGTCCGCGCGTAATTCCATATCGCCGTCCATGAGATAGATGTATTCGCCGCGGCAAATTTGAAAGCCGAGTTGCGGAGCGATGCCGCAACTGCGCTCCCCGGCGTCGAACAGCTGCACGACGGTAACGGGAAAGCCTAACGCGATCTGCGCCGTCTTGTCGGTGGACAGGCAATCCACGACAATGACTTCGGCATCCCATCCCGCTACGGCGGACAACGCGGAGCCGACGGCGTTCGCGATGTTATTTTCCTCGTTGAACGCCTTGATAATGATGCTGACAAGGCAGTCGTGGGCGCCGCGCCGAGTGTTGGGATTTATTAAAAGCTTCATGGCATCCTTGCGCAGATGTGGTGTTTAATTTCGATACAAAGCGTTTTTCTTATGGGCTTGTTTCTCCAGCCAGGCCAGCAATCCGAACGCCGTCATGAATATGAACATCGCCGGTGGCGCGTACGGTATGTCAGGGCGGTAGAATAGCGAAACGACAAACAGCGGTATAATTGCATGCAGTCCTCGAGCGAGGGATTTCTGCCACGGATTTAGATTATCGGAACGTGACAGCCTGCGCGCGGATCGATATCCACATATAATCAGCAGCAAGAAGGCGCAAAGGCCGAGGATTCCGGTTTCCCATAGAATAACGGCAGCGCCGCTGCCGTCTATGCGCAGCGGAACATAGCGCGCCGCAACGTTTCCGATTCCCAGCCCCTGCGTGCGCGAGGCGCCGAGTCCATGCCCGATTAACAGGCGGGCGTCTTTGTTGGTCTTGTGTTGTCCCCACCAGAATTCCAGAACTTCGCGGCGCGTCATAAGCCCCAGCTCGCGGTGCTCGACGCCGGCGCGTTTGTTGAAGCTGTAGCTCGACAGGTGTTTTATGTTGTCTTCGAGACTGCGCCCGGTGGCGGACCAGTGGAACGCCTGATAGGCGAGCAATACCACGCTCAGGGACAACACTACCAACAGGCTGCCCACGATGAATGAACCGGGCCGCTGATACAGATTGTCTTTGTACAAGATCAATAGGGCCAGCGGCAGGTAAATAAAAATAACTTTAACCTCCATGAGCAATAACGGGCTTCCGAGCAAGAATATCGCCAAACCGAGTTTACGCTTTGCGATTACGCCGTGCTTATAAAGGCTCAGCATCACAATAATCAGGATGACTAAATACAGCGCCAAGACGGCGGTAAGTCCGCCGGCCTCCATGCTGCCGCCGAACGTTCCGACTACGCTGTCGGATGCCTCGACTGTGCCGAGTCCCATTTCCAGACGCGACGATCTTACGAACAGGTATTGATACAGCACCGGAATAAACTGCGCCAGTCCTATAAGCGCAAAACCCAGCAGCCAACGCCTTACGGTGTCTTTATCGAGCGGCACAAGGGCGAGGGCGGCCCACACGCCGCCGAAAAGCAGGATGCTCTTCATCGAGAGAATGATCTGCCACGTTGGAGGCCGGTTGATCAAGGTGGATAGCAGGGCGATTGCCAGCAACAGCCACGCGCTGGTTGCCGTTGAGGAAAGGCCCGTTCTGGCCGGGGCTTGGGAAAGGCGCGAGGTCACGGCCGGTACGAACAGCATGGCCGCCAAGCCGTAGGTAATCCACCATGCCTGGTGCAGGGTGGGTATGAAATATTGCACCGTACCGGCCAGCACTAGGGTGCCGATCAGCGTCAGCCAGAGCAGCGTGACCGGCTGCGTGGATAGGAGTAATCCGGTTAGCGCGCCGGCGAATAATATTGTGTAGAGCGGTTGCCCGCTCGCGGCGAGGAGACCCATCATGGCGGCGCTGAATAGCGCCAACATATAAGGTCCGACATTCCACAAAATATCAGTGCGATTATTCACAGGGCGGCCTGATTCGGTAGACCATGCTTTGAGTTGATTACGAATTTGTATTTGACGGCCCGTTCCCAAATCGGCCACGGCAGGGTGTCTCTGCCCAGCAAGTCCGCCAGATCCAAGACTTCACCGGTCAGCTCGCGTTCAAGATAACGCCTGGTTTCCGGTAGCATAGGCGGCGCAAGGCTGCGCAGCGAAACAGTGTTGGCGCGAAGTATGCCGGCAATCAATCGACTATGCTTCAGGCGCGCGACCGCTCCATGAAAGCCGGCATTGCGTCCCCATCGAGCGGTTTCTTTAAATAACATGTTCAGGGATTGTAGGCGCGGCTTGCGGCTTTCATTGGCGCGCTTCTCGGCGAAGCTGGACGTGTGGCGGGCGTCTATTTCGAGGAACTGATAAAGCCGCCGCGCCTGTTCATCGGCGGCAAGTTCGATTTCTTCCTGAAACATTACTAGAATCTGATCGCGCCGGAAACGCGCCAGCCAGCGCTTGAGGTGTGTGGCGTAGCGTGATTGTTCAAGGTACATGGGATTATTGGCGAGGCCGGCCTCGAAGCTCAGGTTGTCCCCTCGGTGGTGGCCCGCGCGAATCTCGTGGAGATGATTGGAATAAGCCCTCTCCAGGGGATCGCGCAACGCTACGATGATTTTAAAATGCGGGTTGTACTGCCATGCACGCAGCGGCGCTTCGCTGTCGTAAAAGTACGAAGGTGAGATTTCTCCGGCCGCGATGCAGCCGCCAAGGTCGAAGTGCCGCTCATACCATTGAAAGCCGCGATCGTAGTAGTGGGAGAAAAAATCGAGTTCCTTGGGCGTGCTGACGCAAACCTGCGGGTGATCCTGCAGGATGCGGTGTATCCACGTGGAGGCGCACTTCTGCGCCCCGATGCCGAGGTACGTGGGCTTCATGCCTTGTGGACTCCCAGCAGTCGCGCAAGGGCCGGCTCACTCAGCGCGGACAGCAGCGCGTCGAGAAACTCCTGTTGCAGCCGGTAGGCCGCGTCGGCGTCGTTGCCGATGCTGGATACGCGCATCAGCAGGCCGTCCGGAATGCGTCCGCTCAAGCTGTAACGCATTTGCGCGAGTTTCTGTTGCAGGCCGCTGATCACCACTCGGTCGCCGGTGGTGATCCAGTACGTGATCGGTTCGACGCGCTCGCCGCGCACGGCGATCAACCGGCGCGCCGGAACTTGGCGCTGCGCGACGCGCAGTACCGTGTCATGGCGCCGGCTGATTTGAAAACCTTGCACGGCGTAACAGGTCTCCGGGCGGTGTACACGCAGCGTGTCGCTTTGGTCGCCGCCGTATGCGATGGACAGCATTACGCGCATGCCGCGGCCGTCGACATAGATGCGCGCCAGCGTCTGCTGATAATATTTTGCGATCGTGGCCTGCGCGGCCGGGTTCACCATGAGCGGCCGGATGCTTTGGTCCTCGCGCCACGCGCCGAATTGCCTGGGGATTAAACTTTCCAAATCCCCGGGTGATCTTTGCGCCGCCAGCTTTTGCGTGGGCGTCAGCAGCAAGGCCAAGCCGGCCGCCGTAAACAGCGCCATGCTCACCCACCAGGATTTTACGCCGCACGCATTCACGCCGTGCGCCCCCTATTTACCGCGGAAAGCATCTGATCCATTAAAAAGAGGCAGGACAGAGTGATGCTAAATTCTACGAGACCCGCGAGGTCGTGTAGAAAACCCTGTCCCGCCTCATCGCCCAAATGGTAAGTGACGAGCACCAGCGCTATCACGCGCAAGGTGTTGGCCAGCAGCGCGATAGGCAGGATACCGATGAGTAAGGCGGCGTTGTGCCAAGTGCTCATCCGCCCGCGTAAATGGATGAACAGCGCGCCCAAGGCGCTCAGCGCAAACAACGAATAAATGCCGGAACAGGCATCGTCGACCAACAGCTGATAAGGGCCGATGCTCAGCGTTACGCCGCTGCGCGCCACGGGATAGCCGAACCAGTAAAGCAATTGTTCGGCCCACAGAGAGATATAATGCTTAAGCGGGCCGGTGAAATAATCGATGATGAACGAGGGCAGGGGCACGAGGAACACTAAAAACATTACCGGAAACAAAAGTTCACGCAGCGTCTTTGCGCCCTTGAGGAGCAGGATAACGCCGCTGAATACCGCGAGCTGCGATCCCACCTCCAGGAGCAGAATATCCTGGGAGCGCCCCAGCACGTACATTAGCAATCCCGGCCCGAGCAACAGTGCGCCGAGCGTCGTGCGCTGCGCATCGTCCGCCAGGAGCAGCGCGCGGCGTTTTTTCCACAGCAGACCCAGCGCCACGACGAGTATGATGAAGCCGTGCGCGTATTCCGGTTTTTGCCACGCCCCGGTGGCTAGCTTGAAATAAGTGGGCGCGTAAAGCGCCGCCAAGCCGAGCGCCACCGGCCACGCGGCGCCCGCGCCGATAAGGCGATGCGGCAAGGTCGGCGTAATGTTGATGGCGGCCGTCATGGAAGGTCAGCGATCCTTGTGTATGCGTAAACTGTAATGCGGCGCATGAGTCGCTGCGCGCAGCTCCTGGATTAAAATTGGTTGAACACCGCACCGGCCACTTCCACGTTGGCCGCTCTTATTCTCTTGAGAAAATTTTTCGCTCGGGCAAGGTGCGTCGTATTCTTGCGCACCACCACCAGCGCCGTGGCGTACGCGGCGGCGGCCTGCGCCATGATAGCCTGGGCGTCGGCGTTATACTCGCCCGCCGGCGTGTCGATCAGGATGGCGTCGTAGTGATTGGATAATTCGTGCATCAACTGGCCAAAGGCGGCGCGGCTCAGCAGTTCCAACGGATTCGGCGGGATAGGACCGGCGGTCAACACGGAAAGATTCATAAAAAACGGCACGTTCTGTATGGTCTCGGCGCCCATGCGGCCGCTCAGC
Source organism: Pseudomonadota bacterium (assembly GCA_040756035.1). Classification (GTDB taxonomy): domain Bacteria; phylum Pseudomonadota; class Gammaproteobacteria; order SURF-13; family SURF-13; genus JBFLZV01. Next base: position 55,154 of record JBFLZV010000005.1, read on the forward strand.
ACGGTGGACAAGCCGATACCGTTGTTCAAGTTGAAAATGTTGTGCTGCCGCGGATTGCGTAAGTCGGCGTCGATGAGCAGGGTGTTGCCGCCGAGCTGCGCAAAGGCCACGGCGAGATTGGCGGCGACGTAGCTGCGGCCCTCGCCGCGCTCCGGGCTGATCACCACCCGCGTCTTGTATTCCACGCTGAACTTGCGCAGCAGCAACTGATTGCGCAGGCTGCGCAGCGCCTCGGATTGCGGGCTGAACGGTTCGTAGGCGGCGACCAGTTCTTTACTGAAGTCGCCGTCCTGTTTCTCCAGATAGGGATACTCGAACTGGCGGGCCAAGGCGAACTGAATGTCTTGCTTGGACAGCAGGCGCAGCTTGAGCGCCGCCTCGCCGAAGCGTACGCCGCGCTCTTTTTGGAAGCGCGCGATACGCTCGGCGTTTTCCTGCTTGAGCCTGCCGGCATCCATGAGAATTTTGCCGATGCTGCGGTCGTGAGTGCTGACCACCATGCGCGGCGCATTGGAGCGGCTGTTCAATAAGGGCTGGTTCATAAAATTAAGTCTCCGTGATTTCTATGGAAACTCTGAAAATTCCATCCATGGAATTTTCAGAGACGAAAAACGAAAATGTGTTTTCGTTTCTCTTCATTTTTCAATCGCCCGAAGCGATTGAAAAATAGCGATGCATCCCTGCGCTGCAAAATCTCTGAATAAATTCAGAGATTTCCTAGGCGGCACGGAGTAGACGCTCCAGGCCGGGTATAAATTTTCCTGGATGCTTCTTCGCCTTTACATTGGCCTGTCTCTTGACCAGCACGCCAACCACGGGCAGCCCCAGGTCCTCGCTCACATCTTCCTCGGAGCGGATGTAGCGGTTGGCCATTTCGGTCATCAGTGCCAGCCCCACCCCAAGAAGACCGCCGAAGAAAATGGCCAAAGCGACATTCAGCAGAGCCTTCGGATGCGATGGTTCGATCGGCTCGATGGCCGGCGTGAGCAGCGTCACGTTGGTTTGGCTTAGCTGGCTTTCCATGTTGGTTTCGTTGAAGCGCTGCAACGCCGTGTCATAGGCGCGCTGCGCGTTTTCTACGTCGCGCATGAGCACGGAAATATCGTCGCGCTGCTTGCGCAACTCCAGGACGCGCGCCTTTTGCGCAGCGAGCATGGCCTTCAGGGCTGCTTCGCGCTGCGTGGCGAGCTGCGCGTTGTTGACGATTCCGCCCGTAGCATTGATGATTTCCGCGTTTATTTTTTTGCGCATATTCTCGATGTCCGCGAGCGCACGCTGATACTGCGGATGATTTTTGCCTACCCCGGATAATTCCGAAAGCCGCGCCTCTTGTCTGGCCAGCTCGGCCTTTAGACCTTGAATATAGGGATTGGCGATGACCTCCGGCAGAGACTCCAGCGCAATGCCCTTGTCCGGAGAACTCTGCGCCTGGTTTTGGCGCGACAACGTATCCTGGGTTTGCGCCTGCGCAGTAACCAACTGCGTGGAAAGTTCCGCCAGCCGAGCGTTCTCGATATCCAAGCGCTCATCGGTCGCTACGATGCCGTTTTGTTGCTGATAGGACGATAGCTTGGTCTGCGCCGTTTCCAAATTACTCCGCAATATTTTTAGCTGTTCGTTGAACCAGCCGGCCACTTCGCGCGCCGGCTCGATGCGCAATTCCAAGCTGGTTTTTATATAAGCCTGCGCAAAGGCGTTGGCCACGGCGCTGGCGAAGCGCGGATCGGTGGAGGTATAGCTTAAATTGATCATGCTGCTGTCGGCGGAGGGTTCCACTTCGACATCTTTTAGAAGCATGTCGGCCAACCAATCGCGGATGGAACCTCTCCCCTCTGTCGCCTTCTCGAACTGCTCCTGTGCGTCGGGGTTGGCGTCGAGCTGTAGGCTGTCCACCACCTTCAGGGCCACCCGATGGCTCAAGAGAATATCCTTCTGCGTAGCCATCTGACCGGACAGTAACTGCGCGTGCGGCGCCGTGCCGGCGCCGGTGATCGGATCGCTGTGCTTGAAATCCACCACGAGCTGCACGTTCGCCGTGTAGGATTTCGGCAGCAAATAACTGACGAGAGCGGCGGAGGCCACGGTTACGACCAGGGTGAATAAAACAATCCACACGCGGGCGCGTAATATAAGTAAAAGTCTTTGCAGATTCATGTTGTGACCTCGATGTTATGTCCGCGGCTAGAACAGGCTTTCCTTCACGTATACCACGTCATCGGCCTGCAATGCGTCGGTTAGGCCAACCTGCAGCGTCTGCTGCTGGCCGTCGGCGCCGCGCCGGTTTATCTTCAATCCGCGTTCCGTGCCGCGTTCCGATAGTCCGCCGCCCATGGACAGCGCCTGCATAACCGTCATGTTGCGCTCCAAGCGGTAGGCGCCGGAACGCTGCACCTCGCCGTAAATGTAAAACACCGGGGCGCGCGGAATGTAGATAATGTCGCCGTCGGAAACCTGAATGTTATTTTTCAAACTTGCGGAGTGAAACAAGTCGGCCAGATCGATATCGTACTTGACGGTTTTTCCGCCCTCATGCTTGATGAGCGTAACGTAATCCGCCCCGTTCTCGCCCACACCGCCGGCCAGTGAAATAAGATCGAGCACGGCGGCGCCCGGGCCGTCGATGGGGTATTTGCCCGGTTTGCTGACTTGGCCAAGCACCGAAACCTGCTGACTGCGGTATTCCATAATGCTGATGTTGACTTGTGGCTGCTCGACGTAACCGCCCTGCTTCAACAACGTCGCCAGTTTCGCTTCCGCCGCACTGCGCGACAGCCCGCCGACCGTCACTTCGCCGAGCAGCGGGAAGGTGACATTGCCGGCTCCCGTCAACTGCGTTTCGGTGGTCATGTCGGGATGTTCGTACACGGTGATTTTCACGATATCGCCGGGACCCAATTTATATTCATCCACCGCATACGTCGGCGCGACGGCGAGCATAAGTGCGAAGCCTACAAAATAGAGTAATGATTTCAGAACTTTCATGATTGCACCCCTGAGTATCTGTAATGAAAAATTAAACCCGGTTACTTGTTGCCTTGCGGCGTGTCCACTACCAGCGTCTGCCGCGCTGCGGCAGGCTGGATGTGAGCAAACTTTCCTACGTACTCAATCGACGCCATGCTGCGCAGGCGTTGCAGCTCACGGCGCACGGCCTCTTTGCGCTTCTCATTCAACAGAAAACCCTCTATCAGCGGAAACGCCTGCGCCTCGCTGAGAGGATGTTCAACGGCATCGACGAGTTCGAATACCGTGGAATCAGAATCTTCCTTGATAAACAAAATTTCTCCCTTTCCCATGGGATAAATTTTTTCTAATAGCTCGAAAGGCAGCATCCCCGCCGGCTTCATGACGCTCATTTCTTGAAACGGAATATTTTGCATGCGCAGCCAAGCGGTAATTTCATCGGCGGATTGCAGCGTGCGCACTTTTTCATCGAGCACGGGCGTCAACGCGGAGCTTTTCCACGTGATGCTGCGCAGCGTGTAAATCTTGCTTTTGGAAAATAGTTCGGGATGGCCGGTAAAGTAACTTTTTATTTCCTCGCGCGTGGGTTGCGGCACACTGGAGGTGCGCCTGCTCAAATACGCCTGCGCTAGGATTTGCTGTTCGGCCTTGGCAAAGCTGCGCAACACGTGCGGATCGCGATGTAAGTTCTCGGCGCGCGCCTTTTGCGCGGCGAGATTTTGATCGATCAGCGCATCGACTATTTGCAGAGAAGGTTTTTCCGAATTTGCGTCGATTTCCGCGCCCAGCAAGGCAATCTCATCATTGACTTGATGAATGGTGATTTCCTCGCCGTTCACCCTCACGACGCTTTGGCTTGCGACGCGCGGCTTTTCCGGGCGCTGTTCGCACCCGCCGGCGGTAAGCAGCAGTGCGGCGCATAACAGCGGCGCGCTGTATTTTGAATGTGTATTCCTAATCATGTGCAACAGATCCCCGGTTGCAAACCCCAAAGAAATGTTCGACCCGGCGCGGCTAGTGTGCCCGCCGCCGGGTGAACAATGGACGTCCCTGTCCTGTTACCTCGCCGTTGTTCCCTAGGCGAGTGTCCACTCATGCTCTCCCTATGGCCGCGTGGCGATCGTTAAGCCAATCCGAGCTTGGGCGCCGACCTGGCGCTGCGACGTAACTGATAAGCGATCAAACCCAACCCCACCAACAATAACGCCCACTCATGGGGCTCGGGTACGGGGGGTACAGGAACCGTACCTTCAAAGATTAATGATTTTCCTAATACACCGGCAAAATGGTTGCCGCTTCCGTTGGCTCGGAATATAAAACTTCCGGGACCTTCATGGCTTCTTATAATGTTGTAGCCGCCGTTACCGTTGCTTGTCCCGACCCAAAAACCTAAAAACGTACGCGCGGGATTATAATTAGTGACGGTTAGCTTAACTTCGTAAAGACCATCCAGGTTGCCCACGTTAAAGTCACTGTTAATGATCTTCCAGATGTTTAGCTTGACAGTGTTTGAGTGATGTGAATTGTTTGCAGCTTGCGCCGTGCCGGCGAGTGAAATGAACAAACTTACAATAACTGCTTTCCATAGCATGTTCGTTTTATTCATGACGCAATTCCCTTTGAATTAATTATGAGTAATCAATAAAGAGCAACAGTTGTGCCAAGTTAACAAGGCAATGATTTTTTTATAGTTTTTATAAAATTTTTTGGATTTTAAAATAAATATGTATCGTTATATTTACAAATAAAGCCGAGCTTGAGGAAAAAGCCCTACAGTAAAAACAAAATGATTTACAAAGTGTTTTGTAAAGCTTTTGAAACAGCGATGAAAAGCGGGGGAGGGAGCCGGAAGTGAATAGAATACGCCCTTCCATGGCGTGAAGATTAAGCGCTACAGACGGATGATTTTTTTATCCGTCGCGGCAGAGCCTTGGGTTTTAATAGCAGCGCCCGGCCAGACACCCGACCAGAAAACGGAAATTTTGCCGTCCGGCCCGGGTGCGCCGAGCCAGGACAAGGCTTGTAGTAACTCGGATTGCTTGGCGCCGGGTTGCGCGGAGAAGGAGCCGGTGAATTGATAATTTCCGTCCGGTTTCAGCGTGAGCACGCCTTGCGCCTTGAGCGGCCCGCCCTTATCGAGCAGGGTGCCTTTCACGCCCGTGTTGTCCGTGACGATGTTCATAGTAAACGCGCCGAGCGTAACCGGCTGCGGTGTTATAAACGCAGCATTTTCCCAGTTGAGCGTGCCGCGCGCCGCGACCACGGCGCCGTCGATTTCTATTTCATCAAGCCGTGCGCGCAGCACGCCTTCCGGTTTGGCGGCAAGCGCCGTGAACAGCGGAGCGAGTTCGCCTACCGCGAATTGGCCTGCTACATCGGTGAAACGTGTGGCGCCGGTCAAGGTGCGCGTCACGTGGCCACGCGCGTCGGTGAGACCATCGCGTGCCGCCCAGCTTGCCTCGATACGGCCCAGCAGCAATGTCCAGGGATGTGCTTCCCAAGTCACTTTCCCAAGCCGATAATAACCACTGAGTTCGGCGTCCTGCGCGCGTCCTGACCATACGCTGCCTTCCAAGCCGTAGAGGCGCAGCGGCGTCAAGCTGTTTTTAAACCAGTCGTAGGCGTGCGCCGCGGGCAGGGTGGCGATAAGGAAAATACCGTACGCGACAAGTGCAAGCAGCGCGTAGCGCAACCAGGATTTCACGCGCCCGCTCCTTGCAGCGATACGCGCGCGTTGATCAAGCCGGGCGCGGCTTGCCGCTCCACTACGATGTTTTGCACGCGCACGCCGTTGTTGCGCTGCAAGTTATCCAGCCACAGTACCGTATCGTCGAAGCTGGCCTGTTCCAGCCATACGCGCACGGTGTTGCGCCCTTCCGGCTCGACGCGCTTCACGGCGCCGCCCAAGCGTCCGCTCTTGGCCGATTGATCGACCACCGCGAGCAGCGATTGGCCGTCGCTGACTTGCGCGGCGCCGGGATGCGCGGCGCGCAACTGCGCGGCTTGTTGCGCGGCCTGTTGCATCCACGCAAGCAGTGCTTGATTTTCCTTCACGCTTTGGCGCAACTGCTGTGCGTGGCTGGTGACGGGTTGCCAGACGAGGAAATAAATCGACGCCAGCAACAGCACCGCGGCGCCGATGAGTAGGGCGCGGCGGTCATTAGGGCGCAGTTGCATGAACCATTTCTTCATGATTTTTTCGCTTGTATTTGCAAGCGGCTTTGCACTTTGTCTTCCTGCGAGGTGGCGGATTGAATGTCCACGTTGAGTTGCGCGGCCAGGCGTTGCTTGAGCTGGTCCAGCGCCTGCAAGTCCTTGATCTCGAGATCGACGTTGAGCTGGCCGTCCTTGTAGCTCACGGTGCGCAAATCCAGATTAGGCGTATCTTTGAATGGTGCGCCGCTACGCGCCAGCAACTCCAAAAAGCCTTGGTCGCCTTGTCCGGCGCCGCGCAGCGCGTCCAACTGACGCTGCATTTGCACGCGCGGGTTCACCACCTTGCGTGATTCCGGGAAGGTTTGCAGATAGACGCGCTGGATTTGCTGTTGCAACGCCTGATTTTCGCGGCTTAGGCGGTATATTTCATGTGCCGTCATGCCGCCTTGCAGAATCAGCCACGCTCCCAGCAGCGCCGCCGCCGCGCGCCACGGTCGCCACAGTTTGCCGAGTTGTTCGCGGCGGCTGTAGTCGCCTTGCATTAAATTAACGGCGTCTTGCTCGTCGAAGCCTCGCGCCAGCAGCAGCAACGGCTCCTCGGTGACGGCCTTGCCGATCACTTCCACGCCGAGTTCCCCGGAGAGACGCGGCGCATCGGAGCCGTAATGTAAAATCTGAATACGCGCGGGCTTGGCGGATTCCGCCGCGCCGAGCAGGCTGGTCAGCATGAGTTCCAAGCTAATTAAATCCGCGGCCAGCCCGGATTGCGCGCCGTTGCGCACCAGGGCGCCGCGCTCGGGAAGAATGAGCACCGTCCACGCGTCCGGCGTGAGCGGTACGCCGAGCGTTTCCGGCGTCAGCACGTCGGGCTGGATGCCGGCCTCGCGCAGCGCGCCCAGCCAGCGCTCCATGCGCGTGCGCGCCACCACGGCGGCGTTGATTTGCTTGTCTGCGTTGCGCCGGCCCACGGCGAAGTGCAGGTCTTCCACGTCGCAGGCGAGTTGTTCCTCCAGCACGAAGGGCAGCGCCTGGGCGATGCGCGCGCGATTTTGGCTGGGTATCGCGACGCGCGTGAGCAGCACGTCGCCGCCCGGCGCGAACACGATGACTCGGCAGCCGGCGGCAGAAGCCGCCGCGTCCGCGAGCGCGCCGTGCGCGACCGCGCCGAGCGGCTGGCCGGATGCGGAGTAGCGCACCCAGCTTGCGGGAGCATCGTCGGACGCGCCGAGACGGATGAAGAGTTTGTCACGCATCAATAGCTACCTTGACCACGTTCGATGACCTTTACTTTACCTTCCAAACTGCGTTGCACCACGCTATATAACTGTACCTGGCCGCGCCCCGCCTGGCTACTGGACACGACCAGAAAATAACGGCTCGATACCGCAAGCTTATCGACCGGCAATGCTCGTCCGGCCAGCGCCGGATGCGCGCGAAACTCGTCGACGTTGGCGTACGGTTTGACCTTGCGCGCGTTCAGCAGCGCATTGGCGTCCGAGGCGCTGACGCCGTCGGCCAGCGCCGCCAGCACCGGCGCGGGCGCGGTGTTGACGTTGATTTTTGTGGACTCCGGCAGGGTCGGCAGGGCCGTAACGAACGGCGCGAGAGCCTGATAAACCTGCGGCGTGTAGCCTTTCACGAGCAGCAATTCAGTTACGCTCACCAGCGGCCTGTTGGCCGCGCGATACGGCGGCGTGCGCTTTAGATATTCCGCGTCTTCCGCGCCGCTGGGGATGGTCAGCTCCACGTTTTTATCGATCCAATCCACCAGCGGCTGCGCCAACTCCGGCTCCAGTTTCAAGCTGCTCAGCAGGCGCTGAAAAATTTTTACGTCTTCCGCGCTGGGTTGATCGTCCGGACCTACCAAATTATTTAAATTAAAACGCCCTTGTAAGTCTTCGATTTGCCCGGCCACTTTGCCGCCTTCGACCTCGATCGGCGCCAGCGCGGTGGCCCAGTCCTCGTTCAAATTATCGGCCTGCGCATTCTTGACCATGTCCTTGGCGAGCAGTCCGCGCGCCCAGTTCTCCACGCCCAGCGCGTACAAATACGTCTGACCGCTGTCGAAGATGTTGCCGGTGCGGCGAATGTCCAACTGCTGGCGCGAGGCCATGCCGACCGCCAGCACCGCGACGATGGCGGTGATGAGCAGCGCGGTGATCAGCGCCACGCCGCGTTGTTGCGAGCGCCGCGCGGTCATGCGCCGTCCGCGACGCGGAACAGCCGCGTAATGCGCCCCCAGCCTTCCACGTCGATACTGAATTCGACGGCGCGCGGCAGCGGTTCCGTCACCGTATTGCTGGCGCGGTCGATGAGCGGCCACTGCCGCTGCGCGGCGAACTTGGCGTCGAAGAAACGCACCTCGACGGCGTTGACGTTTTCCAACAGCACGGCGTCTTGCGGCGCGCTGTTCGGCGCGCGGTCCAGCGCGACCCAGGTGCTGCGCAGCAGTTGTTGATCTTTTACCGCATATGCCACGCGCTGCAAACCGCTGCGCGCCGCCAGCCCCGGATTGCGCCAGCCCGTGCGTGTGAACTCCAGCAGCGGCTCGCCTTGCTCCACGCCGCGCATGGCGGGTTGTTCGCTGTCGTAGTTATCGCGGATTTTGCGATTCACCGCCTGTTCGATGTCGCGCTCCATCAGCGTAAACGCCAGTTGCAGCGCGGCCAGTTGCGCGGCTTGCTGTTCGACGCGCGCGCGTGTATCGAGCGCGTTGCGCAGTCCGCCGTAGGCCATGGCGGCCAGCACGGCGAAGATGGCGACAGCCACCAGCAACTCCAGCAATGTAAAACCGCATGAGGAGTGAGGCGTGAGGTGTGAGGCGCGGCCTATGGCCGGTGAGGAGTGAGGAGTTAGGGGTGAGGGGTAAAACCCATGCCCAGGACGCAGAGGTTTTTTACTCCTCATCCCTAACTCCTCACTCCTCACTAACTTTCCTCTCCTCACTCCTAACTCCTCATGCCTCGCTTTATGTACAGGGATCTTTGCTGTCACAGGGTTTGCCTAGATAGCTGATGAGCGTGACGAGCGGCTGCGCGTCGTCTTTGGCGGCGCGCACCTCGACGTCGATGCGCCGCACGTTGGAGTCGGGCGTGGTGGCGACGATCATTTTCCAGCGCCACTCACGTTCCGCCAGGAGCATGTCGCCCTCGCTGTCGCCCGCGGGCGGATAATCCCGGCGCGCCTGCGCCTCGGCGATTTTGTTTTGCGCTACCCAGTTCGCCAGCGTGCGATCGCGCAGATAACTCTGATTACCGGCGGTGGCGCTGACGCCTTTGATCAGCGCGGCGAGCGCGATGGCCAGCACCGCGAGTGCAACCATGACTTCCAGCAGCGTGAAGCCGCTCTGCGGCGAGTGATGAGTGATGAGTGACGAGTGATGAACTACCATTTTCCGCTCAGTCCCTTGTTTACTCATTACTGTTTACCCATCACCCATTACCGGCTTGCGCCAGCTCCACCTTGCCGGTGGCGGTGGCGGTGACCGAGTAGCGGTGCTCATCGTCGAGCAACTGCGCCGCGAACGGCGTGATCTCGCCGCTGGATAAAAGATACACGCGCGGCGCGGCCTGTTCATCGTCGCCCTCGGATTGATCTTGCGCGACGTCTGCGCCTTCCAGGGTGAGTTGCAGGCGTATGCCTTCGGGCAGACGGCGCGGGCGCAGCACCTCGTCGTTTTCCAGTGTGCGCCACTCGTTTTGATCGAGCACCAAAAATTCATAGCCGTCGTCGGTGAGTTGCAGCGCCATCTCGCGCGAGTTCAGCACCGCCTCCTGGCTCGCCAGCGTCAAGCGCGCCGCGAAGCGTTGCGCTTCTTCGCCGAGGGTTTGCGCGCGGCTGCGATTATTGATGGACAGCACGGCGAAACTGAGCGTGATGCCGATGATGAGCACCACCACCAGCAACTCCAGCAGGGTGAACCCCTCACCCCTTACCGATTTTCTTCTCCTCACTCCTAACTCCTCACGCCTCACGGTTTTATTCCAGCTCCCAATTTCCGATGTCGGCATTGGCGCCTTCGCCTCCGGTCTGACCGTCGGCGCCGAGCGTGTAAATATCGATCGCGCCGTGCGTGCCGGGATTCAAATATTCATACGGCCGCTGCCAAGGGTCCTTCGGCAGGCGATCGATGTAACCGCCTTGCTTCCAGTTGCGCGGCTCGGGCGGCGTGGAGGGTTTTTGCACCAGCGCCTCCAGGCCCTGGTCGGTGGTGGGGTAATCGTAATTATCCAATTTATAGAGATTGAGCGCGCCTTCCAGTGTGCGGATATCTTGTTTGGCCTTGGTGATGCGCGCGGCGTCGGGACGGTCGAGCACGCGCGGCACGACGATGGCGGCGAGGATGCCGAGGATCACCACCACCACCATGACTTCGATCAGGGTAAAGCCGCGCATCGCGCGCGCGGCGAGACGAGTGTGCAGAGGCATTTATTTCACCAGTTGGTTGAGGTCGAAAATCGGCAGCAAAATCGCCACCACGATAAACAATACGATGCCGGCCATGGTCAGGATCAGGAACGGCTCGAACAGGCCCACCAGCGCCGCCATCAGCGTTTCCATTTCGCGTTCCTGGGTTTGCGCGGCGCGTTCCAGCATGGATTCCAGATTACCGCTGCTCTCGCCGCTGGCGATGAGGTGGATGGTCATGGGCGGAAAATAACCGCTGCGCTGCAAGGCCGCGTTGAGGCTCGCGCCCTCGCGCACGCGCCCGGCGGCTTCTTGCACCGCCGCGCGCATCGGCAGGTTGGACAACACCTGCGCGGAAATGCGCAAGCCTTCCAGCACCGGCACGCTGCTCGCGGTGAGAATGCTGAAGGTGCGCGCGAAACGCGCGGCGTTCAAGCCGCGTATCAGCCGCGAGATCAGCGGCAGGCGCAATAACAGTTGATGAAAACGGTAGCGTGGACCCTCGCGGCGCATCATGAACGCAAACACCACGCCGAGTATTACCAGTGCGAACAACACCAGCAATCCGTAGGTGCGAATAAAATCGCTGAGCGCGATCAGTACGCGCGTGAGCAGCGGCAACTGCTGGCCGATGTTCTCGAACACCTGCACCACCTGCGGCACCACGTAGGCAAGCAGCGCGGTGACCACTAAAATGGCGACGGCGGTGAGCATGGTCGGATAAATCAACGCCAGCGTGACCTTCTGGCGCAATTGCTGACGGCTTTCGGTGTAATCGGCGAGGCGCTCCAACACCACGTCCAGATAGCCGGATTGCTCGCCCGCCGCGACCGTGGCGCGATACAAATCCGGGAACACCGCCGGAAAGTCGCCGAGCGCGGTGGCCAGCGAGTGGCCTTCCAGCACGCGCGCGCGCACCGCGAGCAGCATACTTTTAAGGCGCGGACGTTCGGTTTGCTGCGACACCGCGCCCAGGCTTTCCTCGATGGGCAATCCGGCGCGCACCAGCGTGGCGAGCTGGCGCGTGAGCAAGGCTAAATCCGTGGCGCTGACGCCGCGCCGGAAACTGAACTGCAAACCGCCGCCGGCGCGCGCCTCGCGCTTGCGCACCTCCTCGACGGACAACGGTGTCCAACCCTTATCGCGCAATTGGCCGCGAATTTGGCGCGGCGAATCGCCCTCCAACACGCCCTTGCGGTTGCGTCCGGTGTTGTCTAAGGCTGTGAATTCAAAGGCGCCCATTTAAATACGGAGAAAAGAGGCAAGAGAAAAGAAATATCGCTTCTTACTTTTCTCTCGCCTCTTGCCTCTTTTCTCTGTTTCTCACTAATCTTCCCTTGTTACGCGCAGCACTTCCTCCAGCGTGGTGTGGCCGGCCAGCACGCGGCGCAGGCCGTCGTCGCGAATGCTGGGCGAGAGGGTGCGCGCGTATTTTTCCAGCGCGCCTTCGCCGCTGCCGTCGTGGATCATACCGCGCATTTTGTCATCCACCGGGATGAGTTCGTAGATGCCGGTGCGGCCGCGGTAGCCCAAGTGGTTGCAATCTTTGCAGCCGACCGCGGCATAGAGCGTAGGCGCGTTGTCGATTGCTACGCCGAGCACGCGGCAATCGGCCTCGTTGGCGGTGTACGGGCGCTTGCAATGCGCGCACAGCAGCCGCACCAAACGCTGCGCCAGCACGCCGATAAGACTGGAGGCGAGCAGGAAAGGTTCCACGCCCATGTCGCGTAGGCGCGTGACCGCTCCCACCGCGCTGTTGGTGTGCAGCGTGGACAGCACCAAGTGGCCGGTGAGACTCGCCTGCACGGCGATCTCGGCGGTTTCCAAATCGCGGATTTCGCCGACCATCACCACGTCCGGGTCCTGGCGCAGGATGGCGCGCAGGCCGCGCGCGAAGGTCATGTCGACGCGCGTGTTGACCAGCGTTTGACCGATGCCGTCGATGAAGTATTCGATGGGGTCTTCCACCGTCATGATGTTGCGGCTTTTATCGTTCAGGCGCGTGAGCGCGGCGTACAGCGTGGTGGTCTTGCCGGAGCCGGTCGGGCCGGTCACCAGCATGATGCCGTGCGGCATGTGAATGATCTTGTCGATGGCGGCCATGGCCGGCGCCGGCATGCCGAGATGTTCCAGATCGAGCCGGCCCGCTTGCTTGTCGAGCAGACGCAGCACCACGCGCTCGCCGTGGCCGGACGGTAGCGTGGACACGCGCACGTCCACCGCGCGTCCGGCGATGCGCAGCGAAATGCGTCCGTCCTGCGGCAAGCGTTTTTCCGCGATGTCGAGTTTCGCCATGACCTTGATGCGCGACACCAGCAGCGGCGCCAGCACGCGCTTGGGTTCGATCACCTGGCGCAGCACGCCGTCGATGCGGAAGCGCACCACCAGACGTTCTTCAAAAGGCTCGATGTGGATGTCGGAGGCATTTTCCTTGATGGCCTCGGTGAGCAGGGCGTTGATGAGGCGGATGATGGGCGCGTCGTCCTCGCGCTCCAACAAGTCTTCCGGTTCGCCGAGTTGTTGCGCGACGCGGAACAGGTCCATGTCTTCACCGATGTCGCCCATCATGAGCATGGCCTGGCTGGAATCGTTTTCGTAGTGGCGTTGCAGCAGCGCCTCGAATTTGTCAGCGGGCACGGTCTGCAATTTCAAGGGTTGGCCGAGGTGGCGGCGCAGTTCGGCGAGCGTGAGCGCGGACACGCCGGGCCGGCAGGCGACGAGTATGCAGTGATCTTCCACGCCCACGGTGAGCACACCGTGGCGCTTGGCGTAGGCGAACGGCAGGCGCTGTACCGTCGCCGGAGCGGGCGCCTCGACGGGCCGCTCTTGCATCGGCGCAGCGCGCACCGCGTCGATGACGCGCGGTTCGGCCGGATTCGCCGGCGGGTTGGTGGAGATAAGTCTCATGAGTTTTATGGAGGCGTCGCCTTGCTCTCCTCGTGCGCGCCTTCAACGGAAGACGATTCGGCGAACGGGGGCGGTAACGCGAGGAACTCGTCCAGCGGCGGCATGGTCGGCGGCTGATCATGCGGCATCAGTTTCACGCCTTCCCGCCCGCTTTCCAATTGTTTGGCGCGCATGTAATTATACTTGCTTCCGGCGTAACGTGCACCCTCCGCGGCGTCGCGCAAAATCGCCGGACGCAGAAACACCATCAAATCGCGCTTGACGTGTTGCGTACGCGTGCTGCGGAACAGCGCGCCGAGCAGCGGCACGTCGCCCAGCACCGGCACTTTTTGCACGCTTTCATTCAGGTCGTCGGTAATCAATCCGCCCAGCACTACTACTTGGCCGTCATCGACGGTGACGGACGTTTTGATGGAGCGCTTGTTGGTGACGATGTCGGAAGTACCGGTCACGCTGGGTGCGATACTCGACACTTCTTGTTCGATGTCCAAGTTGACGGCGTCGCCTTCGTTGATCTGCGGTTTGATCTTGAGTTTCAAACCGACGTCCTGGCGTTGGATAGTTTGAAAAGGATTGGTGGCGCCGGTGGTGGCGCCGGTGTTGGTGAACTGGCCGGTGATGAACGGCACGTTCTGACCGACCACGATTTCCGCTTCTTGGTTGTCCAGCGTGAGCAGCGTGGGCGTGGAAAGAATATTGGCGTCGGCGTCGGTGGCGAACGCGCGGATCAGGGCGCGCAAATCAATGCCGTTGCGTCGGAAAAATCCGATGGTAACGCCTTGCAAGTTGGTGGGCGGATTGATGTTGAGCGCGCCGGTGCTGGAATTGAATGTCGCCGGGCCGATTACGCCGGCGCCGTCGCTCGGTCCGCCAAAGCGCCATTGGATGCCCAGTTCCGAGGCTTTATCGGAGGATACTTCGGCGATCACCGCGTCCACCAGCACTTGCGCGCGGCGCACATCCAGTTGCCGGATCACCGACTCCAGCGAACGGAACACGTCCGGCGCGGCGGTGATGACCAGCGCGTTGGTGGCCTCGTCGGCCTGGATGCTGAGCGGTACGTTGGCCGCCGCGCTGCCGCCGGGCGCGGGCGTGGGAGTGGAGACCGGCGTGGGCGGCGGCGGGCCGCCGTCCGGCGTGACGGGTGTGGTTGGCTGTACGCCGGGGCTTGTGGTGATGGCGCCGCCGCGGTCGCGGGTCGGTGTTTTACCGACACCGGTGAGCACCGGCACCAGATCGGTGGCCTTGGCGTAGCGCAGATACACCACGTGCACGTTGCCGCCGGTGTCGGCGATGGGCGTGTCGAGATGCGAGATGGTGGCGCGCAGGCGCAGCCGGTCTTCCTTGTCGCCGCTCAGCAAAATGCTGTTGGTGCGCTCGTCGGCGATGATGGTGGTCTGGGCGGCGGTGGGGTCATTGCGCGTGGCCTGTTGTTGCAGCGTGGTGAGAATGCGCGCCACTTCGGCGGCGGCGGCGTGCTGCAAAGGGATCACCTCCACCTCGGCGCTGCTCGGCTGATCGATGCGGCGGATGATTTTGGCGAGGCGCTCGGTGTTGGCGGCGCGGTCGGAGACCACCAGCAGATTATTCTGCGGAAACGCCGCCATGTGGCCCTGCGGACTCACCAGTGGGCGCAGGATCGGCACCAGTTGCGCGGCTTGCACCTTCTCCACCGCGATGACGCGCGTGATGATCTCGTCACCGGCGCCGGGATCTTCCTCGGTGGTGGTGGGGATATCCTGAAACTTGGCGTTGGCGTCGGGGATGACCTTGAACGCGTTATCGCCGCCCGCCGGCACCACCGCGAAGCCGTGCACCTCCAGCAGCGACAGGAACACCTGATAAATCTCGTCTTTGTCCATGGGACGCGACGAGATGATGGTGACCTTGCCGTTGACGCGTGGATCGACGATGAAATTCTTGCCGGTGATTTCCGCCACGGTGGCGATCACCGCCTGGATGTCGGCGTCCTTGAAATTCAGCGTGACCGGCTCGGCGAGCGCCTGCGGCGCTGTAAATAACGGCACGCACAGCGCGACGGCTTTTACGCAGCGCGCGAGGCGCAACCGTAGAATGGTGTTCGAACTTAAATACCCAGCCTTGTGCATGTTATTGTCGGCCTAATTGCTTACGTTGAGTTATTGTATCGGAAAGGCCAGGGATTTGGGCTCGCCGTTGCGGGTGACCGTCAGTTGCAGTTCATTGGCCTGGGCCAGCGCGCTGAGCGCCTGTTGGCCCTTTTCGGGACTGTCCAAAGCGACGCCGTTCACCGCCGTCAGCAGATCGCCCGGTTCCAGGCCCAGACGCTGAAACAGCGTAACGTCGCTGCCGGGCTGCAGGCGATAGCCTAGGAATTTACTCCCCTCCTGGGCGGGTTCCGTCAGCACTAAGCCTACCAGACTTTGCGGATTGGCCGCCAGGGCGTCACGGTAATTGCGCAGCATGACGCCGACGTCGGCCTGTTCGGCCACGCCAGGTTCCGGCGTGGCCGGCCCGCCGATCTCGTCGTCCTCCGGCGCGCCGGCTATGCCGGGCAACATAGCGCCCGGCAGCGGCGCCGGCGGCGGCGCCACGTCCGGTTGTCCCGGTGCACCGCCGCTCATGGCGGTTTTCGGCAGGCTCAGCGTTTCGTCGCGGTTGTTGCGTGTGAGAATAATGCGGTCGGCGTGGATTTCCTTGAGCACCGCGCCGCCCGGTAGTTGCGCCTCGACGGCGTAGGGGTTTTCCTTGCCGCCTTGCTCGGCGATGATGGCGCGCGCGCTGGCGGCGTCCTCGGAGGCGATTACGCCGCGCAGTGTCAGGTTGAGCGGCGTCTCCGGCGCCGGCGCCGGAGACGCTTCCTGCGCGGTCGGCGCGGCGTTGCC
>JBFLZV010000006.1:0-4822 GCA_040756035.1 Pseudomonadota bacterium
CATCCCTGTACCGCACGGAAGCTCTGATTAAATCAGAGCTTCCTTAACTCAGGAGTCACAAAGTAAGGCAACAAGCCTTATGAGATGATTCCTAAGAGCCTCTAATAAAAAGAACCGCCACGAGCGCCGAGTTTTAACCATTTGAAAAGGCGTGTTCTCTTTGGCGACCTTGGCGTCGTGGCGGTTAATTTCTCTTTGTTAGGAGCCCTTACTTACCGGTCTCTTGTAACCCTAACGTTTCGCGCGGCGCTCTTCATCGGTAGATCATGCTTTACGGGAAATGCATAGTCCGACGCTGAGTCGAGGAGTCTTGGGTCCGCTGTTAGCGTTCACAGTTGCCTCACTGCCTTGCGTAGCGTCGACGTGATCGGCTCCATGAGGTATTGCAGCGGCGTTTGTTGCGTGCCCTCAATGTACACTTCGGCGGGCATGCCCGCTTGCAATTTGATATCGCCCGCGGTGCGCAGCGCCTCGGCGTCGGCGCGGATCGTCACGCTGTAGTACGGTAAATTCGTGGCGCGGTCAATCAGGCGATCAGCGGAAATATAGGTGACTTTGCCGGTCACCATTAAGGAGCTGCGGTATTTGAACGCGGTGAAATTGATGCGTGCACGCTGATCGATGTGTACGTAGTTGATCTCCTCGGGCCGGATGCGCGCTTCGATCAGGAGCGCGGCGTCGCTGGGCACGATCTCTGCGATCGGCTCGCCCGCGCCGATGACGGCGCCCGGCGAGGTGAATTTCAGGTCGATGACGTCGCCGCTGGCGGGCGCGGTGACGATTTGACGTGCGGCGGCGTCCTCGGATTTGCGTAGCTCTTGCTCGAATTCGCCCAGGCGCGCGGCGGTTTCCTTGAGTTGATCGCTGGCCTCGCGCATGTATTGATTTTGTATGGACTTGATGCGCAAATCTATGTCTATCAAACGCTGCGCGGCGCGCGCCAGTTCCGCGCGGCTTTCTTCCAGGTTGGCCGAGTAATCCATCACCTTGGCTTCGATTTCACTAACGCGAAGGCGCGGTATAAAACGGCGTTCGAGCAAGGCGCGGTTGGATTCGAGGTCTTTCTTTTGCAGCGCCAGCGAGTTTTGCGCTTGCGCGATTTGCGCGCGCAAGGCGGAAATTTCTTGCTCGATGCGTTCACGCTGTGTTTTCATCAGCATTACTTCGCTGGCGAGTGCATCGCGTCGCGTTTCGAACAGCGCCGTCTCTTTCATCAACGCCTGTTTAATGCGCTCGTCCTGCCGCGCGGCGGCCAGCAACTCCTCGGGAAACACGAGAGTGTGGATGAGCATTTTTTCAGCATCGAGTCGCGCCAGCGTGGCGCGCTCGACGTTGATGCGATAGGCCAGGCGGTTGCGATCGGCGTCGACTCTTACGTCGCCGAGCATCAGGATGGGTTCGCCGGCATGCACGCGCTGACCGTCGCGCACCAATACCGCGCGCACGATGCCGCCTTCGAGGTGTTGCACCGGACGCCGGTTGAGATCGACCTTGACGAAGGCGGGCGCCACCACCGCCATCGACAACGGCGCTAGGGCGATCCACAAACCGATTGGCAGAACGGCGCCGAGCAGGATCCACCAGCCGCCGCGCACCAACCGTTTTGCATGCCGTTGGTTGGTGCGCGGCGCGGGAATGGAGTTGGGTTCACGTAGTGCAATGTCCATAACAGATTTCCTTATTTCTTAATATTAAGCGGCTTGCCCGCCGATCAGGGCCTGCGCTTGCTGTTGCAGCGCCTTTCTCACTTCGCTCGCCGATCCGAATTGCTGCACGCGCCCGGCGTCGAGCACCAGAATCTTGTCCACGTGGGCGATGAGCGCCGGGCGATGCGTGACCACGATGGAGGTCACGCCCGCGCCGCGCAGGCCGCTCATGGCCTGGGCGAGGGCGCCTTCGCCCGCGCCGTCGAGATTGGAGTTCGGTTCGTCGAGCACCACCAGCCGCGGATTACCGTACAGTGCGCGTGCGAGTGCAATGCGCTGGCGCTGGCCGGGGGAGAGGCGCAGGCCGTGCTCGCCGACTTGGGTGTCGTAACCCTGCGCCAGCGTAAGGATCATGTCGTGCACGTTGGCGCGCTTGGCCGCGGCGACCACCGCTTCGGAATCCACCGTGCCGAGGCGCGCGATGTTGTCGGCCACGCTGCCGTCGAACAACTCGACGTCTTGCGGAATGTAGCCGATCCACGGGCCGAGTTCGCGGCGCGGCCAGTACGCGACGTCGGCCCCGTCGAGACGCACCTTGCCGGTGGTAGGCGCCCACACGCCGGTCAACAGGCGCGCCAGGGAGGATTTGCCCGCCGCGCTCGGGCCGATGACGGCGAGCGCTTCGCCCGGCTCGAGGCTGAAGGCGATATTGAATAGAATCGGCTGGTCCGAGCCCGGCGCACGGTATGATATGTTTTCCACCGTCAGGCGGCCTTGCGGACACGGTATGCTGAGGCGCGGTTCGTCGGAAGGAAAATCCCTGGATAGTTCTTGCAGGCGCCGGTAGGCGGCGCGCGCGTCGTTCAGGGTGTGCCAGCTCGCCACCAGTTGCTCGACCGGCTGAATCGCGCGGCTCAGCAGCACCGTGGTGGCGATCATGATGCCGGCCGAGGCTTCCTGGATGAGCACCAGATACGCGCCCAGTCCCAGCATAAGAATCTGTATGGCTTGACGCACGAAGCGCGTGGCGGCGGTGAAGGCGACGCTGCTGCGGCTGGCGCGCGTTTGCAGCGCCGCCACCTGGTTTTGCAGCGCGCGCCAGCGCTCCAGCAGGCGTTCCGTCATGCCCAGCGCTTGCAGCACCTCGGCGTTGCGCAACGAACTTTCCACGTAGTGCGTGGCGCGCTGTCCTTCTTTTTGCAAGCCCTCCAACGCGCGCCGGCTGAAGCGGTCGTTGAGCCACGCCAAGGTCAGCATCAGCGTAGCGGAAAACGCGGCGCCGATGCCCAAAGCGGGATGGAACATCCAGATTACCAGCACGTAGATCACCACCCACGGCGCGTCGAATAACGCGATCAAACCGTTGGCGGAAAACACCGTGCGCAGCGCCGCGACGTCGCGGATGCCTTCCGCCCTGGCGCCGTGCGGCGTGCGCGCCGTTTTCGCCACAATGGCGTTCACCACCGGCGGCGACAGGTGTTCATCGATGATGGCGCCCAGCACGTTTTGCAGGCGATTGCGCACGTAGTCGAGCAACAGCAGGATGAACAGCGCGACGCCGGCGCCGATCACCAACACCAGCAGGGTCTCCTGGCTGTTGCTGGGGATGACGCGATCGAATACTTGCAGCATGAAGATCGCGGGCGCCAGAAACAGCAGGTTGATGAAAAACGAGAATGTTGCGAGATAGCGTAGTAATGGGCGTATCTCGTCCCATAGAAATTTCATATAGCATTCTCTCCTGTATTTTTATCGTCTTATCGCTCTATCTCTAATGCCGGTGCTCGTAAACACGGATGGGGCGGCGCACGCCGCCCCATCCCACGGACCGGATAATCACGGCGCCAAAATGAAATCGGCCTGCGTGACGGTGGCCGGATTGATGATGTTGTCGAGCAGGATGGAATTCGTCCCGATCGTAATCAGCGTGTCACCCAATCCGTTGGCTGCGATAGTCACCTGGCCGGCGAACGTGGCGGCGGTGATGCCGAGCGCGGAAATGTCGAGCAAATCCTGTCCGCCGACCGGGCTGGGGTCGAAGCCCGGTCGAATGATGTCGTTCCCGAAGCCCGGAGCGAACACGAAGATGTCGTTGCCGACACCGCCGTTCATGACGTCGTTGCCGGCGCCGCCGATGAGGACGTCATTGCCCGCGGCGCCGAACAGCGTGTCGTTGCCGTCCCCGCCTTCGAGCGTGTCATTGCCGCCCAGACCGAGCAGCGTATCGTTGCCGATGCCGCCGCGCAGCGTATCGTCGCCGTCGCCGCCGTTAAGGACGTCATTGCCTCCGCCGCCCTCGAGCGTATCGTTGCCGGCGCCGCCCCGGAGCGTATTGGCAAGCGTATTGCCGGCGCCGCTGAAGTCGCCGGCGCCGATGAAGGTCAGGTTCTCGACGTTGGCGCCCAGCGCGTAGCCGGCGAGCGTGGTTTGCACCGTGTCCACGCCCTGCCCGGCGAGCTCGGTCACGACGTCCAAGGCATCATCGACGACGTACGTGTCATTGCCGGTGCCGCCGATCATGGTGTCGGCGCCCGCGCCGCCGTTGAGCGTGTCGAAGCCGATGCCGCCGTTGAGCACGTCGTTACCGGCGAGACCGTTGATCACGTCGTTGCCGGCGAGGCCTTGCAAATTGTCGTCGCCCGCCGTGCCGGTGATGGTCTCGGCGGCGGCGGTGCCGACGAACAGATCGCCGGTCACAATGGTCGGCGCGGAGACGACCTGATTTGTGAAGCCACCGTTATCGGTGTAAGTGGTCACGGCGCGTAGTTGTAAACCGACTTGCGCCTGGCCCGGCGTAAAGGTGGAACCGGTAGCGCCGGCGATCGGCGTCCAGGTCGCGCCGATCAGTTGCTCCCACTGGGAGGCGAACACCGCGCCGGCGAGGCCGTCGGCGTCGGTGAACGCGTTGGTCGCGGTGAGAAGTTGGCTTTCCGTCGGCGTGGCGTCGCTGAGCAGCACCGTGCCGACCGGCGCATCGTTGACGTTGGTGACCGGGGCCGTGGGAGTCGACCTGACGATTTCGGTCGCGCCGCGATCATCGGTGTACGTCGTCACGGCGCGTAGTTGTAAACCGACTTGCGCCTGGCCCGGCGTAAAGGTGGAACCGGTAGCGCCGGCGATCGGCGTCCAGGTCGCGCCGATCAGTTGCTCCCACTGGGAGGCGAACACCGCGCCGG
>JBFLZV010000006.1:4922-58227 GCA_040756035.1 Pseudomonadota bacterium
CGAGGCCGTCGGCGTCGGTGAACGCGTTGGTCGCGGTGAGAAGCTGGTCTTGCGCCGGCGTGGTATCGTTGATCACCACCGTGCCGACCGGCGCGCGGTTGCCGAGGACGACCGGCGCGGTCGGGGTCGACATCAATACCTCCAATCCGCCCAGGCCGTCGGTGAAGGTCGCAATCACGCGCAACTGCTCATTGACGAGCAAAGCGCCGGGCGTAAAGGTTGAACCGATGGCTTGGCGAGTCCAGAGGATGCCGTCCGGCGATGACTGCCATTCCAGGGCGATGCTCCCCAGGCCGCCGGCTATGCCGTCGGGATCGGCAATCGAACTGAGATCCACCGTCAGCAACTGATTCTGGATCGGAGTCGTATCGCTGATGACCGGCGCTCCGGTTGCCAGCGCGTTGTTGCCCGCAATAACCTCGGTGACATCGGCGAATTGGAGCCGCTCGATGTTCCATAGGGTGTCGATGCCGTTGTTGGCGACCCCAAGAGGAGCGTTGTGCGCGACGGTGAACGAACCGTCCAAGTTGGCGGTTACGGTGTAATTGTCCCGAATATCCGAGTAAACGGCGTAATCGGTATCGTTGGCGCCGTTGGCCGTCAGGATTTCGCGGATGATGGTAAGCTGACCGGGATTGATGCGGCCCGCGAACATGTCGGCCTGGACTTCGGTCATGCTGTTGACGCGCTTGGTGCCGCCGGTTGCCAGATTGGGCGCTTCCAACTGCACGTTCAGCCAGCGGTCGCCGTCGAGTATGTCGTTGCCGCCGCGGCCTTCGATGATGTCGCTGCCGTCGCCGCCGAGAATGATGTTGCCGCCGCCGAAGCTGGTGACGCCAGTCCCCAGCAGGCCTTGCAGGCCGTTGATCAATGCGATCTGCCCGGCGTTATTGAGCGCGTTATTATGGCCCGACAGCGGGTCGATCAGCGTCAGTTGATCGGCGGTGCGGTCTTCGCCCCGCAGGATGTCATGCAGATTCCATCCCGACAGGCCCTCGACCAAGTTGAACTGATCGCGCAGCGCTCCGATCGTCGGCGGCAATAAGCCGTTGAAGAGCATGTCGGCATCGGCCGCCTGGGGGTCGTTCTTATAAGTAACCCAATCGAAACCGAGCATGCCTTCGTTAAAATCAACGCCCGGACCGGCGACCATGATGTCGTCGCCGCTTTCAGCGTGGTGATCGTCGTCGCCGCCGTCGCCGATGAGGACGTCGTTGCCGGCCGTCGCGCCGACCTCGAACGGATTGTTATTGTCGCCCAGGAGCACATCGCCCTGGCTGCCGCCCTCGATCCAGTCGTCGCCTTCGTTGCCCAGTACGGTGTCGGCGCCGTTGCCGGCGATGATAAAGTCGTTGCCGCCGCCGCCGAAGGTTTCCTTCAGATCAATGCCCGCGACCACGAAGTCGTTGCCGTCGCCCGCAAGAATCAGGTCCAGGCCGGCCCCGGCGTTAATGACGTCATTGCCCGCGCCGCCCTTGATGTTGTCGTCGCCGAAGATGTCGGTGATGATGTCGTCGCCCGCGCCGCCGATGAGCATGTCATTGCCCGCGCCGCCCTCGATGCGGTCGTTGCCGCCGTCGCCCCAGATGGTGTCGTCGCCGATGCCGGCGATGAGGATGTCGTTGCCGTTGGTGCCGCCGAGCACGACGTGTTCGCCGCCGATGAAGCGCAGGTAATTGGCATCGGGGCCGGGCGTGGCCGGATTATCGCGCAGCACCAGGCCGGCGGGATCGGCGTTGCCGGTGGGGCCGAGGCCGGTGAACTGCTGCGTCTGATCCACTTCGAGGATAAAGTCCGGCCGCGAGAAGATGTCGCCCGGCAGACGTCCCGCATTCTGCGTGTTGAGAGTGACCAGTTCGGCGAACGAGTTCTGCTCGAGCTGTGTAAGGAAATTCAAGCCCGCGGTGCGCGCCAGATAATAGAAGCGATCGCCGTCCTGCAACATTTCCAGTTGCGTTTCGAATACGAAGTTGAAGGTGGAGCCCAGCAGTCCGCCGAACGGCATTTGTCTCTCGGCGAGGCCGCCGATCCAAAAATCGACGAGATTCAGACCGGTTTCCTGGGCCGCCCATGTCCCCGCGCTGTTCAGGAAATCGAGACGATCAAGCGGTGCTGACTCGACGATACCATCGCCGTCGAGGTCCGCGTCGCCGGCTACCAGCAGCAAGGCGGCGTCACGTTTCGCGGCGAGCGTGGCGGCGCCGGTGATGCTGCCGTGCGTGCCGTAGGCCGCGATGAAGTTGACCAGCGATTCCGGGTGCTTGATGTTGAGTCCGAAGTCCACCCAGCTCGTGTAAGGCGCGAGTTGTGGGTCGCTCGTGCTGGTGTAGAACTGCTGGCGCGCCGCGTTCAACGACGGAATGCCGGTGTCGCGGCCGCGCGTCAGATTGATGGTGGCGAGGTCCAAGGGCAGGCCGAGCAGATTGCTGCGCAGCGCGCCGGTGACGAATTCGTCGATCTCGTTGCCGACCTGGCGCGTCATGCCGCGCACGATGGCGCCGGCCGCGGCGTCGGCGCCGGCGCCGCTGGCGGTGAATTCCAACGGATTGAGAAACGCCTCGATCAAGCCGATGTCATTGGGCGTGCCGTCGGGATTGGTGCGCGCCACGGTCTCGGTCAACATCGAATGGCCGAAGCGATATACGGTGTGCGCGAACTCGGCGACGATGGCCGGATCGATTTCGATTTGATAACCGGCGAATACGTTGACTTGCGGCTGCACCTTGCGTGCGAATTCCTCGAACACCAAGTGCTGATACTCCATTTCGGTGGCGAAGCGCGCCGCTTGGAACAGCCGCTCGCCGTTCCACGAACCGTCGGGCAGTTGCCACTGGCTGATGAAGGCGGCGTCGCCGCTGGCGAGTACCGTGGCCTTCACTGCATCGACTTGGCGGTTGTGCTCGGAGTGGAACACGTGGTGCACGGCGGTGAGACCGATATTCTCGTTGCCGCGGCCGTCGCCGGTGGCGAAGTGCGCGTTCAGCAGTTCATCGTCGTAGGTCGCCGGGTTATGATCGTCGCCGATGACGCTGTCCGCGTCCGCCGTCTTCATGGCGCCGTTGGAGGTGCGCGGCGCCGCGCTATGGGCAATATCATCGAGGAAGGCGTGACCGGTGCGCACGGCGTTGGCGGTGCTGATGGGCGCGGCCGGGTTGCCTTCCACGAGCACGTCGTCCGCGGTGCCGGGCAGACCATCCGGGCCGACCTCCACGATTTGCGCGAAGCCGTTGGGACCGCGCAGAAATCTGCCGTATTCATCGGTGGCGAGCAGCGGCAGGTTGGTGACATCCGCGTCGGTCAAATTAATGCCGAGCAAGTCGCGCGCCTGCGCCTTCACGTCGGCCCAAGTAGCAAGCCCGCCGGTGGCGCCGTCGAGGAGCCGTCCAGTCGCGACCGGCTGGCCGGAAGCGTCGAGCGCGTACTCTCTCAGAAATACCTGATGCGAGGGATGCGAAGTATACGTCTGATTTTGATCGACGAACGGCGTCGTCTGATTAACGTGCTGGCGAATGTCATCCGCGGTTCCCAAAACTCCATCCGGGCCGGGCCGGTTCGTGGCGCGCGTCAACACCATGAAATTCGGACCGTCGTCGGCGGTATGCGGAATACCGTCGGCGCCGGCGTTGAACAAGGGATCGTCGGGTTGCAACGGCACGAACACCGTGCCGCTGCCGCCTTTGTTCACGAGATCGAGACCGTGGTCGAAGAATTGCCCGAACAGCGTGAACCACGAATTGAACGGCGCCGACAACCCTTGGTCGGGTGTGACGTTCGGAATGAACAACGGGCCGTCCGCCGTGAATCCGAAGCCGGCCAGCAGGGTCGAGAATGTATTTGCCGCGTTAGCTGCGCTGGCGTCGGCGGCGTTGCTCGCAGCGGTGGCGTTGACGAGCGCCAGTGCATCGGCGTCGGCCAAGGCTTGCGCAGCCAAGGCGGTCTGCGCAGCTGCGGTGGCGGTCGTGGCGGAAATGTTCGCAGCCAGCGCGGCCGTGTCTTCCACGGCTTGCGCATCCGCTGCGACTTGGGCTGCGCTGGCGGCGGCGAGATCGGCGGCGTCACTCGCCACGGTGGCGGCGGCGAGCGCGGCGGCGTCGATATCCGCCAAGGCTTGCGCATCCGCCGCCGCCTGCGCCGCGGCTGCCGCCGCAGCGGAAGAAGCGCCGGCGGCCGCGGCGGCGGCGTCTTCCGCCGCTTGCGCATCGAGCGCCGCCTGCGCCGCATCCGTTGCGGTTAAATCAGCCGCGTCGCTGGCGGCGGTGGCATTGGCGAGTGCGAGGGCATCCGCGTCGGCCAAGGCTTGCGCATCCGTAGCGGCCTGAATGGCCGCGGCGGCCGCGGCGCCGGACACTGAGGCAGCCAGCGCCGCCGTATCCTCCGCCGCTTGCGCATCGAGCGCCGCCTGCGCCGCGGCATCGTAAACCGCTTGCGCGTCGGCGATCTGTTCCGGGGTAGAAGCGGGGTCCGCGAGCACAGCGTTCAGCGCGGCCAATGCATCGGCGGACGCTAAATCAGCGGCATCACTGGCGGCGGTGGCAAGGGCCAGCGTGGTCGCGTCCGCATCCGCCAGGGCTTGCGCATCGGCCGCGGCTTGCGCGGCGGCTAATGCCGCGGCGGCGGACGTCGCGGCGGTGAGTGCGGCGGCGTCTTCCGCCGCTTGCGCATCCAGTGCCGCTTGGGCCGCGGCAGCCGCCGCCGAATCGGCGGCGTTACTCGCGGCAGTGGCATTAACAAGCGCCAGTGCATCGGCATTCGCAAGCGTCAGAGCATCGGCCGCGGCTTGCGCGGCGGCTAATGCCGCGGCGGCGGACGTCGCGGCATTCAATGCAGCAGCATCTTCAGCCGCTTGCGCATTGATCGCGGTTTGCGCCGCATCGGCGGCTGCTAAATCAGCGGCGTTGCTGGCGGCGGTGGCGGCGGCGAGCGCGGCGGCGTCGATATCCGCCAAGGCTTGCGCATCCGCCGCCGCTTGCGCCGCGGTTATCGCGGCGGCGTTGGACGATGCCGCGGCGGCGGCGGCGGCATTTTCCGCCGCCTGCGCAGTCGCTGCCGCGGCGGCGGCGGCTTTAGTCGCCGCATCGGCAGCCGCGATGGCCGCTGCGTCCGCGGTCGGATTCGCCGAACCGGATCGTTCCAACGCGGCGACCACGGCGGCCGTGTTAGTCAGGGTTTGATCGACGATGAGATTGCTGATGACGCGCGGCTGCGAATCGATAACGAGACCGCTGGTTTGCTGATAAGAAGTGGCGTCGCCCGCTTGCAGCGGGCCGGGGCCGTCCGGATCGAACGGCAGTGGGTCCGCGCCGCGGAAAACCGGCGTGGTCAGGCGCGGAAAGGTGTTATCCGCCGCGCCGAACTCCGATCGGCCTGGCACGATATTGTTGTACGTTCCGTCAACCGTGCGCAGGCCCCAAGGCAGCGTGGCGTTGGGGATCAGACTCTGCAGCGGTGTTCCCGCCGCATGTGCTTCCGAGATCAATATTTGTTGAAGAATGAACTCCAGATCGGTTTTGATTAACGTGGCCATCCTTGGCTCTCCTCGGTCATTAACTTTTAATTACACTCGTTTTCGATACGCGGATCGGAATGGTGCATGAAATTTACGGTGCGCGCTAAAGCGGCCGCGCGCGCCCGTTGCCTTGTGCAGCATGTCAAATATTTCATTGGGAAAGGATTGTGGCTGAATACGGAAACCGGAGAGCAAGAGCGGCGCGCCGCCGATCTCGCCTTGCATGAAATGACAAACTTCCCGGTAAATACACACCGCCGCATTGCGAATTTGCGGCGGCTTTTATCCGCGCGGCTATTCATAACATACTCCATATGTGCTGCGATCATGCACATTAGCATGATACTCAAGCTCTACAGAGCATTATTCATGCCAATTTATAAAAAACAATTTAAATAAAGGAATTACCTAAGTATTAAAAAAAATTTTAAGAAAATTATGTAAAAATTTTTTAACACAAAAACATCATTTCGTTAATGCTCGCCGGTTCGGCAATGTATACCTAGAGATACGATTGGCTGCCCGTTACTGCGGATGTGTTATTTTTAAACGCCGCGAAGAAGCTAGTTTTTATAAATTAAATACTGCTTAAAGACCAGCGCGGGCGCACGGTGAATCCGAGCGGTTCGCCGGTGTGGCCGAGCGCGAGACGACGGTAACCGGCATAGGCGATCATCGCGCCGTTGTCGGTGCAGAATTCCAGGCGCGGATAGAAGATTTGCGCGCCTTGCTTGCCGATGATTTCGTTCAAGCGTGCGCGTAGTTTTTGATTGGCGCTGACGCCGCCCGACACCACCAGGCGTTCGAGGCCGGTGGCGCGCAGCGCGCGTTCGCATTTGACGGCGAGCGTGTCCGCCACCGCGTCCTCGAAGGCGCGCGCGATGTCGGCGCGCGTTTGCGCGTCGCCGCCGTGGGCTTGCAGCGTGGTGACGGCGTGGGTCTTGAGTCCGCTGAAACTGAAATCGAGGCCGGGCTTTTCCGTCATCGGGCGCGGAAAATGAAAACGGCCGGGATCGCCGCGCTCGGCCAGCTGCGCCAAGGCCGGTCCGCCGGGATAGCCCAGGCCGAGCAGTTTCGCGGTCTTGTCGAAGGCTTCGCCGGCGGCGTCGTCCAGCGATTCGCCGAGCACGGTGTAACGCCCCACGTCGTGCACGTGGATCAACAAAGTATGTCCGCCGGACACCAGCAGCGCCACGAAGGGAAGCGCGGGCGGCTGCTTCTCGAGCATGGGCGCGAGCAGGTGCGCCTCCATGTGATGCACGCCCACGGCGGGCGCGCCCCACGCCCACGCCAGGCTGCGCCCGATGGCCGCCCCGACCAGCAGCGCCCCGACCAGGCCGGGCCCGGCGGCGTAGGCCACGCCGGTGATGTCGCGCGCCTCGCAATCCGCGTCGCGCAGCACTTGGCGGATCAGCGGCAGAGTTTTGCGCACGTGGTCGCGCGAGGCGAGTTCCGGTACCACGCCGCCGTACTCGGCGTGCAGCGCGATTTGGCTGT
The DNA here is from genome assembly GCA_040756035.1 of Pseudomonadota bacterium. Classification (GTDB taxonomy): domain Bacteria; phylum Pseudomonadota; class Gammaproteobacteria; order SURF-13; family SURF-13; genus JBFLZV01. Next base: position 11,926 of record JBFLZV010000006.1, read on the forward strand.
ATAAAGCGTGCGCCAGCAGGCCGCGCGCGGAGTCGTAGACTGCGACGCCGGTCTCGTCGCAGGAGGTTTCAATGCCGAGCACGCGCATGGGTTTCTCGATGAGTTGATGTATTCAACGCTTGATCAGCGCGCCCAAGATACCGCGTACCAAATGACCGCCGATCCGGCTGCCCACGCTACGCACCATGCTCTTGGCCAGCGCCTCGCCCAATCCTTGACGGCTGCGTCCGCGCCCGCCGCGGGTCGCGCCGCCCAGCACGCTGTCGAGTAATCCGCCGCCTTGCGCCGCGGGTTCGGCAGCGGGCGCGGACGTCGCCGGTGCGGTCTGCGTGGCGTGTTCGGTTCGTGCTTTGAGTTGTTCGTAAGCCGATTCACGATCCGCCACCTGATCGTATTTGCCGCGCACCGGACTCGCCGCCAGCACCGCTTGGCGCTCCGGCGCCGTGACCGGCCCTAGGCGCGCGGCGGGCGGGCGTATCAGCGTGCGCTGCACGACGCCGGGTGTGCCCGTGGCGTCCAGCGTCGAGACCAGCGCTTCGCCGACGGCCAATTCGGTGATGGCCTGCTCGACGTTCAATTTAGGATTGGACCGGAAGGTCTCCGCGGCCGCGCGCACCGCCTTTTGGTCGCGTGGCGTGAAGGCGCGCAAGGCGTGCTGGATGCGGTTGCCGAGCTGGCCGAGAATGCTGTCGGGAATGTCGAGCGGATTTTGCGTGACGAAATACACGCCCACGCCCTTGGAGCGGATCAAGCGCACCACTTGCTCGACCTTGTCCACCAGCGCCTTGGGCGCGTCGTCGAACAGTAAATGCGCCTCGTCGAAAAAGAACACCAGCTTGGGCTGATCGAGGTCACCCACTTCCGGCAGTTGCTCGAACAGTTCAGCCAGCAACCACAGCAGAAACGTCGCGTAGAGCCTGGGACTCTGCATCAATTTATCGGCGGCCAGCACGCTGATATAACCCATGCCCTGGCTGTTGTCGCAGCGCAGCAAATCCTCCAGATCGAGCGCCGGTTCGCCGAAAAACTTATCGGCGCCCTGCTGTTGCAGAGTAAGTAAATTGCGCTGGATAGCTCCGACGCTGGCCGCGCTCACGTTGCCGTAGGTGGTGGTCAGTATCTTGGCGTTGTCGGCCACGCTGGTGAGCATGGCGCGCAAATCTTTTAGGTCGAGCAGCAACATGCCCTCGTCATCAGCGATCTTGAACACCAGGTTCAGCACGCCCTCCTGCGTATCGTTGAGGTCGAGCAGGCGCGCCAGCAACAGCGGCCCCATATCCGACACCGTGGCGCGGATCGGATGGCCCTGCTCGCCGAACAGGTCCCAAAAAACGGCGGGAAAGGCGCGTAGCGTGTAGTTCTTCAGGCCGATCTGCTGCGCGCGCTCTTGCAGCTTGGGCTTGACCTCGCCCGCCTGACTGATGCCCGCCAGGTCGCCCTTGACGTCCGCCATGAACACCGGCACGCCGATGCTGGAAAAGCCCTCGGCCAAAATTTGCAGCGATACCGTCTTGCCGGTGCCGGTGGCGCCGGTGACCAGGCCGTGACGGTTGGCGAGCTTGGGTAAGAGATACAACGGACCCTCGCCTTGCCCTAGGAAAATGCCGGGTGTGGTGCTCATAATGCCTCCTTAAAACAGGGGTCGAGCCGCCCCGCCGCAACGGATGCGCCGCCATCCCTTAGAATGTATTTTGTATTTAACCGCGACCTGCGCTAAAATATCCAGCTCTTTAACAAAATTTGACTTTTTAAGGGTATCAATGCCATCCGTCCGTCTGAAAGAAAACGAGCCTTTTGAGGTCGCCCTGCGCCGCTTCAAGCGCTCCTGTGAGAAGGCCGGCGTGTTGTCCGAAGTGCGCCGCCGCGAATTCTACGAAAAGCCCACGTCGGTGCGGAAGCGCAAAGCCGCCGCCGCCGTCAAGCGGCAGTTGAAAAAATCCTCACGGGAAGTTACGCGCCGGGTGCGGCTTTACTAACGCCGCTTCTCCCGCTCCGGCCATGCCGGAGTTCACAGCCAACCAGCATTCCGGGCCGCCGCCATGAGTGAATCCGCTCTCAAGCAACGCATTACCGAAGACATGAAGTCGGCCATGCGCGGCGGTGACAAGCGGCGGCTGGGCGTGATTCGTCTGATCCTGTCCGCCATCAAGCAGCGCGAGGTCGATGAGCGCATCGCCCTGGACGACGTCCAAATCGTCGCCGTGCTGGAAAAAATGATCAAGCAGCGCCGCGACTCCATCAGCCAATACCAAGCCGCGAACCGCCAGGACTTGGTGGAACAGGAATCCTACGAAGTCGGCGTCTTGCAAGAATACATGCCCGCGCAACTCGGTGCGCAAGAAATCGACGCCATGATCGACGCCGCCATCACCGCCCAAGGCGCCACGTCCGCCAAGGACATGGGCAAGGTCATGGCCGCGCTCAAACCGCAAATGCAAGGCCGCGCGGACATGGGCCAAGTCGGCGCCAAAGTGAAGGCTAAGCTCGGCGGCTAGCTCTACAACGAGTTAAAGTTTTCAAGGCGAGGGATCTTTGTGGATTCTCTTGTAACTTGAAACTTGTAACTTGATACTGTTGTTATGGCCGGCCGCATCCCTCAGCAGTTTATTGATGAGCTGATGTCCCGTGTGGACATCGTTGAGATCATCGACGCGCGCGTGCCCTTGAAAAAAAGCGGGCGCGACTACACGGCCTGTTGTCCGTTTCACGACGAAAAAACCCCCTCCTTCACCGTCAGTCAGCAGAAGCAGTTCTATCACTGTTTCGGCTGCGGCGCGCACGGCACCGCGCTCGGTTTCCTCATGGAATACGAGCACCTCGACTTTCTCGAGGCGGTGCACGATCTGGCCTCGCAGGCGGGTATGCAAGTGCCGCAGCAGGTTACCACCCCCGCCGCCGCGCAGGCCGGCAAGGACTTGTACGCGCTGCTGGAGCAGGCGGCGCGCTTTTATGCGCGGCAATTGCGCGAACACGCGGACGCGCCGCGCGCCGTGGAGTATCTCAAGCGGCGCGGCGTGAGCGGCGAGATCGCGGCGGATTACGGCATCGGTTTCGCGCCGCCCGGCTGGGACAATCTGCTGCGCGCGCTGGGCGCCGCGCAGAACAAGGCCCTGCAGGCGCAGCTCGCGCAGGCCGGGATGCTCGTCGAAAAAGACGGCGGCGGTTACTACGATCGCTTCCGCGACCGCATCCTATTCCCCATCCACGACGCGCGCGGGCGCGTCATCGGCTTCGGCGGGCGCGTGCTGGGAGAGGACGAGGCACAGGGAAGAGCGATGGCGAAGGATTCTGCTAGTGCCGCGGAAGGGCCGCTCCAGGCTCCTTCCTTCGCGCGGCACTACCCCATCCCTGGGGGGCGCACGACGCCGGGAGCGACCTCGCCGAAATATCTCAACTCGCCGGAAACCCCGCTGTTCCACAAGGGGCGCGAGCTGTATGGCCTCTACCAGGCGCGCAAGCGCACGCGCAACCTGGAGCGCTTGCTGGTGGTGGAAGGCTATATGGACGTGGTGGCGCTGGCCCAGCACGGCATCCATTACGCGGTCGCCACGCTCGGCACCGCCACCACGCGCGAACACCTGGAACGCTTATTCCGCGTCGTCCCCGAGATAGTGTTTTGTTTCGACGGCGACCGCGCCGGGCGCGAGGCCGCGTGGCGCGCGCTGGAGAACAGCTTGCCGGTGATGCGCGAGGGGCGTCAGGCGTATTTTTTGTTCCTGCCCGACGGCGAAGACCCGGACAGCCTGGTGCGTAAAGAGGGTGCGCAGCGGTTTACGGTGCGTCTGGCGCAGGCCACGCCGTTTTCTGAATTTTTCTATGAAACTTTGCGGAAAAAGGCCGATATAACCAGTATGGAAGGGCGCGCGCGCCTGGTGGAACTTGCTCGCCCCTTATTGTCTAAATTATCAGCAGGCGTGTTCCGCCATATGATGGTCACACGCCTTGCGGAACTTACGCGCATGGACGTAAGCGTGCTCACTCCCATGCTCGGCCTTGGCAAGTTACCGGCTACGGCGGCGCGGCGGCCCGTACAAACCATAAAACGTACCGATGGGCGCCGGCCCGCGCCGCGCATGACGCCGGTGCGGCTGGCCATCGCGCTACTGTTGCAGCAGCCCGCGTTGGCCGCCTTGGCGGGCGATCCGGCGCGTTGGACTGAGGCGCAGATACCCGGATTGAACTTATTGACCAGCCTGCTGCACGCCTTGCAAGCACAGCCGCAGTTGAGTTGCGCGGCGCTGCTGGAGCGTTGGCGTGACACCGAGGACGGCCGTCATCTAATGCGGCTCGCGCAGTGGCGGCACGAGATTCCCGAAGACGGGATCGAGGCCGAATTCCGCGGCGCGCTGGCGCGCATCGACGACCAGGGCGTCGAGCAGCGCAAGGAGCGGCTGATCGACAAGTCGCGCGGCGGTGAGTTAACCGCCGAGGAGCGTTTGGAGTGGCAGAGACTATTTAAACTCTGAATCATTCCATTCATGGAATGCTCAGAGTAAGAGAAAGCAAAAATGTCGCCATAAATTATTATGGGGCTTTTCTTCATTTTTCAATCACGTGCGTGATTGAAAAATGGCGGTGCATCCGTGCACCGCGGAATTTCTGGTTGAGCCAGAAATTCCCTTTCTTCAACAAGCACTTAGTGGTATGCTGGGGAAGAAAATATGTTTAGTAAACTATTAAATATACGCTATAATATACAGTCTTTTTTGACGGGATCACGCGGCGCATGAATCAGGAACAGCAGGAATCACAGTTAAAGTTGTTGATTGCCATGGGCAAAGAGCAGGGTTTTTTAACTTATCGTGAAGTTAATGACCATCTGCCCGATGAAATCGTCGATCCCGAGCAGATCGAAGACATCATCAGCATGATCAACGACATGGGTATCACGGTGCACGAAATCGCGCCGGACACCGATACCCTGTTGCTGGCCGACACCGCCGTCACGCCCGACGAAGACGTCGCGGAAGAGGCGGCGCAGGCGCTCGCCACCGTGGACAGCGAATTCGGCCGCACCACCGACCCGGTGCGCATGTACATGCGCGAAATGGGCGCGGTGGAGTTGCTCACGCGCGAAGGCGAAATCGTCATCGCCAAGCGCATCGAAGAAGGCTTGTCGCAAGTCCTGTCCGCGCTCGCCACCTATCCCGACACCATCGCCGAACTGCTGCGCGAGTACGAGCGCGCCGACAAGGGCGAGGCGCGCCTGGGCGACATCATCAGCGGCTACGCCGACAGCGTCACGCCGGAACCCGGGCTGCCGCCCGAGGAAGTGCTCAAGAAAGAACTCGATGAGGACGCCATCGAAGACGTGGTCATTGGTGACGAAGAAGCGTCGGAAGAAGTCTTGGAAACCGGCCCCGATCCCGAAGAGGCACGCAAGCGTTTCGGGCGTCTGCGCGAGCTGCATAAGAAATCCGCCGCCGCCACCGCCAAACTCGGCAAGGACCACCCCAAGAGCAAAAAGCTGCGCCAGGAATTGGCCGATTACTTTCTGGAGTTCAAGCTCACGCCGCGCATGGTCGACAAGCTGGTCGCCAATCTGCGGCAGATGGTGGAACGCATCCGCGCGCAAGAGCGCGCCATCATGGAAGTGTGCGTCAACAAGGCGCACATGCCGCGCAAGGAGTTCATCACCTCGTTCCCGGATCACGAGACCGATCTCGGCTGGGTGAAGAAACACATCAAGGCCAACCGCGATTACTCGCCGGCGCTGGAACAGCACGCCGACGACGTGCTGCGCGCGCAGAACAAACTCATCGCGCTGCAAGAACAGTGCGGCATGACCATCAACGAGATCAAGGACATCAATCGCCAGATGTCCATCGGCGAGGCCAAGGCGCGCCGCGCCAAGAAGGAAATGGTCGAGGCCAACCTGCGCCTGGTGATCTCCATCGCCAAAAAATACACCAACCGCGGCCTGCAATTCCTCGATCTCATCCAGGAAGGCAACATCGGCCTGATGAAGGCGGTCGACAAATTCGAATACCGGCGCGGCTACAAATTCTCCACCTATGCCACCTGGTGGATCCGCCAGGCCATCACGCGCTCCATCGCCGACCAGGCGCGCACCATCCGCATTCCCGTGCACATGATCGAGACCATCAACAAACTCAACCGCATCTCGCGCCAGATGCTGCAAGAGGTCGGGCGCGAACCCACGCCGGAAGAGCTGGCGGAACGCATGGAAATGCCGGAAGACAAAGTGCGCAAGGTGCTGAAGATCGCCAAGGAACCGATCTCCATGGAGACGCCGATCGGCGACGACGAGGATTCGCACCTCGGCGACTTCATCGAGGACGCCAGCGTACTGTCGCCCAACGACGCCGCCGTCATCGAGGGCCTGCGCGAAGCCACGCAAAAAGTTCTGGAAGGACTCACCCAGCGCGAGGCCAAAGTGCTGCGTATGCGCTTTGGCATCGACATGAACACCGACCACACGCTGGAAGAGGTCGGCAAACAATTCGACGTCACGCGCGAGCGCATCCGCCAGATCGAAGCCAAGGCCCTGCGCAAACTGCGCCACCCCAGCCGCTCCGAGCAACTGCGTAGTTTCCTTGACATAGAAAGAGCTGAGTAAGGCGCTGCTCGGCGGCGCGGGAGCGCGAGGCGCAACGCTCCGTGCTCCCGCGCCGCAACAAATCGTTTTTCTTGGCGCCGATTTTCTAGTATCTTGTGTTTCTTTCCAATGCGCCGTCCCTCATCCCCATCCCCTTAATTTGGAGAAGGCGGCTTGTTCCCTTCTCCCTCCGGGAGAAGGGTTGGGGATGAGGGAGGGTTTTGGGTGCTTTAGTAAAACCGATGTCGCGCCATGAGGGCATTGCCCTCACCCTCACTCCCTCTCCCGGAGGGAGAGGGAGGCGAGCCGTTCACGCTTCGCGTGAGCTTTAGTTATATTTGGGCCTGTAGCTCAGTCGGTTAGAGCAGGGGACTCATCAAAATGGTGCGTTCATATCGAAAGATATGAAATGAACGGGATGAATTCAGGGAAACCTTCCAGCAAGGCTGATGGCAACCCTGAGCCAAGTCGGAGGTGCACCTCCGAAAGGCGCAGAGACTACCTGAGAGCTTGAGCGCTCTTAATAACAGGCACGAGCGTCCCGCACCCGCAATGGTTATTCCATGGGTGATGAGATAGTCCACTCCCGCCGGAAACGGCGGAATCAGTGAATCCCTTGGTCGTAGGTTCGAGTCCTACCGGGCCCACCATTATTGGTTTTCGCCATGACGCCGAACAAGTCGTTCCGCAATCACAAGGAGTGAACGGAGCGGTATCGCTATCCTCGAAGATTCAATCCCGCGCATGTCGTATCTTTCCCCGCCAAGCTCCGCTCATACACCACCGCTAAGATTCAGCAAGCTGCCCGAATTCACCGGCGCGGCGTTGCTCCTGCTCGGCGTGACGGTTATGACCGGCTGGTTGCTGCAAGTGCGCGCGCTGGTGGAGTTCATACCGGGCCACGGCGGCATGGTGTTCAGCACGGCGCTGTGCTTTGCGCTGCTCGGCGCGGCGTTGTTGTTGCCGGCGTTGCGTCCGCTGTTGTACCGCCGCGCCCAGCAGGCGCTGGGCGCCGCCGTCGTGGCGCTGGCCGTCCTGGCGCTGATCGAGCACGCCACCGGTATGGAGTGGAGTATGAGCCGCGCGGTGGGACACGCCTGGCTGTCCGATCTTAACGCACGCACGGGCCTGATGGCGCCCAACACCGCGTTCGGTTTCATAGTAAGCGGTCTGAGTCTCGTGCTGTTGCGCCGGGTGCGCGCGACGTGGCAGGGCGGCGTCGTGCTGTTGTTTATTTATCTGACGCTCTTGAACGGCCTGTTCGGGTTGTTGAGCTACAACGCGCGGCTGGACTTCCTGTATCAGTGGTATCACGCCACGCGCATGAGTTTGTACACCGGCGTGGGTTTTCTGTTGCTGAGCGCGGCGTTGTGGCGATTGAGCGCGCGGCAGGATTGGTATCAGGCGTTGTTCCGGGACAAAGCGGACGTCAGGATCAATCTGGCGAGCAGCGCGGTATTGATCACGCTCGGCCTGGCGGCGATGTTCGCGGGACTCGCCGTGACGCAGCCATTGTTGCGGCGCACGGCGGAAGACAAGCTCAATGTGGCGCTCCACGATCGCGCGCAGATGATTACGCGCGCGGTGGAGCGCGCCGTCGTGGACGGCTGGATGCTTAATAGGCGTCACCTGACGTTAGGCGAGTTGCGCAAGGCCGTGGAGAACGATGATCCCGTCGCCCTGGGTAAATTGCGTTACGAGGCGGAGGATCTTCTGATTACCGGTTACACCGGCGTGGCGTTCGAAGACCTGCGTGGACGCGAACTGGCGCGCGCGGGCCGTTTTATCAGCCATCCCGCGTTCGACGTGGCGCTGAACGACGCCGGGCGGCGTCTGCTGTGGAATCAAAAGACCATGCTGCGCGAGCACGTGGCGCTGTCCGACGCGCAAGGGCATATCGGCTGGGTGTGGCTGGAGCGCCCCTTGCCGGACGTGGAATGGGTGCTGACCGACATGAGCGGCTTGGGGCGCACCGCGGAAGTGGAGATATGCGCGGCGGATAATGGGGCAGGGCTGCGCTGTCTGCCCACGCACCGCATTACGCGACCGTTCAGCATGGCGCGCGATACGGAAGGTTACGCGGCGATGGTGGCCGGCGCGTTGCGCGGCGAACGCGGCGTGGTCGTCACGCTGGACCCGCTGCGGTACTACGTGCTCGCCGCGTACGGCCCGGTGGGCGCGCTGCCGCTCGGCATGACCGTCAAGCTCGACAGCGACGAATTATACGCGCCGCTGCGCGAGCAGTTCGAGGTCGTGCTGGTGCTGCTGCTGGGCTTGATAGGCGGCGCCGCGATGTTGCGGCGCTGGCAGATAGCGCCGCTGGTGCGGCAAGTGGTGCGCTCGGAGCAGGCGTTGCAGCGCGCCAATCAGGAACTGGAGCGCCGCGTACAGGAGCGCACCATGTCGTTGCGGGAAAGCGAGCAGCGTTACCGGTCGCTCATCGAAACCATCCCGCAACTGGCTTGGGTCACCAACGCCAAGGGCACCAAGGCGCTGTATTTTAACCAGCGCTGGTACAGCTACACCGGACAGACCGCGGCGCAAGCCAAGGGAACGGGTTGGACGGCGGCGCTGCACCCGGATCACGTCGCGCTGACGCTGCAACGCTGGCGCGAATGCGTGCGCGGCGGCATACCCTATGAAATGGAATATCTGTTAAAGCGCCACGACGGCGTCTACCGCTGGCACCTCGTGCTCGCCATGCCGCTGCGCAATCAGTACGGCGCGGTCAGCGGCTGGATCGGCACCTGCACCGACATCGAAGATCGCAAGCGCGCCGCGGAAAACCTGCGCGAATTCACCAAGGAATTGGAGCAGCGCGTGCGCGAGCGCACGCTGGAACTGGAAACCGCCAATGAAGAGCTGGAGGCGTTTTCCTATTCGGTGTCGCACGATCTGCGCGCGCCGCTGCGCTCCATCGACGGCTTCAGCCATGCGCTGGTGGAGGAATACGCACACAGCCTGGACGAACAGGGGCGTGATTATTTAAGACGCATACGCGCCGCCAGCCAGCGCATGGCGCAGCTTATCGATGACCTGCTGGCGTTGTCACGCTACACGTGCCAGCCCATGCGGCGCAGCATGGTGAACTTGAGCCGGCTTGCCGCCGACATTGTCCGGGACTTGCAGTCCCACGCGCCGTCGCGTGCGGTGCAGGTGACCATCGATCCCGATTTGCACGCCTATGGCGACGCCAGCCTGCTCGAGGCGGTGCTGCAAAATCTGCTCGACAACGCCTGGAAATTCACCTCTAAAACAGAGCATCCGATTATTGAATTCGGCGCGCTGCACCAGGGCGACGAGCGGATATACTATGTGCGCGACAACGGCGCGGGATTCGACATGCGGCACGCCGATAAATTGTTCGGCGCCTTCCAGCGGCTGCACGCCGAGCGCGACTTCCCCGGCACCGGCATCGGACTCGCCCTGGTGCAGCGCATTCTGCACCGCCACGGCGGGCGCATCTGGGCGGAGGCGCAACCGGGTCAGGGCGCGACGTTTTACTTCACTGTCCCCAACGCGTTCGAAAACCTGGAAACCCCGATCTGAAACCATTGCCGCGCCCGCGCATCGACATGACAACCTTGACCGAACACCTCGCCGCCTACGGCCTGCGCAATTTTTCGTCCTCCGGCCTATATCTATTTTGGGCCCGGCAACAGCTCGGTGACAGAAAAGCGCAAATGCTCGATCGCCTGCGCAAGCCGCTGGAAAAGGACGACGCGCGTCCCGACGACGTGCTGCGCTTTTACGAATTCATCGCCGACCCCGAGGTCGCCGCGGTGGTGCACTCCATGAAGACCGACGCCATTCGCGCCAGCGGCGCGGCGGCGTGGGAATGCATCAAGGAGCGAAACACTATACTGGATTTCGGCTGCAACATCGGCTACCTCGCCACCTGGTACGCGCGCCACGGCGGCAACGCCGTCACCGGGGTGGACATCTCCGCGGCCAGCATCGCGCAGGCGCGACAAAAAGCCGCGCTGCTCGGCGTCGCCAACGTGCGTTTCCTGGAGGGCGACATCAGAAAACTTCTGCACGGCGAGCGCTTCGACGCCATCGTCGACACGCAGACCGTATACACCGTGCGTAAAAAGAAACCCGTGCTCGCGCAATTGCGCGCGCTGCTCGCCGACGACGGCGTGTTCGTCACCCTGCCGCCGGCGCGCACCGCGGAAAAAATAAGCGCCTATCTGGAGTTACTGGCGCAGGCGGGCCTCACCCCGCGCACGCTCGAATTCGTATACTTCTCCGCGCTCGGCGAACCGGACGCCTATCCGATTATCACGGCGGACAAGACGGCGGCGCCCGCGCCGGCGCTGGATGTGCCGGGCGCGTGCGCAACGATGCAAGGCAATTTGATCCGCTTAAGCGGCGCGATTTTAAAGTAGAATAGCGCAGCTCATGCCTCCCGCCATCCCCAAAGTCGGTTTCGTCAGCCTCGGCTGCCCCAAGGCGCTGGTCGATTCCGAGCAGATTCTCACGCAACTGCGCGCCGAGGGTTACGTCATTTCACCCACTTATCAAGACGCCGACCTGGTGGTGGTCAACACCTGCGGATTCATCGACGCGGCGGTGGAAGAATCGCTGGACGCCATCGGCGAGGCGCTGGCGGAGAACGGCAAGGTGATCGTCACCGGCTGCCTCGGCGCCAAACAGGACGGCGAGCTGGTGCGCCAAGCCCATCCCCAAGTGCTGGCCGTCACCGGCCCCCACGCCGCGCAGGAGGTCATGCGCGCGGTGCACGAGCACCTGCCGCCCCGGCATGACCCCTATACCAGTTTGATCCCGCCACAAGGCGTTAAGCTCACCCCAGGGCACTATGCCTATCTGAAAATTTCCGAAGGCTGCAATCACCGCTGCACGTTTTGCATCATCCCCTCGCTGCGCGGCGACCTGGTGAGTCGCCCCATCGGCGAGGTCATGCAGGAGGCCGAGAATCTGGTCAAGGCCGGCGTGAAGGAACTGCTGGTCATCTCGCAAGACACCAGCGCCTACGGCGTGGACGTGAAATACCGCACCGGTTTCCGGGACGGGCGGCCCGTGAAGACGCGCATCACCGAACTCGCGCGCGCCTTGGGCGAGCTCGGCGTATGGGTGCGGCTGCATTACGTCTATCCCTATCCGCACGTGGACGAACTCATCCCGCTCATGGCCGAGGGCAAAATTCTTCCCTATCTCGACGCGCCCTTGCAGCACGCCAACCCGCGTATCCTTAAGCTCATGAAACGTCCCGCCGACAGCGAGAACACGTTGGCGCGCATCAAGACGTGGCGCAAGATATGTCCCGACATTACGCTGCGCAGCACCTTCATCGTGGGCTTTCCCGGCGAGACCGAGCACGAGTTCGAGGAACTGTTGGATTTTCTGCGCGAAGCCGAGCTGGACCGCGTCGGTTGTTTCGCCTACTCCGCGGTGGACGGCGCGACGGCCAATGCCTTGCCCGGCGCGGTACCCGAAGCGCTGAAGCAGGAGCGTCTGGCGCGCTTCATGACGTTGCAAGCGGAGATTTCCGCACGCAAACTGCAACGCAAAATCGGCACGCTGCAAACCGTGCTGGTGGATGAGATCAATGGCGCACAAGCGCTGGCGCGCAGCCGCGCCGACGCCCCGGGTATCGATGGAACCGTGATTATCGACGCTGCGCAAGGACTCAAGACGGGTGATTTTGCGCGCGTTAAAATCAGCGCCGCCGCAGAGCATGACTTGTGGGCGGAAATGGCGTCCTGATGCGCTTTTCAGCGCGTCGAGACACCCCTCCGATGAGGTTTGGGCGCGTAAAGCCGTCTCGAAAAAATATCTTTTTTAAGAATCAGTTCAAACGCTTGACAAACGAAAGAACACCGCTATAAGATTTGCGCATGGTTTTATAAAAACCATTAGAACTGATTAAGTTGTTGATTTACCTCAAAAATCATTCTAAAAAAGTAATCCCCACTCATATCAGTAACAGGAGAGAAATGATGATAGACACTAGTCGCCGTAGTTTCCTCAAGGGCGCGGGTGCACTGGCTGCTGCCGGCGCCACCGGCATCGTGCCGATGAGTCTGGTGACCGTAGAGCAAGCCAATGCAGCGGACACCTTCACCTTCGCCTGGATCACCGACGCCCACCTTCAGCAAATCAAAGGCACCAAGTTCGTCTCCAACTGGGACAACGGCTTCAAGCGCGCCATTGATGAAATCCGCAACATGAACCCGAAGCCGGACTTCTGCTATTACGGCGGCGACCTGGCCCAACAGGGTTTGGCCGCTGAGCTGGATCATGGTATGGAACTCTGGTCCAAGGCCGGCGTGCCGATGAAGGCCATCGTCGGCGAGCACGACTACTACCTCGACATGGGTGAAGCCGCTCGCCGCATCTATGGCATTCCCGCCGACAACTACAGCTTCGACCACAAGGGCGTGCACTTCGTTGCTCTGAACACCATTCTGGCCGCCGATGACTGGTTGGCGAAGTACGCCAGCGATCCGAAGCAGCGTATGGTGGAGATGGAGCGTCTGGACAACCCGAAGGGTTCCCCGTTCCGTCTCGGCAAGGAAGGCCTGGCCTGGTTAGCCAAGGACCTGGAGAAAGTCGACAAGAACACCCCGGTTATCGTGTTCTCGCACTCCCCGATCCAAAAGATCTTCGCCGGCTGGAACTTCTGGACCGAAGACGCCGAAGAAATCCAAGCTCTGCTGCAGCCCTTCAAGCGCTCCACGGTGCTTTACAACCACGTGCATCAACCGCAAGCCAACCAAATCGGCAACATCGCCTTCCTGTCGAACTTCTCGACTGCATGGCCGTGGCCGTATCCGAACACCTACACCCAGGCTCCGAACGCCCTGCCCACGCTGATTCTGCCCATGAATCGCGCGGACATCGCGAACTTCCGCGACGCCACGGGTTGGACGTTCATCAACACCAACGGTGGCGACAAGTTCGAGGCAGACCTCATCGGCTTCGACAATCCGACCCGCAAAGTAACTTGGGACGGCAAGTTCAAAGACGTCGGTGACACCACCCCCATCGCGGCCCAGATGCACTACTAAGAAATCGAAGGAGCACGAAACATGCAGATGACTCGTAAAAGTACTTGGGTTGCCGCTGGCGCATCCCTGATCCTTGGCCTGGCTGTTGCCATGCCGGCCCAATCCGAGCCGTTCACCGACGCGGACGTGAAGAAATTCCAAGAGGAATTCATGAAGTCCGTACAGCGTGGCGATGATCTGTCCCACGGCGGCATCAAGGGTAACAATGTAGCGTGCGCCCAGTGCCACCCGAACGGCGCCAACATGCACCCGGAAACCTACCCGAAGTTCCAGAAGCAATTGGGTAAAGTTTCCCAGTTCTACGAAATGGTGAATTGGTGCGTCGAGAACTTGCTGGAAGGCAAGGCCATGGCCCCGGATTCGCAGGACATGATCGACGTCCTGGCGTACAACACCTGGGAACGTCGTGGTGTGCCGCTGGCCCCCGGCAAGCGTTAAAATTTAGCTTAACGAGCAATTCGAGTTAAGCAGCAGTACAAGACGGCATCGTGGCGACACGATGCCGTTTTTTTTGATTTTAAAAAAAGCCTCACGCAAAGGCGCAAAAACGCAAAAAATATCAAGTCATTCCGGACGGAGCGTAGTGAAGACCCGGAATCCGGATTTCTGCTTATGCGGGAACGACGAGGCGGTCGACGATTATTCGATTTTATTTTTGCGTCTTTGCGTGAGGCTTTTTTAAGATCAAATGCGTGAGGTATGGTTTTCAATCCCGCGTTGCCAAATTGATTCCTTCCCATGCCACGTGCGCGAGATGCGCAATCTCCTCCGGCGTAATGACGTACGGCGGCATAAAATAAATCACGTCGCCCAGGGGGCGCAGCAGCACGCCGTTGTCCAAGGCGTGGCGGTACACGCGCAGACCGCGCCGCTCCTGCCACGGGTAGGGCGCGCGCGCGGCTTTGTCTTGCGCCATTTCAATCGCCAGGATCATGCCGCGCTGGCGTACCTCGGCGACATGCGGGTGTTCGGCGAACTGCGTGGTGGCCTCACGCATGGCCGCCGCGAGTTTGCGGTTGTTTTCCAGCACCGGGTCTTGCGCGAAGATGTCGAGCGTGGCGAGCGCCGCGCGGCAGGCCAGCGGGTTGCCTGTGTAGCTGTGCGAATGCAGAAATGCGCGCCGCGCGGCGTAATCGTCGTAAAACGCTTGATAAATTTTATCCGTGGTGAGCACTGCGGCGAGCGGCAAATAGCCGCCCGTCAGGCCCTTGGAGAGGCACAGAAAATCCGGGGTGATGTCGGCGTATTCACACGCAAACATTTTTCCCGTGCGCCCGAAGCCCACGGCGATTTCATCGGCGATGAGATGCACTGCGTAGCGGTCGCAGGCCGCGCGCAGCAGGGTTAAATACACTGGGTCGTACATGCGCATGCCGCCCGCGCATTGCACCAGCGGTTCGACAATGACCGCGCACGCTTCGTGTGCGTGCCGCTCCAGTATTTCCTCCATGTGCCGGAACATGCGCGCGGAATAATCGGCGCACGTCTCGCCCGGCGCGCGGTGATAGCAATCCGGAGAGGGCGCGCTGATGACTTCCATCAGCAGCGGCGCGTAGGTTTCCTTGTACAGCGCGACGTTGCCCACGGCGAGCGCGCCCAGGGTTTCGCCGTGGTAGCTGTTGGTGAGCGTGATGAATTTGGTTTTCTGCGCGCGGCCGAGGTTGCGCCAATAGTGATAGCTCATTTTCAGCGCCACTTCGACGGCGCTGGAGCCGTTGTCGGCGTAGAAGCAGCGTGACAGGCCCGGAGGCGCGATGCGCAGCAGACGCTCCGCAAGTTGCACGGCGGGTTCGTGCGTGAAGCCGGCGAGCAGTACGTGTTCCAGTTGATCGATCTGCTCATGTAGCGCGGCGTTGATGCGCGGGTTGGCGTGGCCGAACAGGTTGACCCACCAGGAACTCACAGCGTCGAGATAGCGCTTGCCGTCGAAATCTTCCAGCCACGCGCCCTGTCCGCGCTTGATGGGGATGAGCGGCAGCGTCTCGTGATCCTTCATCTGCGTGCAGGGGTGCCACAGCACGTGCAAGTCGCGCTGGATGAGATCGTGGTTAGTCATACATTAAGCCGTTTCGCGCGCTCGACGGCTTCCAAGGCGGAAAGCAGATCGGGGAAGACGTTGTCCGCGCCGAGTTGTTCGATGATGCGCGCTTGGGTCAGTTTGTGCATGACCCGTGTATTGGCGTCGCACAGGATGATGCGCGCCCCGCGCCGTTGGAATAAGCTGATGGTCTTTTGCAGAGTGTGCATGGCGGTGGTGTCGATGAACGGCACGCGATCCAATCTGATAATCAATACCTTGACGTCCGCGTGCAATCCGGCCAGGGTGCGCTCGAAGGTTTCCGCCGCACCGAAGAAAAACGGGCCGTCGATGGAGTATATCTGCACGTCCGCCGGTACGCCCACTGGACAATACGCGGGCAGCATCGATGCAATCTGATCGTTGCTCAGCGCTTCGACGCGCACCGATTCCGTCATGCGCTTCATGAACAGCAGCGCTGCCAGCACCACGCCCACGTTGACGGCGATGACCAGATCAGCGAACACGGTGAGCAGGAAGGTGATGAGTAATACGATGACGTCGTTGCGCGGGCCGTTGCGCACCAGGTCGGCAAAATGCCGCAGTTCGCTCATATTGTAAGCGACCATGAATAAAATGGCGGCCAAGGCGGCCAGGGGAATGTGCGCCGCGTACGGGGCGAACAGCACCAGGATGAGCAGCAGCACGGCGGCGTGCGTAATGCCCGCCAGCGGGCTGTTACCACCGTTCCTGACGTTGGTGGCGGTGCGCGCGATGGCGCCGGTGGCGGCGAATCCGCCGAACAGCGGCGTGACCATATTGGCGATGCCTTGGCCGATGAGTTCCTGTTTGGAGTTGTGTTTCTGATTGGTCATGCCGTCCGCCACCACGGCCGATAGCAGCGATTCAATCGCCCCCAGCAGCGCAATGGTAAAGGCCGGACCCAGCAATTCGATTACGCGCGCAAAACTCACATCCGGCACGGTAAATTGCGGTAGTGAATTAGGTATGGCGCCAAACACGCTGCCTATGGTTGCCACGCCATCGAATTGAAACAGCGTCTGCAAGCCCGTCACTATGAGCATGGCGAGAAGCGGGCTGGGCACGCGCTTTATAAGCCGTGGCGTAAAAATGACCAGCAGCAAACCGGTGCTCGCCAAGGCCGTGGTCGCGGGGTGCAGGTGAGGAAACGAGGTCAGCAAGTGCCAGAATTTTTCATGGAAGTGTGCGCCGGCGGGCGCGGGCAGACCGAAAAAATCCTTCCATTGACCGACCCAGATGATCACCGCGATGCCCGCGGTAAAGCCCAGGATAACCGGGCGCGGAATGAATTTAATGATACTACCCAGGTTGGCGAGGCCCATGAGCAACAGTATCACGCCGGCCATTAAGCTCGCTATTTGCAAGCCGGCTATACCGTACTGCGCGGTGACGCCGGCCAGGATCACGATGAAGGCGCCGGTGGGGCCGCCGATTTGCACGCGGCTGCCGCCGCACACGGAAATCAATAAACCGGCGATGATGGCGGTGTAAATGCCTTGTTCGGGTTTGGCGCCTGAGGCGATGGCGAACGCCATGGCGAGCGGCAGGGCGACAATGCCAACAGCTATGCCCGCGAGGAGGTTGGGTAGGATGTTCTTGCGATGGAAGAGGCCGGCGGAGTAAGCCTCCAAAAGGGCGATCATTTTTAGGTTTTAATGTCCCTTCCTCGGATGATTGTCCAGTCCTAAATTATTCCAAATCGCCACGGTGGGCGCGGCCTGGTTCATGGTGTAGAAGTGCAGGCCCGGCGCGCCGGCGTCCAGCAGGTGGCGGCACAGATCGGTGGTGACGTCCAGGCCGAAGGCGCGCAGCGCTTCGTGGTCGTTTTGATAAGCCTCCAGGCGCTTGCGTATCCAGCGCGGGATTTCCGCGCCGCAGCGGTCGGAGAAGCGCGCCAGTTGCACGTAATTGGTGATCGGCATGATGCCCGGCACGATGGGGATGTCGATGCGCATCTTCTCGCAATAATCCACGAAGCGGAAATAGGCGTCGGCGTTGTAAAAATATTGGGTTATGGCGCTGTCCGCGCCCGCCTCGACCTTGCGCTTGAAATTTTGCAGATCGTGTTCGGCGTCGCGCGCTTCCGGATGAAATTCGGGATAGGCGGCGACTTCGATATGGAAATGATCGCCGCTCTCGGCGCGGATGAATGCCACCAGCTCGTTGGCGTAGTGCAGCTCGCCGTTGCCGCCCGCGCCGGAGGGCAGATCGCCGCGCAGCGCGACGATGTGACGGATGCCGGCTTGTTTATACGCATCGAGCAGCGCACGCAACTCCGCGCGGCTGGAGGTGATGCAGGAAAGGTGCGGCGCGGCGCACAGGCCGCTCTGGTGGATGTCGAGCACCGTTTCAAACGTGCGGTCGCGCGTGCTGCCGCCCGCGCCGAACGTCACCGAGAAAAAGCGCGGCGCGAGCGCGGCGAGCTGGTTGCGCACCTCGTGCAGCTTGAGCCGGGCTTCTTCCGTTTTGGGCGGGAAGAACTCGAAGCTGAAGACGCGCGGGAATTTTTTCTGGGAGTGCATATAAGAGTCAGAGAAAAGAGTAAAGATACAAGAGAAAAGAGATAAATGACCAGACGTCCGCTTTAACTTTTCTCTTGCCTCTTGTCTCTTTGCTCTAGTACCGGTAGTGCTCCGGCTTAAACGGCCCCTGCGGCGAGACGCCGAGATAACGCGCCTGCTCCGCGGAAAGCTCGGTGAGCTTGGCGCCGATCTTTTTCAAATGCAGGCGCGCGACTTTTTCGTCCAGGCTCTTGGGCAGCACGTACACCTTGTTCTCGTACTTGGCGTGATTCTGCCACAACTCGATTTGGGCCATGACCTGATTGGTGAAGGAGTTCGACATCACGAAGCTGGGGTGGCCGGTGGCGCAGCCCAGATTCACCAGGCGGCCCTCGGCGAGCACGATGATGCGCTTGCCGTCGGGGAAGATCACGTGATCCACCTGCGGCTTGATGTTTTCCCATTTATATTGACGCAAGCCGGCGATATCGATTTCCGAATCGAAGTGGCCGATGTTGCACACGATGGCGTTGTTTTTCATGCGCTGCATGTGATCGTGGGTGATGACGTTGACGCAGCCGGTGGCGGTGACGAAGATGTCGGCCTCCGAGGCCGCGTCGTCCATGCGCACCACGCGATAACCTTCCATCGCCGCTTGCAGCGCGCAAATCGGATCGATCTCGGTGATCCACACCGTGGCGCCCAGGCCGCGCAGGCTTTGCGCGCAGCCCTTGCCGACGTCGCCGTAGCCCAGCACCACGCAGATTTTGCCGGCGATCATCACGTCGGTGGCGCGCTTGATGCCGTCCACCAGCGATTCGCGGCAGCCGTATAAATTATCGAACTTGGATTTGGTGACGGAATCGTTGACGTTGATGGCCGGCGTCTTGAGCGTGCCCGCCTTCATCATTTCGTATAGGCGATGCACGCCGGTGGTGGTTTCCTCGGAGATACCCTTCACGTCCTTCAGCAGGTCGTGATATTTGTCGTGCATCACCAGCGTCAGGTCGCCGCCGTCGTCCAGGATCATGTTGGGACGCCAGCCATTGGGGCCGAAGATGGTCTGGTCGATGCACCACCAAAATTCTTCCTCGCTCTCGCCTTTCCAAGCGAAGGTCGGAATGCCCGCGGCGGCCATCGCCGCCGCCGCGTGATCCTGCGTGGAAAAAATGTTGCACGACGACCAGCGGATACTGGCGCCGAGTTCCACCAGTGTTTCCATGAGCACCGCCGTCTGGATGGTCATGTGCAAACAGCCGGCGATGCGCGCGCCGGCCAGCGGCTTCTTGCCTTTGTATTCCTCGCGCAATGCCATGAGGCCGGGCATCTCGGTCTCGGCGATGGCGATTTCCTTGCGGCCCCATTCGGCGAGGCCGATGTCGGCGACTTTGTAGTCGGGCTTTAAATTTTGTACGGGCTGTGTGCTCATGTCCTTTTCCTTATAAAAACATCCTCACGCAAAGACGCCAAGACGCAAAAAACTATAAAACGATTCAGTATAGCTGCATTTTATTTCTGATAGGATCGTTTATCACCCTAGTTAATTCAACGCTACTCAGCTTGAAAATCGTCATTACATTTTTGCGGCTTTGCGCCTTTGCGTGAGGCAATTACGCCGTTTTGGCGCTCACCAATTTTGCCTTGACGCCCGCCGCGTCGCGCAGCGCCTCGGCCTTGTCGGTGCGCTCCCACGAGAAACTTTCCTCGTCGCGCCCGAAGTGGCCGTAGGACGCTGTGGCGCGGTAGATAGGGCGCAGCAGGTCGAGCATTTTGATCAAGCCGCGCGGGCGCAAATCGAAGTGTTCGCGGATCAGTTCGACTAAACGCGGCTCGTCGATCTTGCCGGTGCCGAAGGTGTCGACGCTGATGGAGGTGGGTTCGGCCACGCCGATGGCGTAGGATACTTGCACCTCGCAGCGCTCCGCCAGGCCGGCGGCCACGATGTTCTTGGCCACGTAGCGTCCGGCATAGGCCGCCGAGCGGTCGACTTTGGACGGATCCTTGCCGGAAAACGCGCCGCCGCCGTGGCGCGCCATGCCGCCGTAGGTGTCGACGATGATCTTGCGCCCGGTCAGGCCGCAGTCGCCCATCGGCCCGCCGATTACGAAGCGTCCGGTCGGGTTGATGTAAAAGCGCGTGTGCTTGTCCACCCATTGCTTAGGCAGTACCGGCAGAATAATTTCGTCCATCACCGCTTCTTTGAGCGTTTCGTAGGCGATGTCCGGGCTGTGTTGCGTGGACAACACCACGGCGTCGATGCCGACCGGCCGGTGGTTTTCGTAGCGGAACGTGACTTGGCTCTTGGCGTCGGGACGCAGCCACGGCAACGTGCCGTTCTTGCGCACCTCGGCCTGGCGCTTGACCAGGCGGTGCGCGTAGGTGATGGGGGCCGGCATCAGCACGTCGGTTTCATTGGTGGCGTAGCCGAACATCAAGCCCTGGTCGCCCGCGCCTTGCTCATGGTCGTTGCGCTCATCCACGCCCAGCGCGATGTCCGCCGACTGCTTGTCGATGGAGGTCAGCACCGCGCAGGATTGCCAATCGAAGCCCATCTCCGAACTGTTGTAGCCGATGCCTTTCACCGTTTCGCGCACCACCGACGGCATATCCACCCACGCAGAGGTGGTGATTTCGCCGGCGATTACCACCATGCCGGTGGTCACCAGCGTTTCGCAGGCTACGCGCGACGCCGGGTCTTGCTTTAGAATGGCGTCGAGAATGGCGTCGGAAATCTGATCGGCGACTTTGTCCGGATGTCCTTCGGACACCGACTCAGAGGTGAATAAGCGTGTATTGGCCATGATGTTCCTCGGTACACTTGAAGATTGATGTTGTTGAGCGCATTAGTTTAACCGTTCGACGATAATTTTACATAACAAATTGCGGGCGGCTCACGCCAACCGCGCCGGATAGCGTAAAGGAGAAACACTATGGTAAGACTGGAAACCCCGGTATGTGATTTTGGCCGGCCCGCCGTCGACTTCGCGCTGCCCGGCGTGGACGGCAAGGTGTGGACGCTCGACGACTGCAAGGGCGAGCGCGGCCTGCTGGTGATGTTTATCTGTAACCACTGTCCTTATGTGCAAGCGGTGCGCGAGCGTATCGTGCGTGATACAAAAGAGTTGCTCGACTACGGCGTGAAGAGCGTGGCGATCATGTCCAATGACCCGACCGACTACCCGGAGGACAGCTTCGAGAACATGCAAAAAGCGGCGCGCGATTACGGCTTTCCCTTTCCGTATTTATTCGACGCCACCCAGGAAGTGGCCAAGGCCTACGGCGCGGTGTGTACGCCGGATTTCTTCGGCTACAACGCCCAACTGCAACTGCAATACCGCGGACGCCTGGACGCCAGCCGCAAGGAGACCGCGCCCCCTGACGCGCGCCGCGACCTGTTCGAGGCCATGAAGCAGATCGCCCTGACCGGCCAAGGCCCGCGTGAGCAGATACCGAGCATGGGATGCTCCATAAAATGGCGGGAAACCCCCTAGAACCCCTGTTTTTCGCCGGCCCGGTATTGCCGAAACGGGCACGGTAAGCGAAAATACCTTGTTTGCCAGATTGACCGGGTTTACCGCGCGATACAGCCGAACACCGAAGCCGGCGCCGGAGCCGTAAAGGGGGCGCAGGGGCTTTTTTGCGTTGATTAATCAGTCCAGGCGTGACAGAGCGGCAAGATCGTTACCGTTTCGATTTTTATTTTTTTATTAAGGCGTGACATGCAAAAACCCATTGTACTGGGCATCGTCGGTGACTCCGCCGCGGGCAAGACCACCATCACCAAGGGCATCGCCCAGGTGCTGGGGGAAGAGCGCGTTACCACGATCTGCACCGATGACTATCATAAGTACAATCGTGTCGATCGCGCGCGCCTCGGCATCACCGCACTGCATCCGGACTGCAATTACCTGGACATCATCGAGCAGCACCTGAAGCTGCTTAAGGACGGCCAGCCCATCCTCAAGCCGCACTACAACCATTCCACCGGCGATTTCGATCCGCCCAGCTATGTGGAGGCCAAGGAGTTCATCATCGTCGAGGGTCTGCTGGGATTCTTCACCAAGGCCATGCGCGACTCGTACGACGTCAAGGTGTATTTGGCGCCGCCCGAGGAACTGCGCTTCAAGTGGAAGATGAAACGCGACACCAGCAAACGCGGTCACAGTGAGGAAGCGGTGCGCAAGGAAATGAAAATGCGCGAGCCCGATTCGGAGGCCTTCATCCGTCCGCAGCGCAAATGGGCCGACATGGTGATCTGCTTTTATCCGCCGCCCGATCAGAGGGAAGAAACCGGCGGACATCTCAACGCCGCGCTGGTGCTGCGTCCCACGCTGCCCTCGCACCCCGATCTTTCCGAGGTGCTGGAAGAGGGCGGCCAGGGCAGCGACGGTCTGCGCCTGCTGCTGGACCGCGACATGGATCTGCCCGTCGATCGCCTGGAAATTTCCGGCGGCATCTCCGATGAAAAGGCCAAGCGCCTCGAAGATTTGCTGTGGAGCTACATCCCCGGCGAGCATCACCACTTGCGCAAGGCCGGCATCGGCGCGATCACCGGCACCACCGGCGAGACGCTCAAGTCGAACCCGCTGGCGCTCGCGCAACTACTGGTGGCGTATCATTTGTTGAAAGCCAAGTCGGGACACTACTCATGAATTAGCGGCTGTGGCTTATCCCCGCATTGCAACACGCAAGATTTCATTTTTTGTTAGGAGATTTTCATGCCTGCTCGTAGAGAGTTAGCCAACGCCATTCGCGTCCTGAGCATGGACGCCGTGGAAAAGGCCAAGTCCGGCCATCCCGGTATGCCCATGGGCATGGCGGACATCGCCGAGGTATTGTGGAATGATTTTCTGCGCCACAATCCAGCCAACCCCAAGTGGGTGGATCGTGATCGCTTCATTGTGTCCAACGGTCACGGTTCGATGCTGCTGTATTCGCTGCTGCACCTGACCGGCTACGACTTGCCGATGGAGGAAATCAAGCGCTTCCGCCAACTGCACTCCAAGACGCCCGGCCATCCCGAATACGGCTACACGCCCGGCGTGGAGACCACCACCGGTCCGCTGGGCCAGGGCATCACCAATGCGGTGGGCATGGCCATCGCCGAAAAGACCTTGGCCGGTCAATTCAACCGCGACAACCATCGCATCGTCGATCACTACACGTATGTATTCCTGGGTGACGGCTGCTTGATGGAAGGCATCTCGCACGAGGCCTGCTCATTGGCCGGCACCCTGGGACTGAACAAGCTGATCGCCTTCTATGACGACAACGGCATCTCCATTGACGGCCACGTGGAAGGCTGGTTCACCGACGACACCCCCAAGCGTTTCGAGGCCTACGGCTGGCACGTGATCCGCGACGTGGACGGCCACGACAGCGCGGCATTGCTCAAGGCGATCCGCGAGGCGCGTTCGGTGAACGACAAGCCCAAACTGATCTGCTGCAAAACCGTGATCGGCTACGGCGCGCCCAATCTGTGCGGCAGTCACGACTGCCACGGCGCGGCGCTCGGCGAAAAAGAAGTGGCCGCCACGCGCGAAAATCTCGGCTGGAAATACGAGCCATTCTTCATACCGGAAGAGATTTACGCCGGATGGGACGCGCGCGCCAAAGGCGCCGCGCTGGAAGAGGAATGGAACAAGCAATTCGCGGCGTACAAAGCAGCTTATCCCGACCTCGCCGCCGAATTCGAGCGCCGTATGCGCGGCGACCTGCCCGCGGCGTGGGCTTCAAGCTCCGCGGCGTTCATCAGCGCGGTGGACGCCAAGGGCGAAACCATCGCCTCGCGCAAGGCCTCGCAAAATTCCCTGAATGCCTACGGCCCGGTGCTGCCGGAATTGCTGGGTGGTTCGGCGGACTTGGCCGGCTCCAATCTCACGCTGTGGTCGGGCTCCAAGGGCCTGTCCAACACCGTGTCCGACGGCAATTACATTTATTACGGCGTGCGCGAATTCGGTATGTCCGCCATCATGAACGGCATTGCTCTGCACGGCGGTTTCATTCCCTACGGCGCGACGTTCCTGATGTTCTCCGAATACGCGCGCAACGCCCTGCGCATGGCGGCAATGATGAAACAGCGCGTGCTGTTCGTGTACACGCACGACTCCATCGGTCTTGGCGAAGACGGCCCCACGCACCAGCCGGTGGAGCAAACCGCCACGCTGCGCCTGATTCCCAACATGCACGTGTGGCGTCCGTGCGACGCGGTGGAATCCGCGGTGGCGTGGAAGGCTGCCATCGAGCGCCGTGACGGCCCGAGCTGTTTGATTTTCTCGCGCCAGAATTTGAATCATCAAAAACGCAGCGCCCAGCAGATCGCCGACATCACGCGCGGCGGCTACGTGGTGTTCGACCCGGCGGAGCCGCCGCTGATGGCGATCATCATCGCCACCGGCTCCGAGGTGGGCATTGCGGTGGAGGCCGCCAAAAAACTTTACGAGCGCACCATTAACGTGCGCGTGGTGTCGATGCCCTGCACCTCGCTGTTCGACGCGCAAGACGAGGCCTATCGCGAATCCGTGCTGCCCAAACGCATCACCGCGCGCGTGGCGGTGGAGGCGGGCGTCACCGACGGCTGGATCAAATACGTGGGTCTGAACGGCAGGGTGATCGGCATCAATCGCTACGGTGAATCCGCTCCGGCGCCGGAGCTGTTCAAATACTTCGGTTTCACGGTGGATAACATCATCAGCAACGTCGAGGATGTTTTATAACAACAGATACAAGAGAAAAGAGGCAAGAGAAAAGACTTTTCTCTCGTGCGAAAGTACGCCACCGCTTAAGGTTTTTAATTTAATTTTGGAGAGTAATAATGGCAATTAAAGTGGCAATCAACGGCTACGGGCGTATCGGGCGCAACGTATTGCGCGCAGTGTACGAATCCGGGCGCAATAAGGACATTCAAATCGTTGCGATCAACGATCTGGGCAACGCCGAAACCAACGCGCACCTCACGCAGTACGACACGGTGCACGGCAAATTCCCCGGCGAGGTGAAGGTCGAAGGCGATTATATGATCGTCAACGGCGACAAGATTCGTGTGTGCTCGGAGCGCGACCCCTCCAAGCTGCCGTGGGGCGAGCTGGGCGTGGACGTCGTGCACGAGTGCACCGGCATCTTCACCAGCAAGGAAAAAGCCATGGCGCACATCAAGGCCGGGGCCAAGAAGGTCATCATCTCCGCGCCGGGCACCAACGTCGACGCCACTATCGTGTACGGCGTGAACGACAAAACCCTGAAGAGCAGCGACCAGATTATTTCCAACGGCTCCTGCACTACCAATTGCTTGGCGCCGCTGGTCGCGCCGCTGCACAAAAAAATCGGCATGGTGCACGGTCTGATGACTACGGTGCACAGCTATACCAACGACCAGGTGCTGACCGACGTGTATCATAGCGACCTGCGCCGCGCGCGTTCCGCGACCATGTCCATGATTCCGACCAAGACCGGCGCCGCCGCCGCCATCGGCCTGGTGCTGCCGGAACTGGACGGCAAGCTGGACGGCTTCGCGGTGCGTGTGCCGACCATCAACGTCTCGCTGGTCGACCTCACCTTCGTCGCCGCGCGCGAGACTACGAAAGACGAGATTCACGCCATTATGAAGGAAGCCGCCAAGGGCGAGTTGAAAGGCGTGCTGAACTACAACGACAAGCCGCTGGTGTCGATGGACTTCAATCACGACCCGGCGTCCAGCACCTACGATGCCTCGCTTACCAAGGTGATCGACGGCAAGCTGGTCAAGGTGCTGGCGTGGTACGACAACGAGTGGGGCTTCTCCAATCGTATGTTGGACACCACCGTGGCGTTGATGAAGGCGAAATAAGTGAAGAGTGAGGAGTGAGAGGTGAGGAGTAAAATAAATTTATTAGCACCTCACACCCCACTCCTTACACCTCACCGGAGTTGAAAATGTCAGTCATTAAATTATCCGATTTAAGAAATCTGGAAGGCAAGCGCGTGCTGGTGCGCGCCGATCTCAACGTTCCCATGAAGAACGGCAAGATCACCGATGAAACGCGCATCTACGCCACCGTGCCGACCATCGAATATTTGCTGAACGTGGGCGCCAAGGTCATGGTCATGTCGCACCTGGGCCGGCCCGAGGAAGGCGTGTATGACGCCAAATACTCGCTGGCACCGGTCGCCGAGGAGTTGAGCAAGCAACTGGGGCAAAAGGTGGCGCTTATCAAGGATTGGCTGAACGGCGGCTTCGACATCCCCAACGGTTCGGTGGTGCTGCTGGAAAACGTGCGCTTCAACAAGGGCGAGGAAGACAATGACGACGCGCTGGCCAAAAAAATGGCCGCGCTGTGCGACGTGTTCGTGATGGACGCGTTCGGCACCGCGCACCGCGCGCAGGCATCCACGCACGGCGTCGCCAAGTATGCGCCGATCGCCTGCGCCGGGCCGCTGCTCACTAACGAGCTGAAGGCGCTGGACAACGCGCTGAAAAATCCAAAGCGTCCGCTGGTCGCCATCGTCGGCGGCTCCAAGGTATCGACCAAGCTCACCGTGCTGGAGTCGCTGTCGCGCATCGTTGATCAGTTGATCGTGGGCGGTGGCATCGCCAACACCTTCATTGCCGCGGCGGGTTATAACGTCGGCAAGTCCTTGTATGAGCCGGACCTGGTGGCCGAGGCCAAGCGCCTCTCCGAACAGGCCAAGGCGCGCGGCGCGGAGATTCCGGTGCCGGTGGACGTGGTGTGCGGCAAGGAATTTTCCGAAAACGCCAAGGCCACCCTGAAAGATGTGAGCAAGGTGGAGGCCGACGATATGATCTTCGACGTCGGCCCCAAAACCTCGGCGCGTTTCGCGGAAATTCTAAAGAACGCCGGAACCATCGTCTGGAATGGTCCGGTCGGCGTGTTCGAGTTCGACCAGTTCGCCGCAGGCACCGAGGCCCTGGCGCGCGCCATCGCGGACAGCCCGGCGTTTTCGCTGGCCGGCGGCGGCGACACCCTGGCCGCCATCGCCAAATACGGCATCGATACCAAGCTGTCGTACATCTCCACCGGCGGCGGCGCGTTCTTGGAGTTCCTGGAAGGCAAAAAACTGCCGGCGGTGGCGATTCTGGAGGAGAGGGCGAAAAACGCTTGACGTAAAAAAACATCTCAACGCAAAGACGCGAAGAGAGTAAGATTTCATTTGCTGAGAGAGTGTTTATATACCTACACATGTTTAGTAGAAATTATTATCAAGCAGTTAAACTTCGCGTCTTTGCGTTGGATTTTGGATTTTAAATTTGTTACGCAGAACTAAAATTGTCGCTACCCTGGGACCTGCCACCGACGATCCCAAAGTCCTGGATAAAATGATCGAGGCGGGCGTGGACGTGGTGCGTGTCAATTTCTCGCACGGCAGCGCGCAGGAACATCAGTTGCGCGCCGAGACGGTGTGCAATCGCGCGCGCGCCTACGGGCGCACCGTGGGCGTGCTGGCCGATTTGCAGGGCCCGAAAATCCGCATCGAGCGCTTCAAGAACGGCAAGGTCGAACTGCAAGAAGGCGACAAGTTCATCCTCGATGCTGAATTGGGCGCCGCCGAAGGCACCGCCGAGCGCGTCGGCATCACCTACAAGCAACTTCCGCAAGACGTCAAGCGCGCCGACACGCTGTTGCTCGA
Organism: Pseudomonadota bacterium; assembly: GCA_040756035.1. GTDB lineage: Bacteria > Pseudomonadota > Gammaproteobacteria > SURF-13 > SURF-13 > JBFLZV01. Next base: position 39,703 of record JBFLZV010000006.1, read on the forward strand.
CGACGGGCGCATCGTGCTGTGGGTCGATCAAGTGAGCGGCGCGCAAATCGAGTGCCGCGTGGTGGTGGGCGGCGAGCTCTCCAACAACAAAGGCATTAATCGCCAGGGCGGCGGACTGTCGGCTACCGCGCTCACCGACAAAGACCGCGCCGATATCAAAATCGCCGCGGCCATGGGCGCCGACTACGTGGCGGTATCGTTCCCGCGCAACGCCGCCGACATCCACGAGGCGCGCGCGTTGCTGCGCGCCGCGGGCGGCCATGGCGGTATCGTCGCCAAGATCGAGCGCGCCGAGGCGCTCACCGCGCTCGAGGAAGTGATCGCCGCCGCCGACGTGGTGATGATCGCGCGCGGTGATTTGGGCGTGGAAATCGGCGACGCGGCGCTGCCGCCGGTGCAGAAGCACATCATCCAATTGGCGCGCACCCTGAACCGGGTGGTGATCACCGCCACGCAGATGATGGAATCCATGATCGAAAATCAGATTCCCACCCGCGCCGAAGTATTCGACGTGGCCAACGCGGTGCTGGACGGCACCGACGCGGTGATGCTGTCGGCGGAGACCGCCTCCGGCAAATATCCGGCCAAGGCGGTGGCGGCCATGGATCGCATCTGCCGCGAGGCGGAAAAGCAGCGCATCACGCGCGTGTCGGATCACCGCATCAACACGCAGTTCGCGCGCATCGACGAGGCCATCGCCATGGCCACCATGTACACCGCCAATCACTTGGGCGCCAAGGCCATCATCGCGCTCACCGAGTCCGGCTCCACGCCGCTGTGGATGTCGCGCATCAGTTCCGGCATACCGATTTACGCGCTCACCAAGCACGCCGAGACGCGCCGCAAGGTCACTATTTACCGCGGCGTATACCCGGTGAGCTTCGACATCCCCAGCACCGACCACGCGCAGGTCAACAAAGAGGCCGTGGATGAGCTGGCGCGGCGCGGCGCGGTGCGCGACGGCGACCTGGTCATCATCACCAAGGGCGACCTGATGGGCATGCACGGCGGCACCAACGCCATGAAGATCGTGCGCGTGGGGGATATGGTAGTGCCGGGGACTTGAATGTAGAGAAAAGATACAAGAGAAAAGAGAAAAGGAAAAACCAGTCAAGGGTAATCCCCAGCCTTCACCTCATCATTACCTTTGTTCTTGTATCTTTTCTCTTTTCTCTTATTTAAGGGTATTATTAGGGCACTTCAGCCCCGCAATTTACCGGATTACGAATAACTTAAGGAGGTTCAAATGGCTCTTATTTCAATGCGTCAGCTACTCGATCATGCCGCCGAGCATGGCTATGGCGTACCTGCTTACAACGTTAACAACATGGAGCAGATGCACGCCATCATGCAGGCCGCCGACGCAGTGAACGCGCCGGTCATCATGCAGGCTTCGGCAGGTGCGCGCTCCTACGCGGGCGAACCGTTTCTGCGCCATCTGATGTGGGCGGCGGTGGAAATGTATCCGCACATCCCCATCGTCATGCACCAGGACCACGGCGCCTCGCCCGCGGTGTGCATACGCTCCATCCAGAGCGGCTTCACCTCGGTGATGATGGACGGCTCGCTCAAGGAAGACATGAAGACCCCGGCTTCCTACGACTACAATGTCGAGGTCACGCGCAAAGTGGTGGAAATCGCGCATGCCTGCGGCGTGTCGGTGGAGGGTGAGCTGGGCTGTTTGGGTTCGCTGGAAAGCGGCAAGATGGGCGAGGAAGACGGCCACGGCAGCGACGAGACGCTTGACCACTCCATGCTGCTCACCGACCCGGAAGAGGCTGCGCAGTTCGTCGCCGATACCAAGGTTGATAGCCTGGCCATCGCCATCGGCACCAGCCACGGCGCGTATAAGTTTACGCGTCCGCCGACCGGCGACATTCTCGCCATCGAGCGCATCAAGGAAATCCACGCGCGCATCCCGGACACGCATTTGGTGATGCACGGCTCGTCTTCCGTGCCGCAGGATTGGCTGGAGATCATCAACAAATACGGCGGCGAAATCCGCGAGACCTACGGCGTGCCGGTGGAAGAGATTCAGCAGGGCATCAAGCACGGCGTGCGCAAGGTCAACATCGACACCGACCTGCGCCTGGCCGCCACCGGCGCGATGCGCAGAGCGATGGCGGAAGACCCGTCGGAATTTGATCCGCGCAAGTTCTTCAAGGCCTCCACCAAGGCTATGATGGAAATCTGCAAGCTGCGTTACGAGGCCTTCGGCTGCGCCGGTCAGGCCGCCAAGATCAAGGCCGTCAATCTGGAAACCATGGTGAAGAAATACGCCAAGGGCGAACTCGACCCGCGCGTCACCGCGGGCAAGCAGCGCGCCAAGGCCGCCGCTGTATAGAACGACGCGCCATCCGGCAAAACAAAAAGCCCCGCAGTGCGGGGCTTTTTTATGTCCGACGATTTAGTTTACTGCGTCGGCAGATTGGGGCTGGTGAGTGATTTTAGGAACGCCACCAAGTCGGCCTTTTCCTGGTCAGTGAGATTCAGAGGTTTGAACAACGGGTCGAGGCGCGGGTTTTTCTCGTTGCCTTTGTTGTACAGCTCGATCACCTCTTCCAATGTGGAGAGGCTGCCGTCGTGCATGTACGGCGCGGTGAGCGCCACGTTGCGCAGCGTCGGGGTTTTGAAGCGTCCGATGGCCTTGGAGTCGAGCGTCTGCGGCGTGATGGTGACCAGTACGCGGCCCAGCTCGGACACGTCGGCGTTCTTGAGCACTTGCTCGTCCACGCTTTGGCCGTTGGCCGCCGCTTGACGGAAGGCGTTGATGACTTCGTACATGCGCGGCTCGATGCGGCTGAAGCCGACGCCCAGGTTATGGAAGTTGTTGTTGGTGAACAGCGCGTGCGTGTCGCTGATGGTATGGCAGGTGCTGCACTTGCCCTTACCGCGGAACACTTCCAAGCCGCGCACCGCTTCCGCGGACAGCGCGGTCTTATCGCCGCCGTATTGATAGCGGTCGAACGGCGAGTCGCCGCTGATGAGCGTGCGCTCGAAGCTGGCGATGGCCTTGGTGACGTGTTCCAGACCGATCTTGTCGGGCTCCACGCCGAACGCCGCTTTGAACTGGACGGGATAGGTGGCGTCCTTGCGGATGATGTCCAGCAGGGCGTTGTGGTCTTTCAGGCCGTGCTCCACCGGGTTGACGAACGGGTCTTGCGCTTGGCTTTCCAGGGTGGGGCGGCGGCCGTCCCAGAACTGGCTGGTGTAATAGGCGGCGTTAATAATGGTGGGGGCGTTGCGCGTGCCTTGCGCGTTGCCAATGCCCACCGCCACCGCGCGGCCGTCGCTGAACGCCTTGTCCGGCAGGTGGCAGTTGCTGCAAGCAACCGTGCCGTCGCCGCTCAAGCGCTTGTCGCCGAACAGGGCTTGGCCCAGCGCGATCTTTTCCGGAGTTTGCGGATTGTCCGCCGGGATGGGCACGGGGGGTAGTCCGAGCGGCTCTTTGGCCAAGCTGGAGCTGATGGAGACTACGCTAAACAGGGCGAGCATCGCCGTGACAAGACGTTTCATACCTATACCTTTTTTCCTTGCTTTGTTGGGCGCCGCGGGGCGGGCGGTGCTAAGTTTACTTTTTTCTACAGTGTTACTTTAAGAGACACAGCTAAATCTTTCAGGGCTGGCATTTTATTTCGATTCAAGCACGCAAGTCAAAGAGTGAATGAGCGAAGCTCGTGAACGCCCGGCCGCCCAGGCCGGGCTGGGGGTTGGCGGAACGCGAGGCTACGCCGCGGATAACCGCCTGATAGGCCTCATTCGGAATCCCTATTAGGGCAGGGTAGCGCTGCGCTGCGGAGCGGGCAGCACCAGGAAGCTGGGGTCGTCGTCGCGGCCCTTGGCCATGATGAGTCCCAGGAGCAGCGCCGGCACCGGGGCGGTCTTGCGGCCGTTGACCACCACCAGCGGCGTGCCCTCGATGCGGTATTTGTCGGCGTATTCGATGTCTTCTTTCAGGGTGGCGGCGGTGGCCGGCGCATCGACGCATTCTTCCAAAGCCTTGCGCCGCGCGGCGTCCGGCGCGGCGATCTGCCAGATGCGCTCTTTAGTAAGCGTGGCCTGCTCTTCGAACATCCGCGTGCGCACCGATGCGTAATCCGGAGCGCCGGCGAGGCAAATCTGCACCTTGGCGGCCAGGCAACTGACGCCGCCGGCGGCGCGCTGCACCTTGGTGTTGCATTCGCTGTCCAGCGGGAAGTGGCGGGTCTCCTGGCTCCACGAACCAGCCGGGCTGATGGCGCGGATTTCCGCTAGAGCCGCTTCCAGGTTTTTACAGTGCGGGCAGCGGATGTCGGTCCACTCGATGAGGTGCACCGGCGCATCCGGCGTGCCGTAGGTGAGGCGTTGCGGGTTCGGCTTGGCGTCGAGCAGCGGCTCTTTGCGGTACAGCGCCAGCGTGTCGCTGGTGACCTGCTGCACGCCCACCGGCAGCGAATTCAGGAACTGCTCCAGGTCGCTGGCGGGTTTTTGCTGCGCCGCCGGCATTGCGGCGACATCGGAAATGCGCGCGGTGACGAGATTTTCGCGCGGCGTGTGCAGGCCCGGATACAGCAGCACGGCGAAGGTCACCAACAGTAGTCCGCCGCCGAGCAGCGCCGACTGTCCCCAAGCGCCGCTCGGCGCGCGCACCGAGACGAAGGCCAAATAAGCGGCAATCGCCACCAGCACGTAGAACACCACGCAGGTCGGGCAGAAGATCTTGATAGCGACGCTGTAGGCGAGCAGGCCCAGCGTGACCAGCACGCCGGCGCCGACGGTCAGGCGCAGCGCGGTGATCACTGCGTCGGTGGGCTGGCGGCGCGCGGATTGCCGGAACAGGCCGACCGCGAGGACAAGTACGACGACGCCCCACGCCAGGCCCCAGGCGGGGAACGGCAGGCCGGTGGTTTTGTGCACGCTTCCCGCCAACGCGGAATTCCACACGCCGACGCAATCGAACGTGGCGCTGAACGAACACAGCGGCGCCGCGCCGCCGCTGCGCAGTTGCACCAGTTCGATCCACTGATAAAGGCCGACCAGCACGGCCAGCGCGGCGGTGACGATCAGCGCAAGCACGGCGCGGCGGTGAACGGGCGGTGTTAGGGGGGAGTGGGCCATGGGCTAGCCTCGGGACAGGGAAGTTAAAATCGGTACACTCTAGCAGAGAGGGGCGATGCGAGACAAGCCTAATGCGTAGTGAAAAAATGATAGCATTAAAGAATGACCGCCGGGACGGTACTCGCCGCTTTTGCCGTATATGTACTCATGCTCGCCGCCTTTTACTGGCCGCGCGTGCGCGCTTTTCACATTTCGGTGATGGCCGGCGCGATGGTGTTCGATGTCGCCATGCCGTTTTATTTGTACGCGACCAAGGATTGGCACCGGCGGCTCATCGAGGAGGGCGAGCTGACGTCTTATCTGCTATGGACACACTTCGTGTTGCTGTTAATACTGTACATTCTTTACGTCTTGCAAGTGCAAGTCGGGCGCAAGCTGCTCAAGGGCGAGCAGGCGGCGCGCGCCGAGCATCGCGCGCAGGGCAAGGCGATACTGCTGGTGCGCGCGCTGGTGATTTTCACTGGAGCATTACTGGTGGAGCAGCCTCCGGCGCGCTGACCGGGTCGGCGCGCCGCAGGGTGTCCTGCGCCGGATAAATATGCAGGTTACCGAGAATATCGAGCAGCCCGCTCAATTCCCGGCGCAGCGGCGCGGCCAACTCTGCGCCTTCATACGAGAATGCCTCCAGCAGGTGGCGCACGCGATTCAAGTGCCAGATCAGCTCGTTTTGCAGCAGCTCCATTTCGCACAGGAACGGAATCTCGCCCGGTTGCGGATTGTGCGCCATCTCCTCCAGCCATTGGATGATCTCCGGGTTGATGATGCCCGAACGCGTGACGATGTTGTGCGTTTGCAGGATGCGCTTGATCAATTCCTTGCCCTGCGCGGCGGATTCCAGCGCCTGCATCAGCGCCAGCCGGCTGAGCGAGGGCAACGCTTGCTGCATCAGCTTGGCGCGCCGCACCAAGTGTTCGAGCAGGCCGGATTGATCGCCGCACGGGTTGATGGCCGTGCGCGTCAGATCGGACTTGCGCAGAATTGCGTACACGGCGTCCACCACCGCGCGGTGATAGCAGGCGCTGTTCATCAATAAAAACGCCTCCATGTCGCCGAGATTGTGGCCGGAGGCGCTGAAGCGTTTGAAGCGGATCGCGCACAAGGCGTCGGCCATGCTCAGTATCTGGCCCAGCAGCCCCAGTTCCGCGCCCTCCTTGCCGGCCGGGTAACCGGTGCCGTCCAGGCGCTCGTGGTGTTCCAGCACGGCCAGCGCGATGTCCGGGTGCATGCCCGCCACCTCGCGTATGATCATCTGGCTGATGACCACGTGGCTTTGCATGGCGCGCCACTCCGGCGGACTGTAGACGCCTTGCTTTTCCAGCAGATCGGCGGGCAAGTGCAGCAGCCCCAGGTCGCGCGCCAGGGCGGCCATGGCGGCGCGGTGCAACGTCGCCTCCGGCAGGCCCAGTTCACGCGCGATGAGCGCGGCCAGCCAGGCGCCGAGCAGGGTTTGCTTGAACAGCGCCGGGTGGCGCAGCGCCATAACCATGAGCTTCTGACGCAGCACCGCGTTGAGTGTTTGGCGCGACAGCAGCTCGGCGAAGTCCGTGCGGAACTTGAGGCGCGCGTCGACGGCTTGTAAGTCCCCGTGCTCGGCTACCAGGCCGTCGAGGGTCTGTAAAATATTCTTGCCGTGCAGCGTGTCGCTGATCTCCACTTGCAATTCCAGCGGCTTGCTGAGGCGGTGCAGGGCGACGCGGCGCGCGGTGGCCGCGTCGATGCGCGTGCCTTTGCGGGCGATCAAGGTGCCGCGCGCGTTGACGATGTCCTCCGTGGCCAGCACGTCGTTCTGCTGGTTGACGTGGGCCAAGCGCTCTACGTAATGGTCGTGCTGCAGCGTTTGCTGATCGTTTTCGGCGTCGGCATCCATCGCAAGTCTCTCGCCGTTCAATGGCTTAATTCGAAATACAGGCATAGGGGATATAGGCACAAGGTCGCCCATGGCAGTATTATCGGCAAGGCCTGGGATTCCTGGAGTAAATTCAGTCCAGCATTCATGCAACCACACTTGACTGTTTTGAAAGTTTTTAGGTATAGTGGTGCTAAATTTAGACATAGTCTAAGTTTATGGCATAACCCGCATGTGGCGGTTTAGACTTAATCTTTTGGATCAGAGAACGAGGAACTTATCATGCAATTGAAAGGTAGCAAAACCTACGAGAATCTGAAATACGCCTTCGCCGGTGAGTCCCAGGCCAACCGCCGTTACCTGTACTTCGCCGCCAAGGCCGACGTGGAAGGCTACAACGATGTCTCCGCCGTGTTCCGCTCCACCGCGGAAGGCGAAACCGGCCATGCGCATGGCCATCTGGAATACATGGAAAGCGTCGGCGACCCGGCCACCGGTCTGCCCATCGGCAGCACCTCCGACAACCTCAAGGCCGCCATCGCCGGTGAAACCCACGAGTACACCGACATGTATCCGGGCATGGTCAAGACCGCCCGCGAAGAAGGCTTCAACGAAATCGCCGACTGGTTCGAGACACTGGCCAAGGCCGAGCGCTCGCACGCCAACCGTTTCCAGAAGGCTCTGGACGGCTTGGGCAAATAAACTTCGCAGCGAGCCCTAGGAAGACGGGGCCGGTTTTCTACCGGCCCCGTATTGTAAAATCGCACAAGTAGTTGTGTCGTGCCCAAGCGCCGTCCGGGCGCAGCTTGTCACTTGTAACTAGGATTTATGAATGACAACCACTAAAGAAGGGACCCGCGAAGGCAGCCTGGAAGCGCCGGTGCGCCATCCCCTGGATTGGAAAAACCCTGACTTCTACAACGAAACCTCCCTGCTCCACGAAATGGAGCGGGTGTTCGACATTTGCCACGGTTGCCGCCGCTGCTTCAATCTGTGCAATTCGTTTCCCACGTTGTTCGACGCCATCGACGAATCGCCCACGCTGGAGCTGGACGGCGTCGATAAGAAAGTCTATTGGGATGTGGTCGATCATTGTTACTTGTGCGACATGTGCTTCATGACCAAGTGTCCGTACGTGCCGCCGCATCCGTTCAATCTCGATTTTCCGCACCTCATGCTGCGCGGCAAGGCGGTGAAGTACAAGAAGGGCGAGGTCAAGACGCGCGACAAGATACTCACCAGCACCGATACCGTCGGCAAGCTCGCCGGCATTCCGGTGGTGGTGCAGGCGGTCAACGCCGCCAACAAAAACCGAGCGGCGCGCAAGGCGCTGGACAAGGTGCTGGGCGTGCATCCCGAGGCGTTCGTGCCGGAATACCACAGCGACACGCTGCGCAAGCGCGAGCGCGCACGCATGCGCGGCGACGGCGTGCCGGCGGCGCAGGCCACCGCCGACACCCGCGGTAGAGTGGCGCTGTTCGCCACCTGCTACGGTAACTACAACGAACCGCAGCTCGGCGCCGACCTCATCGCTATTTTCGAACACAACGGCATTCCGGTGCGACTGGCGGAAAAGGAACAGTGCTGTGGCATGCCCAAGCTGGAGCTGGGCGATCTCGAAGCCGTGGCCGCTGCCCGCGAAGCCAATATCCCGGTGCTCGCGCAACTGGTGGACGAAGGCTGGGACATCGTCGCGCCGGTGCCTTCCTGCGTGCTGATGTTCAAGCAGGAACTGCCGATGATGTTCCCCGACGACGCCGAGGTCGCGAAAGTGCGCGATGCGATCTTCGACCCGTTCGAATATTTGATGCTGCGCCACCGCGGCGGCAAACTCAAAACCGATTTCAAAAAACCGCTGGGCAAGGTGTCGTATCATGTGGCCTGCCATCAGCGCGTGCAGAACATCGGCATGAAGACGCGCGAAGTGCTGGAGCTGATTCCCGACACGCGCGTCGAGCCCATCGAGCGCTGTTCCGGCCACAACGGCACCTACGCGGTGAAAACCGAATACCACGACATCGCCATGAAAATCGGCCGGCCGGTGGTGGACCGCATCAAGAGCGCGGCGCCTGATTATTACACCAGCGACTGCCCGATCGCCGGCCATCATCTGGGTGAAGGCCTCAAGAACGGCAATGAACCGACGCATCCGCTGACGCTGCTGCGCATGGCTTACAGTCTCTAACAGGAGAAAGCACTATCATGGCCAACGAAGGCTACCATGAGCCCATCGAACAACTGAGCGCCGCCACGCGCGACATGCATCGCGCGCTTACGTCGCTGATGGAAGAACTGGAAGCGGTGGATTGGTACAATCAGCGCGTGGACGCGTGCAGCGACGCGGAATTGAAGGCTATCCTGGCGCACAACCGCGACGAGGAAAAAGAGCATGCGGCCATGGTGCTGGAGTGGATACGCCGTCGCGATCCGACCTTCGACAAGGAATTGCGCGATTATCTATTCACCGACAAACCATTGGTGGATTTGGAGGAGCGCCATAAGTCCGGTTAAAGTTCATCGCAAAATGCTCTTTAAGTTGTTTTGTCATTCTAAGCGCAGCGAAGAATCTCTTGGTTTAAAGATTCTTCGGTCGCTTACGCTCCCTCAGAACGACAAACCTCTCTGCTAAATTTTAGGAAAAGCCGCTAAATGGAAAAATTAAGCCCCGACATGCTTTACTCGCTGGAGCAATATTCGCGCCTCCGCAACGATTTCCGCGCCAAGGTGATGGCGCACAAAAAGAATCGTCAGGTCGCGCTGGGCCCGAACGCCACGCTGCACTTCGAGGATCACCTGACCATCCACTACCAAGTGCAGGAAATCCTGCGCGCCGAACGTATCTTCGAGGCCGAGGAAATCGAAGGAGAGCTTGCGGCCTATAATCCGCTCATCCCGGACGGCGGCAACTGGAAGGCCACGCTCATGTTCGAATATCCCGACGTCGAGCAGCGCAAGAACGCACTCGCCAAAATGGCCAACATCGAAGACCGCGTGTGGGTAAAGGTGGACGGCTTCGAGCGCGTGTGGGGCATCGCCGACGAAGACTTGGATCGCTCCACCGAGCAAAAAACTTCCTCCGTGCATTTCCTACGCTTCGAGCTGACGCCGGCCATGATCGCGGCGGCCAAGGCCGGTGCGGCGCTGAGCATGGGCATCGAGCATCCCGCTTACTGCCATCAAGTCGACCCGGTGCCCGAGCACGTGCGGAAATCGTTGGTGCTGGACTTAGACTAGCTCCGGTGCCAAAAAATATCCCCGTCTTGCTGGGTCTGTGTACGGCGCTGGGCGCAACGCCCGCCCTTGCTGCGCCGGATGATTACGAATTTACCGAACCCGCGCCGTGGAAAGAAACGCAAAAATCCCTGCCCGATTATCCGAAGGACGAAGATCTGCTGTCCGTCGATCTCACTACCACGCGTTCTTCGTTCGACTATTTCATAGATGCCAAGAATATCAGCACCGACGAGGACGAAATCGTGCGCTACACGTTGGTCATTACGTCCGAAAGCGGCGCGAAAAATGTTTTGCACGAAGGTATACGCTGCGGCTTAAGGAAATATAAGACCTACGCCTACGGCAGCGGCGACGCCACTACATTCCAAGAAGTTAAAGAGCCGGTATGGAAAAAAATCGACCGCACCGGCCCCGGCGCGTTTCGCAATCAGCTTTTTAGTTATTATCTATGCGCGGAGAATGAATTGCCGCTGACGCCCAGACAAATCGTGGAGCGCATTAAATATCCGCAGCGAGATAGGTAGGGTGGGTGCGTTGTTTGTGCCCACGGGAAAACCGCTGCATATTTTTATTGCTAGGATTACTAATCCATGAGTCGCGCCTACGACGCTTCCGCAATAGAAGTCTTGACCGGACTCGATCCGGTGCGCCGGCGTCCGGGGATGTACACCGACACGTCGCGCCCCAACCATCTCGCTCAGGAAGTCATCGACAACAGCGTCGACGAGGCCATCGCCGGTTACGCGCGCCGCATCGAAGTCACTCTGCACAAAGACGGCTCACTGGAGGTGCGCGACGACGGGCGCGGTATGCCGGTGGACATCCACCCCGGCGAGCGTGTGCCGGGCGTGGAAGTGATTCTCACGCGCCTGCACGCGGGCGGTAAATTTTCCAACAAAACCTACCAGTTTTCCGGTGGCCTGCACGGCGTGGGCGTATCGGTAGTGAACGCGCTGTCTAAGAAATTAGAAGTATGGGTGCGGCGCGGCGGACGCGAGTACCACATGGCCTTCGCGGGTGGCGACAAAACGTCCAAGCTCAAGGACATCGGCGCCACGGCGAAAAACAACACCGGTACTACCGTGCGCTTCTGGCCCGACGCCAAATTCTTCGACACCGTTAAATTTTCCGTGCCGCGCCTCAAGCATGTGCTGCGCGCCAAGGCGGTGCTGTGTCCCGGTCTGTACGTCAAGTTCACCGACGAAGCCAGCGGCGAATCGGAAGAGTGGCGTTACGAGGAAGGGCTGAAGGCGTATCTGCTGGACGAATTGAAAAACGTGCCGCTGTTGCCGAGCGAGCCGTTCATCGGCAGCTTGCAAGGCGCCACCGAGATGGTCGATTGGGCCGTGGTCTGGCTGCCGGAGGGCGGCGAGCCGGTGACCGAAAGTTACGTCAACTTGATCCCTACGCCGCTCGGCGGCACGCACGTCAACGGCCTGCGCAGCGGACTCGCCGACGCCATGCGCGAGTTCTGCGAATTCCGCAATCTGTTGCCGCGCGGCGTGAAACTCACGCCGGAAGACGTTTGGGAAAAATGCAGCTACGTATTGTCGGTGAAGCTGCAAGACCCGCAATTCTCCGGCCAGACCAAGGAGCGCTTGTCGTCGCGCGAGTGCGCGGTGTTCGTGGCCGGCGTCGCCAAGGACGCCTTCAGTCTATGGCTCAATCAGCATACCGACATCGGCGAGCGCTTGGCGGAACTGGCCATCAGCAGCGCGCAGCAGCGTTTGCGCGCCGCCAAGAGCGTGGTGCGCAAAAAAATCACCAGCGGCCCGGCTTTGCCAGGCAAACTTGCCGACTGCACTGTGCAAGATTTGGCGCGCAGCGAATTATTTTTGGTGGAAGGCGACTCGGCGGGCGGTTCGGCGAAACAGGCGCGCGACCGTGAGTTCCAGGCCATCATGCCGTTGCGCGGCAAGATTCTCAACACTTGGGAAGTGGAATCATCCGAGGTGCTGGCCTCCCAGGAGGTGCACGACATCGCGGTGGCGCTGGGCGTCGATCCCGGTTCCCATAATTTAGAAGGTTTGCGTTACGGCAAGGTGTGCATCCTCGCCGACGCCGATTCCGACGGCGAGCATATCGCCACGTTGTTGTGCGCGCTGTTCGTACGCCATTTCCGCGCGCTGGTGGAGGCCGGGCACGTGTTCGTCGCCATGCCGCCGCTGTATCGTATCGACGTTGGCAAGGAAATATTTTACGCGCTGGACGACGCCGAGAAGCGTGGCATACTCGATCGCATCACCGCGGAAAAGATCAAAGGCAAAGTCAACGTGCAGCGCTTCAAGGGCTTGGGCGAGATGAATCCGCAGCAATTGCGCGAAACCACCATCGCACCCGACACGCGCCGCTTGATTCAATTAACGGTCAGCCCCGGCGATAACACGCAGGATATTCTCGACATGCTGCTCGCCAAAAAACGCGCCGCCGACCGCCGCGCGTGGCTGGAAAGCAAGGGGGATTTGGCGGAGGTGTAATGTTGCGCTCGTGCCCGGCGCTAAGCGGAACACCGCTCGGTTGCCGCAGGGCGGGGTTGCGAGCGTCGGTCTTCCTGGATGCGCAATTGGTTGTCCGTGGCGAACTTGAGAATGAACTGGTAGGCGGCGGGGTTTTCTTCCTGTAGGGACTTTTTCACGCACAGGCACTTCACGCCTTCGATCACGCAGGGCTGCACGCTGTCCGAATAGCGCAGGCGGTGGTCGGGGCCGTAGCTCGCCAGTTGCGAGGATATGCGCTCGATCCAATCGCTGGGGCGAAACGGCTTGCCGTTTTGCCGGATGCTTTCCACGACCAGGTCGGCGTTTTTTAAAATGCTGTTGGCAGGCATTGCGTTTACTCCTAAACGGCGCATAGGCCGGTTATTGCATTTCCTTGTCGAATAGACCCCTAGGCTGTCCAAAAAGTTCTTATTTTCACCATCCCGGCGCTTATATAACGGCCGGGCGGTGATATTTCTAAAGCCGGCTCAGGCCGAGCCGTTATATACGGAGCAGCTTTCTGTTAAGAGCCGGGCGGCCCGCATTAAATAGGCCTAAAGTTTCCCGCCGCCCATCCGATAATCTTGTCGGAAAGGTGAATAGCCCGCCCGCAAGGCCGGCATATTCCTGTAGGTCAGGCCGCATCCGCCTGACGGTGACTGTCAGGTAGGCGAACGCCGACCTGACCTACGATTACTCTTTAGGAGAACAACACATGCCTCAAATTATTAATACCAACGTCTCATCGCTGAATGCACAGCGCAATTTGAACACGTCGCAATCTCAGTTGTCCGTTGCATTGCAGCGGTTGTCTTCGGGCTTGCGCATCAACAGCGCCAAGGACGACGCGGCGGGTCTGGCCATTTCGGAGCGGTTCACTTCACAAATTCGTGGTCTGAATCAGGCCGCTCGTAACGCCAACGACGGTATTTCACTGGCGCAGACGGCCGAAGGCGCCTTAGGCACCGCCGGAAACCTGCTGCAGCGTATCCGTGAGCTAGCCGTACAATCCGCCAACGCCACAAATTCCGGCACCGATCGCGCGGCGTTGCAGCAAGAAGTTGCGCAGTTGATTTCGGAATTGGACCGCGTGGCCACCACCACGGAGTTCAACGGCACCAAATTGCTGGACGGCAATTTCAGCGCACAGCAATTCCAAGTGGGCGCCAACGCCAATCAGACGATCACGGTGACCGTGGACGGCTCGCGCGCGACCCAGATCGGCTCCGTGGTGAATAACGCCGGTACACGCTCCGTGACCGCGGGCACCACGACTTCTGGTGTAGCGACGGCTACCGATACACTGGTGCGTACCACATATACCGGTGTGGATACCACGGCTATCGGCTCAGGCGAACTGTATATTAACGGTACGGAAGTCAAAGCATCGGCTAACTACGCGGTTTCCGGGTTGGCGAACGCACGCGATTCCGCCAGCGCCTATGCCAAGGCGGCCGCCATCAACGCCAGCAATATCGTCGGCGTGACAGCGACCGCGAGCAATACACAGCAGTTCAACGCGGTCAGTGTAGCGGCCACCAGCGGTCCGGCTATTACGGCGGGGACTAACGATGGGCTAACTTCCAGCACATTGAACTCCGGTGAGTCTGCTTCGTATACCCTGAAGATCAACGGCACCACGGTATACGCGAGCGGCACAGTGACTTCCGGCGCGCTACAGCAGAGCGTGGATCAGCTGGTGAGCGCCATCAACACCTCCAAGGATACCACCGGCGTGGTGGCGAACAAGAACAGTTCCGGTCAGCTTGAGCTGGTTGCGTCCGACGGTAGGGGTGTGGTGGTGGACGAGACATTCAGCTTTACTGATGATGCTACTGCTTCGGTTTTCCAGGGCAAGAGCGTGTTCAGCACCTTTGATGAAACGGGCGCCGGCGGCGCAACATCCACCTTCACCCGTGAAACGCACTACCGTGGCCAGGTGACGTTGCAGTCATCCAGCAATATTACGTTCAACAGCGCTGCGGCCTCGAACAAGATCGGTTTCGACACCGCCTTGTTGAGTGTGGATACCACCAAGTCTATTAATACAGTGGATATATCCACGGTGGCGGGGGCCAATGCCGCCATCCTTGCGGTGGATTCAGCCTTGACCAGCATCAACTCCAACCGCGCGAAGCTCGGTGCGGTGCAGAGCCGGTTCGAGTCAACTGTGTCCAGCCTATCAACCACCTCGGAAAATCTGAGCGCTGCACGCGCCCGCATCCTCGACGCCGACTTCGCGGCGGAAACGGCGGCGTTGACTCGTGGCCAGATTCTGCAGCAGGCCGGTGTGGCGATTTTGGCTCAGGCTAACTCTCTGCCCAATAACGTATTGGCCTTACTGCGGTAATAGTGATCAAGAAGCGTCCGGGGATATCCCGGACGCTTTCTTTCATAACTAGGATGCAGAGGGGTAAATACGATGCCTAAGCTAATTACTACACCATCCGTCCGATCATCGGTCGTCACGCCGGCGGGTCCGTCGGCGCGGGTGGGGACGCGGCAAAAGTTGCCGGGTCAGATGCAAGATGCAACCCCCGATGAAGAGGAGGAGATTCAGGCTGCGGAACTCAATCAAGCGGTCAGCGCCATTAACGATTACGTGCAAAACCTGCGCCGTGATTTGCATTTCACCATCGATGCGGATACGGAGGAGTGCACCGTGATCAAGGTAATCGACTCGGAAACTCAGGAGGTTATCCGTCAGATACCGCCCGAGGAGGTGCTTACCTTGGCGCGTAGCTTAGAAAAGGCGCAGGGTGTGATCGTCAGGGCGCGCGCCTGATCTGGTATTGAAATTGCAGGGAATGCGGACAGGTCAAGCCGGTATAACCGGCTTGACCTGTTCACTTATATGCCGGGGAGCGTTTTTTTAACAGCGCATGGACTTATGACGGCCTAAACCCGGCGATAATAACCGCATGGCAAGGTAACGTATTATGGCTATTTCAGTAGCCGGTGTGGGCTCCGGACTGGATGTTAACGGGATCATTACCCAATTAATGGGGCTGGAGCGCCAGCCGTTGCTGCAACTGGATAGGAAGGAAGCCGAGTTCCAGGCCCAGCTTTCCGCTTTCGGCGCATTGAAGGGTTCGTTGTCCTCGTTTCAAACGACGGTGCGTGGTTTAAGCAGCCTTTCTAAATTTCAAACCCACAAAGCGACGTCCGCCGACACGACTATTTATACGGCCAACGCCTCCAGCAGCGCCGTGGCGGGGAGTTACGCCATCGAGGTGGTCAAGCTGGCGCAGGCGCACAAGATCAATACCGCCGCGCAGACGAGCCAAACCACCGCCATCGGCAGCGGCGGCGGCACCACCACGCTCACCTTTGATTTCGGCACGATCAGCGGCGGTACGTTGAGCAACGGCGTTTATACCGGCGCGTCGTTCACGTTGAACTCTAATAAAAGTTCCAAGACGGTAACGGTCAACAACACCAGCACCTTGCAGGGGATCCGCGACGCGGTCAACGCCGCCAACATCGGTGTGACCGCCGCCATCATCAATGACGGCGGCGCCACACCCTACCGCCTGGTGCTTACTTCCAATGACACCGGCGCCGCCAACAGCCTGCGCATCGCGGTGAGCGGTGACGCGGCGATATCGGGTTTATTAGCCTACAACCCGGCGGGCACGCAAAACCCCACGCAATTGGTCGCGGCGCAAGACGCGCAGATAAAGGTGGATGGCTTAACCGTTAACAAATCATCCAACACCATCACCGACGTAGTGCAAGGCGTTACGCTGAACCTGCTTAAGCAAAGCGCCAGCGGCGTTACCACAAGCCTAAGTGTAGCGCGCGATACGGATGCAGTTAAAAGTTCGATAAACGCCTTTGTCAAGGCGTATAACGACTTAAACAAAACCGTGCAAGATTTGACCGCCTACAACGCCGCGACCAAGCAAGGCAGCATACTACAGGGCGACTCCGGCGCATTGGCCGTCATTAGACAGGTGCGCACCACGCTCAACAACACCGTTAAATTTATCAACGGCAATTACAGCTTACTCTCGCAAATCGGCGTGAGTTTTCAAAAAGACGGCACGCTGTCGGTTGATGCCGCCAAGCTGCAAGCCGCCATCGACGCCAATTTCAATGATATCGCCGGACTATTCGCCGCGCTGGGTAAGCCCACCGATAATCAAATAACCTACGTGAGCGCCACGGACAAGACTGCGCCGGGCAACTATACGGTGACGGTCAGCCAGTTGGCGACGCAGGGTAATGCCAAGGGATCCGTCGCGCCGAATTTAACCATCACTGCAGGCGGCAACGATAGCTTAGGCGTCACCGTGGACGGCGTCGCCGCCACCGTCACCTTGGCGCCTGCGACTTACGGCAGTTATGCCGCGCTGGCCGCTGAAGTGCAGGCCAAACTCAACGGCGCGAGCGCCTTGTCCGCGGCGGGTATTGCGGTAACGGTCACGGTCGAGGCCGGCACCAATAAGCTCATTATTACCTCCAACCGTTATGGTTCGCCCTCCACCGTAACCGGTTTTACCGGCAACGCCATAGCGGATTTATTGGGGACGCCAACATCCACCGCCGGCGTGGACGTGGCCGGCACCATCAACGGCGTGGCCGCCACCGGCAGCGGCCAGAATTTAACTGGCGCCACCGGCAACGCTACGGAAGGACTCAAGCTGCAAGTTATCGGCGGCGCCACCGGCAGCCGCGGCACGGTAAATTATTCGCAAGGATACGCTTATCAATTGGATAAATTGGCCGATAACCTGTTAGCGAGCAGCGGCCCGGTCGCCAGTCGCACCGACGGCATCAATAGGAGTATTAAAGATATTAGCACACAGCGTGAGACGTTAAATAGACGGTTGGCCGAAGTGGAAAAGCGTCTGCGCGCGCAATTCACCGCATTGGATAAAGTAGTAAGTCAGCTGAAGAGCACCAGCGATTTTTTAACGAAGCAGTTAAGCCGTTTGCCTAACGTTACCGGGTAATAAATTTCGACAAACGACATACAAACTAAAGGAAGCAAGCAATGAGCTACACCGACGCGCGTGGCCCGCTGAGCCACTATAAGCAAGTTAAAGTGCATACCGAAGCGGCCTATGCGGACCCGCACAAATTGATTCAAATGATGTTCAACGGCGCGCTGGATAAAATCGCCAGCGCCAAGGGCAGCATGTATCGCGCGGAGATCGCGCAGAAGTGCGCCTTGATCAGCGACGCCATCGCTATCATCGACGGCCTGAAAATGAGTCTGGACAAAGACGTCGGCGGCGAGCTGGCGCAGCATTTGGACAATCTCTACGGTTACATGGAAAGCCGTCTGCTGCGCGCCAATTATGAGAATAATCCGGCGTTGCTGGACGAGGTGTTCGGTCTGTTGCACGAGATCAAGGACGCCTGGGACGCTATCCCGGAGAGCGTGGTGCAGGCGACGCTGGCGACGCGTCATAAACGCGCCGTGGGCTGAGCGCGGATGCTTTATGTCGGAAGCGGCGCATAAATTATCCCCCGACGAGTGCTGGGGCGATATCATTGCGCTGACGCGAAGTATGCTGGACGCGGCGCACGCCCAGCGTTGGGAGATTGTGGCGAACTTGGAGAAGCAGCGCGGCGCGCTGCTTGATCTGGCCCTCGCCGCCGAGGCGACGGTTGCGGGACATAAGTGGCTGGCGGCGCCGATTAAACATCTGCTTGCCCTCAATCGGCAGCTTGTCGCGCTGGGCGAGGGCCAGTTGTGCGATTATGAGCGGCAATTGCAAAATATCGCATTGGGGCGGCGCGCCGAGCAGTTGTATGGTGAGAACACACCTCCATCTTGTTAACCCGGCGGTCTTTATTGCCGGGTTAATTCAAGGCACGGACGCCTTGAGGCGGCCCTAAGCCGCGCGAGACCAGGTGAGC
>JBFLZV010000007.1:0-57504 GCA_040756035.1 Pseudomonadota bacterium
TTATCGCCGAGTTAATAATTTGGCCGGAAATATAACCGCTCAAGCGCGACTGATGGGGAAACTGAGCACCTCGTTAATGTCCCGCGCACCCACCTTCAGCATCAACAGACGGTCCACGCCCAGCGCCACGCCGGCGCACGGCGGTAAACCCGCGCTCAGCGCAGCGAGCAGACGCTCGTCCAGGGGCACGTCGCGACCTTGCGCGCGCCGTTTGGCGTTGTCCTCCGCGAAACGCGCGCGCTGCTCGGCGCCGTCGCTCAATTCGTGATAGCCGCTGGCCAATTCCATGCCCTGCGCGTAGAGTTCGAAGCGTTCCGCTACCGCGTGGTCCGCCGTATCGCGGCGCACGCGCGCCAGCGCGGCCTGCGTGGCGGGATAGTCGTGGATAAAGCACAAGCGCTCGCGGCCGAGACGCGGGCCCACCACGTGCGTCAACAGCAAATCCAGCCAAGCGTCGCGGTCGAGGGCGGCGAGATCGGGAGTGTCCGCGACACCGTGCGCCGCCGCGCACGCGCGCAGACTTTCCGATGTAGCCTGATGAGGATCAAGTTCCGCGTAGCGTTGGAAGGCCGCTGCATAGCTTAACCGTTCGGCGGGTTGCGTAATACGTTCCGCCAATAAACTTGTAACCAATTCTTCGACCTCATCCATCAAGGTGTGATGATCGAAACCGGGGCGGTACCATTCCAGCATGGTGAATTCCGGATTATGCCGCCGCCCCGCCTCGCCGTTGCGGAATGCCTTGCAAATTTGATAAATCGGCCCGCTGCCGGCGGCCAGCAGGCGTTTCATGGCAAATTCCGGGGAGGTTTGCAGATAAAGCGGCACACCATGCGCGGCATGTGGGCCACTGTAGCGCGTGACGAAGCTTTCCAGATGCGGGGCGGTGGCCGCGGCGGTGGATAAAACGGGTGTCTCCACTTCCAGCACGCCGCGCACGGCGAAAAACTGTCTGACCGCGGCCAGCAGTTGGGCGCGCGCCTCGAGGATGGTCTGCGTCGCCGCGGGACGCCAGTCGGAGGTAGTGTTCAATCAGCTATGGTAAAAAAACGGTTACAAGTGATAAGTTTCAAGTTACAAGAAAAACCAAACCTAATGCTTTTTTCTTGTAACTTGTCACTTGTTATTTTTTTATTTAGCCCGCGCCACGTATTCGCCGGTGCGCGTGTCGATCTTGAGCACGTCGCCGACTTCGATGAACAACGGCACGCGCACCACCGCGCCGGTTTCCAACGTGGCGGGTTTGCCGCCGCCGCCCGAGGTGTCGCCGCGCAGGCCGGGGTCGGTGTCGGTGACGCGCAGGGTGACGAAGTTCGGCGGCGTCACCGACAGCGGCACGCCGTTCCACAGCGTAACGGTGCACATGTCCTGTTCCTTGAGCCACTTTTTCGCGTCGCCCACCGCGTTACTGTCCGCGGCGTGCTGCTCGAAGGTGTCGGGCGCCATGAAGTGCCAAAATTCGCCGTCGTTGTAGAGGTACTGCATGTCGGTATCGACGACGTCGGCGCCTTCCAGCGTATCACCCGACTTGAAGGTGCGTTCGATGACCCGCCCGGTTTTCAAGTTGCGTATCTTCACGCGGTTGAACGCCTGGCCTTTGCCCGGCTTGACGAATTCGTTTTCCACGATGGCGCAGGGGTCACCGTCCACCATAACCTTGAGTCCGGACTTGAATTCGTTGGTGCTGAATGTAGCCATCTTATCCTCGTTTTGAGACTATATGCCGTTTACGGCTACTCAGAGATTAGTCAGGTAAGATAACATCTCTTACCTGACTAATCTCTGAGTAAAATACCTTATTCTACTCCACCCCCACCCTGTCCCGCTCCCTTGAAGGGGGCGGGGACGTATCAGTGAGTGTAGCTTACTTATAAACTCAATCGGCAAAAAACCGTATGATACCTCGAACCGCATCCGCATGGCAGACTCCCGCCTGGCAAATCGCGCTGGCGCAGGCGATCAGCGACCCTGCGGAGTTGCTGCGCATCCTCGGCCTGGAGTCTTGCCTCACGCCCGCCGCGCGCGCCGCGGCGCGGGATTTTCCGTTGCGTGTGCCGCGTGGCTACGTGGCGCGTATGCGCTACGGCGACCCGCACGATCCACTGCTGCGCCAGGTGCTGCCGCTGGACGAGGAACAGCTCCCCGCGCCCGGCTTCAGTCTGGACGCGGTCGGTGATCTCGCCGCCATGGCCGCGCCCGGCGTGCTGCACAAGTACCACGGGCGCGTGCTGCTGGTCAGCACCGGCGCCTGCGCCGTGCACTGCCGTTATTGCTTCCGCCGTCATTTCCCCTACGCTGACGCCAACCCTGCGCCGCAACAATGGCGCGCCGCATTGGACTATATCGGCGCCGATGCGTCGATCCACGAGGTAATCTTGAGCGGCGGCGATCCATTGAGCCTGAGCGACCAGCGCCTGGCTCTGCTTACGGCGGAGCTGGCGCGCATTCCGCACGTAAAATACCTGCGCGTGCACACGCGCCTGCCGGTGGTGCTGCCGGAGCGCGTCGACGCGGCTTTATTGGAATGGTTGACCGGCGGCCGGCTTAAGCCGATCATGGTGATCCACGCCAACCACGCCCAGGAGATCGACGAGGCGGTGCGGCGCGCGCTGGCGCAATTGAGCGCGCACGGCGTAGCGCTGTTCAACCAAGCGGTGCTGCTGCGCGGCGTCAACGACTCGAGTGACGCCCTGGCCGCACTAAGCGAGCAGTTGTTCGATGCCGGCGTAACGCCTTATTATTTGCATTTGCTGGATAAAGTACAGGGCGCGGCGCACTTCGAGGTGAACGATGCCACGGCCGGCCGCATCATGGACGAGCTGCGCGCCCGCCTGCCCGGCTATCTGGCGCCGCGCCTGGTGCGCGAGCGCGCCGGCGGGCGTTATAAGATACCTGTTTAGAACCAGTTGGGGAGATAAAGTGAAGAAGGAAAACATTCTTCGCTTGCTTATCATCGACGATTCATCGAACGACGCCGAGGCCGTCACCGGTATGCTGCGCCGCGCCGGTCTCGGCGTGCGCGCGTCGCGCGTCACCAATCAGGACGGCCTGCGCGCCGCGCTCGACGAGCAGGCGCCGGATATTATCCTGTGCGCCGCCAAGCTGGCGGAATTCACCGCCATGAAGGCGCTCGCGCTTACCAAGAGTTCCGGCAAGGATATCGTGTTCATCCTGCTGTCCAACACCCTCGAGGAACCCATCGCGCTGGATTTGCTGCACGCCGGCGCGCGCGACGTGGTATCTAAAGATCAGCCGGAGCGCTTGCAACTGGTGCTGACGCGCGAGTTCGGCGACCTCGAGGAGCGTCGCGCGCACCGGCGCTGCGCGAGCGCGCTGCGCGAAGCCGAAAAACGCGCTCGCTCCCTGATGGAAAGTTCGCGCGACGCCATCGCCTACGTGCACGACGGTATGCACATCTACGCCAACGGCGCCTACCTGAACCTGTTCGGCTACCACAGCCGCGACGAGATCGAGGGCACGCCGATCCTGGACATGGTGGCGCAAGACAGCCTCGCGCAATTCAAGGACTTCCTGCGCAAATACGGCAAGGATGAGGCGCAGGCCGCGGCGCTGGAGGTGCGCTGGCGGCGCGTCGACGGCGCGGAATTCACGGCGAGCATGGAATTCTCGCCGGCCAGCATCGATGGCGAGGCGTGCACGCAGATCATTATTCAAGATTTATCGCAGCACCAGGAATTCGAAAATAAACTCAAATCCCTAAGCAAACAGGACTTACTCACCGGCCTGTACAACCGTCAGCATTTTCTCGAAGAGTTGGAGGCGGCGATCACGCGCGCCACCGGTGGCGGCGGCAACAGCGCGTTGCTGTACATCGAATTGGATCATTTTCAGAACATCAAGGAACAGGCCGGCATCGCCGCCGGTGATCTGGTGTTGAGCGATATCGCCGCGCTGCTGCGCAAGCACGTCGACGACTCCATGTTGCTGGCGCGCTTCGGCGACGACATTTTCACGCTGCTGATTCACAACAAGGACGCCGATCACGCGCACCAGACCGCGGAACGGCTGCGCAAGGCTGTGGAGGAAGGCGTCTACGACGCCGCGGGCCTGTCGGCCACCACTACCTGCTGCATCGCCATCGGCCTCATCACCGAATACGTGCTGAGCAGCAAGGAATTGTTGTCACACATCAGCAAGGCGTGCGCGGCGGCCAAGAGCGCCGGCGGCAACCGCGTGCACCTGCACAGTCCCGACGCCGAGGCGGGCGCCGCCAAGGACACGCTGCAACAGTGGGCGCGCCGCATCCAGACGGCGGTGGACAACAAGCGCCTGCGTCTGACCTATCAGCCCATCGTCAGTTTGCGCGGCGCGGCGGGGGAACATTACCAAGTGCTGTTGCGTATGCTCGACGAGCAAGGCAAGGAAATCGACACCGTGCAATTCGCGGCGGCGACGGAACAGACCGGCGCCGGACCCGCCATCGATCGCTGGGTTATTACACAGGCCATCGAAGTGCTTGCCGCCAAGCGCCGCGCCGGCGGCAAACAGGTGTTCTTTATTAAATTATTCGCAGAAACTTTGAAGGACGACAAACTACTGCCTTGGCTCAGCGAACGCCTCAAGGCCGCGCGCCTGCAAGGCGACAGCTTGATCTTCGAGGCCGGCGAGACTGCGGCGATGCGCTATCTAAAAGACACGCAGGCGCTCATCAAGGGACTCAAGGAATTGCGCTGTCAATTCTCGCTCGATCATTTCGGTTGCGATCCCAACTCGCTCGGCAATTTGAAGCGCTTTTCCATGGGCGTGAGTTACGTGAAAATCGACGGCTCGTTCATGGCCAACTTAACCGGTAACGCGCAGAACCAAGCCGCCGTCAAAGCGATCAACGACGCGGCGCACGCGGCGCGCATGATAACCATCGCCGAGTGCGTGCAGGACGCCGGCAGCCTGGCGCTGCTGTGGCAATACGGCGTCGATTACGTGCAGGGTTACTACCTGCAAAAACCAAGCGAGATGCTGAATTACGATTTTTCGGTATAGAAACCGCCAAGACGCCAAGATAGAATAACTCTGTTTGCAAAAACAAAAAACAGTATAGATAGTAGGTTGGGGTGAATGAAATGAACCCCAACATTTGTGTGACGGCAGATAATGTTGGGGTTCGCGTTGCTCACCCCAACCTACATATTTTTTGAAAATTTTTTTGTTTTCTTTGCGTCTTGGCGTCTTTGCGTTGGATTTTTTATAAAAGACTTCGCTGTCAATCCAACACGTGCGACACCAACCCATCGGCTAGTTTAGGCTCGAACCACGTGGATTTCGGCGGCATAACCTGGCCGCTGTCGGCCACCGCCATCAGGTCTTGCATACCGGTAGGAAACAGCGCAAAAGCCACCGCCATCTCGCCGGAGTCGACGCGCCTTTGCAGCTCGGCCAAGCCGCGTATGCCGCCGACGAAATCGATGCGCTTGTCGCGACGCGGATCGCCGATGCCCAGAAGCGGCGCCAAACAATAATCTTGCAGCAGGCTCACGTCCAGACGCGCCACCGGATCGCCGGGAATGCGTTGCGGGTGAATGGTCAAGCGATACCATTGCCCGGCCAGGTACATGCCGAATTCGCCCGCGCGCGCCGGTTTCACCGGCTGATCGCCGGCGCGCACGGTGAAATTTTCCCCCAGGCGCTTGAGAAAATCTTCGCGCGACAGCCCGTGCAAATCACGCACCACGCGGTTGTAGTCCATGATCTGCATTTGGTTGTCGGGGAAGATCACCGCCAGGAAATAATCATGGCTGTGCGCGCCGCTAGGTTGGGACAGTTTAGCGTTGCGGCTTGCCGCCACGCGCGCCGCCGCCGCGCAGCGATGATGGCCGTCGGCGATGTACAACGGCCCGACATTTTCGAACGCCGCCGAAAAGAAAGCGATATCCGCGGCGTCGCGCACCACCCACAAGGTATGGCGCACGCCGTCGTCGGCGACGATGTCGAACTCCGGCGCGTCGCCGCTGAGGCGCGCCGCTGTGGCGTCGATGTCCACGGCGTGCCGGTAGGTGAGAAACACCGGGCCGGTCTGCGCGTTGAGCGCGTCGATCTGGCGCACGCGGTCGTCTTCCTTGTCGGGGCGGGTGAATTCGTGGCGGCGGATGCGGCCGCCGTTGTAGGCCTCGACCGACGCGCCGGCTACTAAACCGATTTGCGTGTGCGCGCCCATGACCAGGCGATAAAGATAGTAGTGCGGCTGCGCGTCGCGCTTGAGGATGCCTTGCTTAATCAGGCTTTCGAGATTTTCCGCGCCCTTGGCGTACACGGCGGGGCTGTAGAGGTCGGTGCCGGGCGGCAGGTCGATTTCCGGTTTGGAGATGTGCAGAAAACTCCATGGTTTACCTGCGGCGCGTGTGCGCGCTTCCTCACTATTCAGTACGTCATAGGGAGGAGCGGCCACATCGGCGGCGCGCTCCGGCAGCGGGCGCAAGCCCCTAAAAGGGCGGATTAAAGGCATGTTGTTCTCGTCGGCGGAAAAGTTATTATTTTAACTCTGCTGTATGGAAGTGGGTAGGGTGGGCACGGTTTTTGTGCCCACATTATTTGCGATGCCATCCATGGCGCAACTTCAATTTGATTAAGCAGCGCGAATGGTGGGCACGAACAACGTGCCCACCCTACGACTTGCAACTTGTTATTGCCGCAATGCCGCGATGCGCTCATCCAAGGGCGGATGGCTCATGAACAGGCGTTTGAGGCCCTCGCCGCTTCCGCCGAAGATGCCGAACGCGGCCATCTGGTCGGGCAAGGACGACTGGTGCACCAGCTTGAGCCGCTCCAGGGCGGCAATCATCTTGTTCGGGCCTTCCAGGCGCGCGCTGCCGGCGTCGGCGCGGAATTCGCGCCAGCGGCTAAACCACATGACGATCATGGACGCGAGGATGCCCAGCACCAACTGCGCGACCAGCGCGGTGACGAAAAACGCCGGACCATGACCACGCTCGGTTTTGAACACCACGCGATCGATGAGGTGGCCGATCACGCGCGACAACACGATGACAAAGGTATTGACCACGCCCTGGATCAAACCCAGCGTGACCATGTCGCCGTTGGCGATGTGGCTGACTTCATG
Source organism: Pseudomonadota bacterium (assembly GCA_040756035.1). GTDB lineage: Bacteria > Pseudomonadota > Gammaproteobacteria > SURF-13 > SURF-13 > JBFLZV01. Next base: position 7,076 of record JBFLZV010000007.1, read on the forward strand.
CGCCAGCACTGCCTCCACTTCATCCTGCTTCATGGAGCGCAGCAAGCCGGTGCTTACCGCCACCAAGGCGCTGTCGCGCATCATGCCGGTGGCGAAAGCGTTCGGCTCCGGGGCATCGTAAATGGCCACCTCCGGCATGCCGATACCGACGCGCTGCGCCTGACGCTTGACGGTGTCGACCAGCCACGCCTCGGTGGCGTCGGCGGGACGCTCGATAACGCGCGCGCCGGTCATATGCTTGGCGGTCCATTTGGACATGGCCAGCGAAATGAACGAACCGCCCATGCCGATGACGGCGGCGAAAATGATCAGCGAGGTCATATTCAACCCGCCCTGCTGATCGAGTATTTGATCCACGCCCAGCAACCGCAGCGATACGCTGAGCACCAGCAGCACAGCGATATTGGTGGCGAGGAACAATAAAATGCGTTTCATCAATGCGCTCCCGTTATGAGTATCCGAATCTGCTCGTTAGATGGGGTTTTTAGCTACAAGTTCAAGGTCTTAGCACAATAAAAATACTTTATAAATCAACTAAAGAACCACCATTACGCGCCGCTATATCTAATACAAAACGGCTCTTCTCTCCAGCCGTACTAAGAGTGCGTTTTGTTTCTTCGGCCTGGCTAACCCCAGGCCGTTTCTTACCGGGCCGGCCCTTAGTCTCCCGTTTCCAGTCTGTCGGCGCGCTGGAAACCGCGCGGCAATTTCAAGCCGCGCCGCCCGCGCTCGCCCTTGAAATGCTCCTGGTCGGCGGGCTTCAAATTCAAATGGCGCGCCCCGGCATGCACGACCAGGGTCTTGCCCGCCGCCACGGATACGGCGCTGACCACGAATTCCTCGCGTTTGGCGAGCAGCGGCGTGGGGACGTTGATGATCTTGATGCCCTTGCCCTTGGGCAACAGCGGCAGGCCGCGCGCCGGCGACAGCAGCAGATGTCCTTGCAGCGTGACGGCGGCGATGTAATCGGTCTTTACCGCGCCGATCGGCGCGGGCGGCAGCGCGCGGGAATTTTTCGGCACGTTCAACACCGCCTTGCCGGATTTATTCTTGGCGTATAAATCGCCGAGCTTGGCGATGAAGCCGTAACCAGCGTCGCTGCTCAGCAGATATAAATCCTCCGCGCCGCCCAGCATCACGCCCACGAACTGCGCGCCTTCCGGCGGCTGCAAACGGCCGGTGAGCGGCTCGCCCTGGCCGCGCGCGGACGGCAAAGTGTGCGCGGGCAGCGAGTAACAGCGGCCGGTGGAATCGAGAAACACTGCGAGCTGATTGCTGCGCCCCATGGCCTTGGCCAGGAAACGGTCGCCTGCTTTGTAGCCGAGCGCCGCGGCGTCGATGTCGTGACCCTTGGCGGCGCGCACCCAGCCTTTTTCCGAGAGAATGACCGTAATCGGTTCGGTGGGCACGAGTTCGGTTTCGTCCATGGCACGCGCGCTCGCGCGTTCGATGAGCGGCGCGCGGCGCGCATCGCCGTATTTTTTCGCGTCGTCGGCGAGTTCCTTGCGGATCAACGTCTTCAAGCGTTGCTTGGAGCCCAATATTTTTTCCAGTTCGCCACGCTCCCCGCTCAGCTCTTTTTGCTCGCCCTTGATTTTTATTTCCTCGAGTTTCGCCAAGTGGCGCAAACGCAATTCCAGAATCGCCTCGGCCTGCGTCTCGCTCAATTTGAAACGCTTCATCAGCACCGGCTTGGGTTCATCCTCCTTGCGGATGATGGCGATGACCGCGTCGATGTTGAGATAGGCGATCAGCAGACCATCGAGAATGTGCAAGCGCGCGCTGACCTTGTCGAGGCGGTACTGCAAGCGGCGGCGCACCACCTCGGTGCGGAATTCCAGCCATTCGCTCAGTATTTCGCGCAGATTTTTCACCTGCGGACGGCCGTTGAGGCCGATCATGTTCATGTTGACGCGATAACTTTTTTCCAAGTCGGTGGTGGCGAACAAGTGCGCCATCAGCGGCTCGACCTCGACGCGCCGCGAGCGCGGCACGATCACCAGGCGCGTGGCGTTCTCGTGGTCGGATTCGTCGCGCAGGTCTTCGATCATAGGCAGCTTCTTCGCGTTCATCTGCGCCGCGATCTGCTCCAGCACCTTGGCGCCGGAAGTTTGATAAGGCAGCGCGGTGATGACGATCTCGCCGTCTTCGTATTCGTAGCGCGCACGCACGCGCAGCGAGCCGTTGCCGGTTTCATACATGCGGCGGATCTCGGCGCGCGGCGTGATGATCTCCGCGCTGGTGGGATAATCGGGCCCCGGAATGTGCTTGCACAATTCGGCGAGTGTGGCCTTCGGGTTATCGAGCAAGTGTATGCAGGCGTTCGCCACTTCACGCGCGTTGTGCGGCGGAATGTCGGTGGACATGCCCACCGCGATGCCGGTGGTGCCGTTCAGCAGCACGTGCGGCAGGCGCGCGGGCAGCAGGCGCGGCTCCTCCAGTGTGCCGTCGAAATTCGGCGCCCAGTCCACCGTGCCCTGCCCCGCCTCGGACAACAATACTTCGGCGAACGCGGAGAGCTTGGCCTCGGTGTAGCGCATGGCGGCAAAGGATTTCGGGTCGTCCGGCGAACCCCAGTTGCCTTGACCGTCGATCAGCGGATAGCGGTAGGAGAACGGTTGCGCCATGAGCACCATGGCCTCGTAACAGGCGATGTCGCCATGCGGATGAAACTTGCCGAGCACATCGCCCACGGTGCGCGCGGATTTTTTGTGCTTGGCCTGCGCCGACAGGCCCAGCTCCGACATGGCGTACACGATGCGCCGCTGCACGGGTTTCAGGCCGTCGCCGATGTGCGGCAGGGCGCGGTCGAGAATGACGTACATGGAATAGTCCAGATACGCCTTTTCGGTGAAGGCCGCGAGCGGCAGGCGCTCGACGCCTTCGTAGTTGAGTTCGGTGGTAGTGGCCATAGCTTAGGTGATGGTAAGGAATGGAAATGCCGCGCGGGGAAGTCGCCGTGTATTGCTGCGCGCGGTAAAATGTGCTGGCTATGATAACCTATTCAAGGCTACAAGAACATTGCCGGGAGAGACGTTATGAGAGCTAAAAATTTTGCGGCTGCCGCGATTTTATTTTTCACGCCGCTGGCCGGCTTCGCCGCGCCGCAACTCACCAAACTGTGGGAGCTGGATGGCCTTAAAAATCCCGAATCCGTGGTCTATGACGCGCAACGTGGCGTGCTGTATGTTTCCAACGTCAACGGCGCGCCGCCGGAGAAAGACGGCAACGGCTTCATTTCGCGCGTTTCGCCGGACGGCAAGTTGCTAGACGAATCATGGGTAAGCGGCATGAACGCGCCGAAGGGTCTGGCCTTGCATGGCGATAAGTTGTACACCGCCGACATCGACACGCTGGTCGAGATTGACGTGGCGCACGGCAAGGTGCTGCACCGCTACGCCGCACCGCAGGCGAAATTTTTGAATGACGTCACTATCGATCGGCAAGGGCGCGTGTACGTGTCGGACATGCTCGACAACACCATTTACCGATTGGCCGACGGGCGCTTTGAATTGTGGCTCAAAGATGAAGCGCTGGAATCACCCAACGGCCTGTATGCCGAGCATGACCGCATCGTGGAAGGCGCATGGGGCGCAATGACCGGCGAGGGATTCAACACCAAAACTCCGGGGCATTTAAAGACCATCGCGCTGCGCGATAAAAAAATCTCCAGCCTGGGCGGCGGCAAACCCATCGGCAATCTGGACGGCGTGGCGGCCAACGGGCGCGGCGCTTACTTCGTCACTGATTGGGTGACGGGCAAACTCTTCCACGTCAGCCCAACGGGCGACACCGAATTGCTGCTGGAACCAGGCCAGGGCAGCGCCGACCTAAGCTACGTTAAAGATAAAAAATTATTACTCGTCCCGATGATGAGCACGAATCAATTGTTGGCTTTTCGGGTAAATTAATCCAGACCAAGCATAAAATTATTTTAAGAAATTAAACAACGACAATCCTTGCACCCTAATGAAAGCCTGCTGCGCGGCTTGCAGCGCGGTGAGTTGCAGATTAAGGCGGCTCGCGGCCTCCGCGAAGTCGAGGTCTTGCACGTTGGAGAGGGTTTCCTTGGTTTGCAGGGCGAACGTGTCGTTCAAATCCTTCTGGCTGTCCACCGCGTTGAGCCGCGCGCCGACCTTGGCCTGCGCGCCGACGATATTATTAAGTGCTTGGTCGATGTCGAGCAGCGTGCGGTTGATGACGTTGTTGACGTGCGCCGCCGTGCCGCCGCCCGGCTCCAGCGCCTTGGCGAGATTTTGCACGGAACTGAATACGTCCTGGTTGGCGCTGGGGCTGATGGTGAAGCGGTCGCCGTTGTTGGGCGCGCCGCTGACGCTGGTTTGCACGCCGTTGAAATTGATGGCGGCGCCGGATTGGTAGGCGCCGGCGGTTTGCACGGCGCCGGCGCTGTTAAGCACGACGTAGCCGGTGGCCGCGGCGTTATAGCTGATGGTTCTGCTGGGCGTGGTGATGCCGGTCAGCGCCGAGCCGAAATAACCGGTGACGGTGTCGGTGTCTTCGCTGGCGCCGGTCAAGGTTTCGGTGACGGTGATGGCCGCGCCGTTTGGCGTGGTGTTGGCGAGGTAAAGCACGCCGCCGCTGACGTAGGCGCCGACGTTGGTGACGCCGCTTTGCGCGTTGATGTCGGCGGCCAGCTGCGCCTGGGTGCGCGAAGAACCTTCGGCGCCGGTGTAGACCAGCGTACCGTTGATGCGCAATTGGTATTGCAGCGTGTCGTTGACGCCGGTGTCGTTTAAGTTGATCGCGCCACCCGTCACCGTGGTGCTATGGCCGAGTATCACGGTGTAGGTGTCGGACGTGAAGGCGCCGTTCACCGTGCCGGTATCGATGATGCCGCTGCCGGTGTTGGCGGCGTTGTCGGCGGTGGTGAACGTGCCGTTGCCGTTGCGTATCGCTTGAAATATTTCCGCGCCGGAATCGCTCACCGCCACTTGGCGCACGGCGCTCACTTGTAGGAAGCGTTGTCCGCTGTCGCCGTTGTAATCGAAACCGCCGCTGGTATTGGCCGCGAATGGTTGTGTCTGACCCTTGTAGCCGGCGAACAGATATTCGCCGTTGCCATCCTGGGTATTGGCGAGCGACAGCAATTCGCCGAGGCGCTGGCGCACTTCGGTGGCGATGGCCGCGCGATCAACGGCGCTCAGCGTGCTGACGTTGGCCTGCACCGCGCGACTGCGCACTTCCTGCAAAAGATTGACCACGCCGGCCAAAGTGCTTTCTTCCAAGCTCAGGCGCGCCTTGGCGGCGTCGCTGTTGGATTGGTACTGGTTGATCACGGCGAGCGCCTGACTAAGTTCCAAAATGCGGTTGGCCGCCGCCGGATCGTCTTGCGGCGACAGCACGCGCCTCCCGGTGGATACCTGCAACTGGGTTTTATTGAGTTGCGCCTGCTGGTCGAGAATGGTGTTGATGCCCTGCTGCTGGATTTGCGGCGTGGATATGCGCATGGTTTATCTCCTCAACGCCCCCAGCAAAGTATCGAACAAGGTGCCGGCCAGCGCGATGATTTGCGCTGAAGCTTGATAGGCTTGCTGAAAACGTATCATGTTGGCCGCTTCTTCATCGAGATTCACGCCGGACACGGCGTCGCGCGCCTGCGTAACCTGATTGAGCAGACCTTCCTGGGCCTTGCTGTTGATGTCGGCCTGGTGCGTGACGGCGCCGACCTCGGCCACGAGTTGGCCGTAAGCGCCTTGCAAACTGACGGTGCCGCCGCCGAGTAATAATTGATTCTGTAGGCCGCCGAGCAATAACGCGTTGCGGTTGTCGCTCACGCCGCCGGTATTGTTGCCGATGGTGAATGTATCGCCGTTGGCCGGCACACCGGATACGGTGAAGGCGATGCCACCGTATGTGGAGAATGTAAATTGCTTGCCGCCGCTGTCGGTGGCGGGATTGTAGGCGAGCGTGCCGCCCGGACCGCCGGCGACGGTGAATTGATTCAGCGCACTGTTGAAGGTCAGCGTAATAGGGCCGGCCAACGGCAGATTCGTGGTATTGCTCACCGTGCCGGGGCTGATGGCGCCCGTGCCGGCGTTGCTGAGTGAGGCGCTGGTGCGTATCGGCGCGGCGGCGGCGATCTTGCGCGCATCACTGAGCGCGACGTTGACGGTGGCCGCCGCCGGGCGCGTCGGGCGAATCAGGAAACTATCGCCGGAATTGATGGTGCCGGACGTCAGACTGATGGTGACGCCGTCGACGGTGACCGGCGTACCGGGGAAACTCGCAAGCGTTGTCACGGTGTTGTCCGACAGGCGCGTCAAGGTATACGTGCCGCCGCTGTTCTGCAGGCGATAATCACTGGTGGTAAGCTGATTGACGTTCGCCACGGTCGCGGCGACCACGCCGTTGCCGGTGTTGGGGCTGCCGCCGCTGCGCGCCAGCACGTCCGGCGCGCCGACGCTGAAGAAGTTCGCCCCCAACGCGCCGTTCAAATCCTGACCGAGCACATGCTGGGCGTTGAACGTGGCGCTCAGTCCGACGGCGACACGGCCCAGCGCGTTTTGCGCGCTATCAAGTATTTGACGACGAAAGTCCAACACGCTGCCGAGCGTGCCGCCGCTGAGATTGTCGGAAATAGTGACGGTGGCGGAACCGCCCAGATAAGCGATCTCAGAGCGATTCGGATCGAAACTGTTTTGCACCACGCTTAGGCTGCTCGCCTGCGAACCCACCACCAAGCCCTGACCGTTGCCGATGAATACGTTCAGCGCGCCGTTGCCCTCCGGCACGGCGGTTACCGCCACGCGCTGCGCCAGCTGGTTAAGCAGCGCGTCGCGCTGATCGAGCAAATCGTTGGGCGGCTGCGTGGCGAACGCGCCCTGCGCGCTGACGATGTCGGCGTTGATTTTAGCGAGCGCGGTGGCCAGGCTGTTGATCTCCGTCACGATGGTCTGCAGCTGGCTGTTCGCACTGTTGCGCTGATCGGTGAGCTGCTGATTGATGGCGTGGAAGCGATCGGTGAGCAACTGCCCCGTGCTCAGCAGCACTTGGCGCGCGGGAATGGACGCGGGATCGTTGGCCACGCCCTGCACGGCGCTGAAAAAACTTTGCAGACCGGGCGCGAGGCCGGTCTGCGGATCGGCCAGCAAATTGTCCACCTGATTGGCCAGTTGATAAAAATTTTGCAGCTGACTGTTCGCCGAGGTATTGTTGCGCACTTGCGTGGTGAGAAATCCGTCATAGGCGCGGCGCACGCTGTCGGCCTGCACGCCGGTGCCGATGTAGCCGCCGCTGCCGCCCTGCGGCGGACGCGTGGAAAAATCCACCTGCTGACGGCTATAGCCTTCGGTATTGACGTTGGCGATGTTGTGGCTGGTGGTGGCCAGCGCGCGCTGAAACACCAACAGTCCCGACGTGCCTACGCTGAATATATCGCTGCCAGACATGGTTTAGTCCTAGTGGTTCTTGAGCGTGCCCAGCGCCGCGCCCAAGGTGTCGCCCTTGAGTATGGCGCTGATCTTGCGCGCATACTGCGGATCGGTCGCATAGCCCGCGCCTTGCAGCGCCGCGGCGTAGGCGTCGGGGTTGTGCGCCTGGCGCAGCGCCGCTTCATAACGCGGATTGTTGCGGATAAAATCCACGTAATCCGCGAAGCTATCCGTGTAGGAATCGTAGACACGGAACGGCTCGGTGCGCCGCACGGCGATACCGTCGATGTATTCGAGCGTGGGCACATTGATGCGCTTGCCCGCCCACGACGGATCGGCCTTGATGCCGAATAAATTGTGACTGCTGCGGCCGTCTTGAAAATTAATGATCGATTGTCCCCAATGCGTTTCCAGCGCCGCCTGCGCAAGTAGCAGCTCCGGCGCAACGCCCAGCGCGCGCGCCGCTTGTTGCGCGTGCGGCCACAGTGATTGCACAAATGTTTCGGGCGAATCACCCAGCGGCGCGGAGTGAGATGGCTGCTGCGGCGCCGCCGGCGCCGTTGCGAAGTTGGAAATAAACCGCTGCACCATGACGGGCGCGGACAGCGGCTTGATCTCGCCTTGAAAAATGCGCGGCCGGAATGCACTATCCGCCGGATCGACGGGCGCGGCAGGCGCCCTGACGCCGCTTAGTTGCCGCGTCAGCATATCCGCCAAACCCAAACCGCTGGCTTGGGATAAATTAATCGCCAGTTGCTGATCGAACATGTCGCGGTACATGTCGCCTTGTTCGCTGTTGAACAAATCATCCTGCCAGCTTGCGTCGCGCATACTCTTGAGCATCATTTGCATGAACAGCGCTTCGAATTGTCCGGCCACTTGGCGCAGCGCCTCGGGCGAATTTTCGCGCGCGGCGGCACGCAGCCCGGCGAGGCCTTGAAAATCCGTGTAGATGGCAGTGTCAATTGAGGTGGCGACCAAGATACATTCCCTCCCTCACCCTCACCCTAACCCCTCCCAGGGGGAGGGGGATAAGGAAAAATACCCGATTAAATGATGATTAATTCGGCGCGCAGCGCGCCGGCCTCTTTGAGCGCTTCCAAAATAGCCACCAAATCGCCGGGCGCGGCGCCGACCTGGTTGACGGCGCGCACAATGGTGTCGAGCGACACGCCGGGGTCGAACAGGAACATGCGGTTCTTGTCTTGTCGCGCCTCGATATCGAATTGCGGCACCACCGCCGTCGTACCGCCGGACAGCGGGCCCGGCTGGCTGACGATGGGCTGCGCGGCGATCGTGACCGTGAGTCCGCCGTGCGCCACGGCCGCCGGCGACACGCGCACGTTTTGCCCGATCACCACCGTGCCGGTGCGTGAATTGATAATCACCTTGGCCGAAGTTTCGCCGGGTTCCAGCGTGAGATTTTCCAGCATGGACACGAACGTGACGCGCTGCGCCGCGTCGGTGGGCGCGTTGACGCGAATGGAGGAGCCGTCCAGCGCCTGCGCGGCGCCCGCGCCTATTGCAGTGTTGACCGCCGCGGCCAGACGATTCGCCGTGGTGAAATCCGGCGTGTGCAAATTCAAGGTAATGACGTTGCCGGCGTCGAACGGCGTCGGCACGCTGCGTTCCACGGTCGCGCCGTTGGGAATGCGTCCCGCGCTCGGCACGTTCACGGTGATCTTGGAACCGTCGTCGGTTTCCGCGCCGAAGCCGCCCACCACCAGATTGCCCTGCGCCATGGCGTATACGTTACCGTCGGCGCCGCGCAGCGGCGACATCAGCAGACTGCCGCCACGCAAACTCTTGGCGTTGCCGATGGATGACACGGTCACGTCGATGGTTTGTCCGGGCTTGGCGAACGGCGGCAGCTCCGCGTGCAGCGACACCGCGGCCACGTTCTTGAGCTGCGGATCGACGCCCGGCGGCACGGTGATGCCGAATTGCGCCAGCATACTCTTCAAACTCTGCACCGTGAACGGCGTCTGACTGGTCTGGTCGCCGGTGCCGTTTAAGCCCACCACCAAACCGTAACCCACCAGTTGATTGGGCCGCACCCCGGCCACCGAGGCCAAGTCTTTGATGCGTTCGGCTTGGGACGGCAGAGAAAAGAGGCAAGATAAAAGAGAAAAGAGGACGATAAACGTCGCCTTTCTTTTACCGTGTAATTCAAGTTCTCTGTTTCGCGGTGCGTCCATTGGTTTTTCCTTCTCGCTTTTCTCTTGTATCTTGCCTTTTTTCTCTGCTTAAAAGGGCCACAACGCGCTCAAGAAAAAGCGCGCCAGCCAGCCCGCGGCGTTGGCGTCGGCCACTTGGCCGCCGCCGGAATAGGTGATCTGCGCGTCGGCCACTTGCGTGGACGGCACGGAGTTGTCGGCGCGAATGTCGTTAGGCCGCACAATGCCCGACAAGCGTATGTATTCGTCGCCCTGGTTGAGCGTCATGAATTTTTCGCCGCGCACCACCAAATAACCGTTGGATAAAACCTCCACCACGCTCACGGTGATGCTGCCGCTCAAACTGTTGCTCTGGCTGCTGTCGCCCTTGCCGGCGAATTCCTGTGTGCTATTAGTGTTGAAGGAAAGATTGTTATTGGTGTTTCTGTCCAGCGGCACGATACCCGGCACGCCGAACTGCGGCGCCGCGCCGAACAGCGTGGGATTGTCGATGTCCACCGTGTTTTCCTTGGTAGTGTTGGTGGCGGCCTGTTTTTGCGCGGCGGTCTTTTCCACGAGATTGATAGTGAGGATGTCGCCCACGTGGCGCGCGCGCTGATCCTCGAACAGCGGCCGTTCGTAACCGGCCTGGTAGATGGCGCCGTTGGACGCCGACGGAGGCGGTGGCAACGCGGGGCGCGCCGGCGCGTAGGCGGGATCGCGCTGCGCGGTGGTCGCGCAACCGCTCAACAACACTATATATGATAATGATAATGCTAATGTTAAAAATCTCATGGCGTCCCGCTTACAGATTATTGTTCACGTACTGCAACATGGAATCGGCGGTCGAGATTGCCTTGGAGTTCATCTCGTAGGCGCGCTGCGCCTCGATCATACTCACCAACTCCTCCACCACGTTCACGTTCGAGCTTTCTATCGAACCCTGCACCAGTCTACCCAAACCGGTCAGGCCCGGCGTGCCGGTTTGCGGCGATCCGCTGGATACCGATTGCACATATAAGTTTTCGCCGATCGGCTGTAAACCGGTCGGATTGATGAAATCGGCGAGTTGCACGCTGCCCACCTGCGTGGGCGAACTGCTGCCCGACACCAGCACCGACACCACGCCGTCCGAGCCGATGGTGATACTGAGCGCGCCCTGCGGAATGGTGATGGACGGTTGCAGCGCATAGCCGCTGGAGGTGACGAACTGGCCTTGCGCGTCGACTTGAAAAGCGCCGTCGCGCGTATAGGCGAGGCTGCCGTCCGGCAGCAGCACTTGAAAAAATCCGCGTCCTTGAATGGCCAAATCCAGAGAGTTGTTCGTTTGTATCACGTTACCCTGCGTGAACAGTTTTTCCGTGGCGACGGTGCGCACGCCGGTGCCGAGCGACAACCCGGACGGCAACTGCGTGTTTTGCGAGGATTGCGCGCCCACTTGGCGCACGTTCTGATACAACAAATCCTCGAATACCGCGCGGCCGCGTTTGTAGCCGGTGGTGTTGACGTTGGCGAGATTGTTGGTGATGACCGCCATGCGCGTCTGCTGCGCGTCGAGGCCGGTCTTGGCGATCCACAGTGCGGGGTTCATTGTGTATATTCTCCGATTAGCTCATTTGCATCATTTGCGTGGCGGCGGCGTCGTTGTTCTGCGCGGTCTGCATCATTTTCACCTGCATTTCGAATTGCCGCGCCAGCGTAATCATATTCACCATGGCCTCGACGGCGTTGACGTTGCTCGATTCCAGGCTGCCGGTGAGAATGCGCACGCTGGCGTCCGGTGCGGCGACTTCACCGTCTTGCAAACCAAGCAGGCCGTCCGCGCGCTTCATCAAATTTTCCGCGGGCGGCGCGACCAGCTTGATGCGGTCCACCACGGCCAGCGTAGCGACGTCTTGGCCGAGCGGGCGGATGGAAATAGTGCCGTCCGCGCCGATCTCCATTTTTTCCGCGGGCGGCAATGCAATCGGCCCGCCGTTGCCCAACACCTTCTGACCTGTGGCGGTCTCCAGAAATCCGTTGGCGCTGACGCGCAGATCGCCGGCGCGCGTGTAGGCCTCCGCGCCGTCGGCGGCTTGCACCGCGATCCAGCCCGGTCCGTTGACGGCGATGTCCAGTTCGCGTCCGGTGCTTAGGATGGCGCCCGGCGTCAAATCCACGCCGTTGCCTTGCGCTTGCGCGTAGATGCGGCTCGGCAAACCGGGGCCGGTCAGCGGCACGCTTTGGAACGCCGCGAGATCGGCGCGAAAGCCGGTGGTGTTGACGTTCGCCAAATTGTGCGTGTTGGCGGCCTGCGCCAGCATGGTTTGGCTGGCGCCGCTCATCACCACATAGAGCATATGATCCATGATACCCTCACCTTAAACCTCTCCCGGAGGGAGAGGAGAAAAAGACGACTGTCCATTATTAACGGATGTTAATGATCGCCTGCGTGACGCTGTCGAAAGTGGTAATCACCTGCGCGTTTGCCTGGAAATTGCGCTGCGCGGTAATCATGTTCACCAATTGCTCGGTGATGTCCACGTTGGAGCCCTCCAACGCGCCGGACTGAATCACGCCCAGGCTCGCGGTGGCCGGCGCGCCGGTCAAGGCCGAGCCGGACGCGGAGGTTTCCGCCCACGCGGTGTTGCCGAGCGGACGCAAGCCCTGCGAGTTGGCGAAGTTGGTGAGCGCCACCTGCCCCAGCGCGCGCGATTGGCCGTTGGTGTAGCGCGCGAACAGAATGCCGGTGCTGTCGATGTCGATGCCGCTCAGGCGTCCGGTGGTGTAGCCGTTCTGCGTGAGTGAATTGACGCCGAAGCCGCTGCCGAATTGCGTGGTGCTGGCGTAATTGAAACTGAGCGTCATCGCCGCGCCGCCGCCGCTGGGCGTGAACGACGCCGAGTTGAACGTGGTCGGCGGCGTCGCCACGCCGTTGATGGCGGACAACGCGCCGGCATTGGTAAAGGTCAAGGTGTTGACTCCACCGACCGCGACATTGTCCACGTACAAATAGGTTTCCCAGCGATTGGGGGTGCCGGTCTTGCGATAGTACATGGTGGCCAGATGCGCGGTGCCGAGCGAATCGTAAATCGTGGTGGATGTCGAGTTGTTGTACGAACTAGGGTTATTCGCGTCGAACGCTCCCTGCACGGTGCCGTTGCCGGCGCCGGTGACTGCGGACGCGCCTGTTCCGGTAAGTTGCGTAAGACCCGTAGTGCTCATAGTGAGCGGCACCGTGCCCTGCGCGCCGGCGCCGTCCGGATCCCAATTCAATGTTACGCTGGTGGTGGTGCCGATAGTGATGCCGGTGGTGGCGGAGCCGGTGGTGGTGGGCGGCGTGGTGGAAGCGCCGCCGATGAGCAATTCCGCGCCCCATACATTACCGGCGCCGGAATAGGTAAAGCGCAGCGAGGCATTATTGACGGCGTTGCCATAGGCGTCGATCAGTGTGAAATTGGCAGTGGTAAAAGGGCTGCCGCCGTCGGTGCGCAGCGTCTGCGCGCCGCTCAGTGTGATGGCCGATGACGTCACCGGCGCCACCGGCACCGTCGCCGCCGCGTTCAAATTCACACCCACCGTCACTGCGTCCGTCGCCTTGGGCGCGATGTCCGCCGTGGATACGCGCAAGTCGCCCAGCGAGCCGGTGATGGTGCCGGTGCTGTCGGCCTGGAATCCGGTAAGCCGTTGATTACTGGTGTTGACGATGTAACCACTGCTGTCCGTGCCGAACGCCCCGGCGCGGGTGTAGACCACCGTGCCGTTGTCGTTCATGCGGAAAAAGCCCTTGCCGTTGATGGCTAGGTCCAAATTGTTATTGGTAAAGTTCACGTTACCCTGCGTGAACTGCTGCGCCACGCTCGTCAAGCGCACACCGCTGCCGATGGCGGTGCTCGACGAACCCAGCGCGGATGCGGCGTAGATGTCGCCGAATTGCGCGCGCGATAATTTAAAACCGCTGGTGCTGTTGTTGGCAATATTATTGGCCGTGGTGCTGAGGTCGGCGGAGGCGGCGTTGAGACCGCTGAGAGCTGTGCGAAATGACATGGTGATCTCCTACCTGTTGCGTATCAATTCAAAATCTGCCGTACTTCTGTAAGAGCGACGTTACCAAGGCCGCTCAATCCCAGAATGACCCCCTCGCCGACGGCGCCCAGCGTAATGCTTTCCACCGTCGACTTGGCCAGCGTGCCGACGGCGCTGGTCTTGCCGTTCATCAGCGCTTCCGCCTTCACGCTGTATAAACCGGCGGGCGCGGTCAGCCCATCGGCGGTCACGCCGTTCCAGCCGAACTGCACGAGCCCCGCCTTGTGCGCGCCGAGATCGGAGCGCTGCAAGATTTGACCGTTGCCGTCCAGAATGGTCACGATGATGCTGGTCGCATCCTCCGGCAAATCCACCGCGCCACCCAGCGCGCCGCCCGGCGGCAGCCGGCCCAGGTCGCTGGGCGTCAACACGCTGCGTCCCATCAGGCTCGCGCCCTGCACCAGTTGATTGCCTTGCAGCGACGCGGAAAGGTTCCTGAAGCCGGACTGTAAATCTTGAATGCCGGTGACTGTGCTTATCTGCGCGATCTGGCTCAGGAATTCGGCATTGTCCAGAGGCTTGGTCGGGTCCTGGTTTTTCAGCTGCGCGGTCATCAGTTTGAAAAATTGATCTTGCGACAACTTCAACGAATCATCGCTCTTCGGCTTGCGGTTGGTAGACGCCAAATTCAGACCCAGGCTGTCCAAGACCGATGTATTTTGTGCGGTTTCCATGACGCGACTCCTACTGGCCGAGCGCCAGCGTTCTCAGCAAAAGTTGTTTGGACGTGTTGATTACCTCGGCGTTGCCTTGATAGGAACGCGAGGCGGAAATCATGTTGGCCATCTCTTCGATGACGTTGACGTTGGGCATGTAGACGTAACCCTGCGCATCGGCCTGCGGATGATCGGGCTGGTATTGGCTGCGCAGCGGCGCGTTGCTTTGTAAAACGTCCAGCACCTTCACGCCGGCGGCGCCGCGCGCGTCGTCCAGCACCGTGGCGAACACCGGGTGGCGCGCGCGGTAAGTTTGCGCGGGATCGCTGCTTACGGTTTCCGCATTGGCGATATTACTGGCGGTCACGTTGAGGCGCAGCGACTGCGCGCTCATGCCCGACCCGGCGATATCGAAAATAGTGAACAGCGACATGGCTTACTCTCCCCGGAAAGCGGTCAGCAGGCCGCGGATATGATTATTGAGAAAGGTGAGGCTGGCTTGATACTGCAAGGCGTTCTGCGTGAACTCGGCCTGCTCGACCTGCGTGTCGACGGTGTTGCCGTCCAGCGACGATTGATGGGGAATGCGGTAGAGCAACTCACCGCCGGATGCGTCCGCGGCGGATTGCACATGGCCGGACTGCGTGGCGCGCAACGGCAAGGCATCGCCCGCCCGACCCAGCGCGCGTGACATAACGTCCTGAAAATTAATATCGCGCGCCTTGTAATGCGGCGTGTCGGCGTTTGCGAGATTCGCCGCCAAAATTTCCGCGCGACGGCCGCGCAGCAACATTGCCTGCGCGTGCACATCAAATCGATTAAAAAGGTCTATCGGCATTGCCTGCCCCTGACTTTAGCGTTCAGTCAGGAAAGTGCAACGCTTATGCCATCGCGCGATCGCCTAGGTAAAACAGCGACTTATGCGTGGCAACTATTTCAACAAGGGGAAAAGCGGCAAGGGTTTACCGCCGACGGCGGCAATGATTGGGTAAGGCGTGAGGGGGCCTTCGGCCAGTGAGAGGTGAGGAGTTAAGGGGTGAGGAGTAAAAAAAACCATGCATCCTAAGCAGAGGTTTTCTCCTCACCCCTCACTTGCTTTCCGTCTTCAACCTATACACCACAGTAGAAGCGTAACGCAGCATATCAAAGGCGTCGGAATGATTGGCCAGCGATTCCGACGCGCCGAGTATCAGGTAGCCGTGCGGGTTCAAAGTCTGCGTCAGGCGCGCGATAATATCGCGCTTCAGCGCGCCGGAAAAATAGATGAGCACGTTACGGCAAAAAATAACGTCGAACTTGCCGAGCGCCGCGTAACTCTTCATTAGATTCAGTTCCTTGAAGGTCACGCGATTTTTGATTTCTTTTTTAATTTCCCATTTCTCCATTCCCAGCCGCTTGGCGCTCGCGTCGCCGGCTTTGGAAGTAAAGAAGCGCTCGCGGCGCTCCAGCGACAGGCCGCGCGACAAGCTGATGCCGTCGTACACGCCCGCCGCGGCCTCTTTCAACATCGTGGGGGAAATATCGGTGGCGATGATTTGCACGCCTCGCGGAAACGCGCCCGGCTTATTCTGCAAGTATTCCTGCACGACCATGCTGATCGAGTACGGCTCCTGTCCGGACGAGCACGCCGCCGACCAGATGCGCGGCGCGCATCCCTGCCGCTGCGCCAGTTCAGGCAGAATCTGGTGCTTGAGAGCTTCGTAAGGCTGGATGTCGCGAAACCACAGCGTTTCATTGGTGGTCATCGCGTCGATAATGCGTTCCTGCAAGCCGGAATGCGATCCTTGCTCGGCGCGCTTGACCAATTCCCCCAGCGAGGAAACGGCGTACTCCGCAAGCAAATGATGCAAGCGGCTGCTGATAAGATAGTGTTTATTGTCCCCCAGCATAATGCCGCAGTTCCGCTCCAGGAAGACGCGGAACTGTTCATAGTCGCTGGGTGAAATGGTTTTGCCCGTCGCTGCGCTGGTCATAATTCGCGGATGCGTCGAAACCGGAGCGGCCCCCGGCATGAGTCAAGCTGGGCAGGGTAGCACAGATGACCGAGTAAACGCCATGCGGCGGACTATCGGCGATTGCGCCGCGTCGAAGCGGGCGGACGCAGGAATCTACGCCGCAGCCTTGGCCTGCATCGCGCTACGTGATCTCACGCGCTCCAGTACGGCCTTGGCCAGTTCGTCGGGCTTGAACTTAGGCACGAATTGATCGGCGCCCACTTTCTCCACCATGGCGGTGTTGAACACACCGCTCAACGAGGTGTGCATAAGCACGAACAAGTTTTTCAGGCGTTCATCTTTTTTGATCTCGGCGGTAAGCGTATAGCCGTCCATCTCCGGCATTTCGACGTCGGTGATGACCATGGTCAAACGTTCGCTGACCATGGGGCCCGATTCCTCCGCCCATGCCTTCAGCAAATTCAGTCCCTCGCGCCCGTCGCGCGCCACCGTAGTTTTCACGCCGATTTGCTGCAGCGTGCGCACGATCTGATTGCGCGCCACGCTGGAATCGTCCACCACCAGCACATGCTGCTGCGCCATCGTTTCCGGCGCGCCGCTGTGGGCGCGTATCTCTTCCGACACCTCCTCGGAAGCGTGCGTGACCTCGGCCAGCACCTTCTCCACGTCGATGATTTCGACCAGTTCATCGTCGAGATGCGTCACTGCGGTTAAATAGCTGCTCGCGCCCGCGCCGGCGGGCGGCGGCAGAATGGCCTCCCAGTTGGCGTTGACGATGCGATCCACGCCGCTGACCAGGAAACCCTGCACCGAACGGTTATATTCGGTGATGATCACAAAACAACTGCTGCTCTCGGTAAGCGGCGGCAGACCTATCGCGTAACCCAGGTCCATCACCGGAATGGTCTTGCCGCGCATGTGCGCCACGCCGCGCACCACATTATGCGAGCGCGGCAGGTGGGTGAGCGGCGGGCACTGCATCACTTCTTGAATCTTAAACACGTTGATGCCGAAGCGCTGCTTGCCACCGAGCCGGAACAGCAGCAGCTCCAGGCGGTTGTGCCCCACGAGTTGGGTACGTCGATTTACACCCTCCATTACGCCGGCCATGGTCGCTCCTCAGGAATTGCTTGTCGTTAACGGGGTTATCGGCCTGTATCGTCATTTCTTTATTAATCGGCAATTTTAATTGCCGGATTAAGTTTAGAGATGATCGGCATATGATTTGCATTAAATTTAAACAATCCTGTACACAGTTTGATGAAAAAAACTTTTCAATTAATTCAACGACATAAAAATATGCCACGCCCACTATTCTGTGTAAGTGACCGCTATTTGGCGCATTTCACGCGCGCCGTGGCGCTGCTGTGCTGCACCCTGCCGGCGTTCGCGCAAGACTATCAAAGCCTGGAATCCATCCAAACCGCAGCCAAGGACTTCGCATATAGCCAACTGCAAGACCCAGGCACTCACGTCAGCCCGCCGCAAATTACTATCGGCGCACTGGACGCCCGTCTTCAGCTCGCGGCCTGCGAAATTCCACTGCAGGCGTTCTTACCCCCGGGCAGCCGTATGCTGGGCAACACCAGCGTGGGCGTGCGCTGCCAAGGCTCCCGGCCGTGGTCGCTTTATGTGCCCGTAACCGTCAAAGCGTTCGGCGAAGTGCTGGTGACGACCCGTCCCTTGCCGCGCGGCGCGCAGCTCGGCGCGGACGACTTGCGCCTGGCGGCCGTCGATATCACCAGCCTGCCGGCCGATTATCTGGCCGATCCGCAGCAGGCGGTAGGCAAAATCCTCAAGCAACCGCTGGCCGGCGGCGCCGTACTCGCCGCGGCCGTGCTGGAGGCCCGACGTCTGGTGCGCCGCAATGAGCGCATCACCCTGTTGGCCGAAGGCCAGGGACTGATGGTGCGCATGAGCGGCCTCGCCCTGGCGGATGGCGTGTCCGGCGAAATCATCCAAGTACGCAATGTGCTGTCGAAGCGCGTTGTGGAAGGCACGGTGATCTCCCCCGGCGTGGTGAAGGTGGCGATGTGAAAAATTTTACGCAGCGCCTAAAGTTCTCATACCGCTTGCCGATACCCCGGTCAGAGCGTGGTGAAACGGCCATCGTGGTGCGTGCCCGGCAACCACAGGAGCTATAAAATGACTATAGAAATCAAAGGTTTAAATTTAACCCTGCTTAAAAACTCGCAGGAAGGCGCCGCGGCGCCGGAGACGCGCGGCAACGCCGCGGCGCGCCCCGGGGGCGGCCAGGGCGCGGATGCCGATGCGGTGGTCAACTTCACCGGCGATCCGGCGCGTCTGCGCGAATTGGAACAAGGCTTGGCCGGCGTGCCGGTGATCGACATGGAGCACGTCGAACGCATCCGCGCCGCGCTGGACAAGGGCTTTTACCAGATAGTCGACGCGCGCGTGGCCGACAAGCTCATGCAGTTCGAACAACAACTGGGCAAAAGCGGGGATTAAGCGCCATGCAACGTCTTTTTATGGCTGATCTGCTGCGCCGCGAAATCCAATACGTCACGCGCCTGGCGGACGTGCTACAGCGCGAATATCAAGCCCTGCAAGGCCGCGACGCGGCGCAGGTGGAACATTGCACCGCCGAAAAACAAAACCTGTGCGCGCATATCGAGGAGCTAGGGCAACAGCGCACTACGCTGCTGTCCGGCATGGGCTATGCGTCCAGCGCCGCGGGCGTGGGCGCTTACCTGCGCACCCACGCCGAGGAAAACCGCCTGTGGCAAGAATTACTGCATCTTACGGCGCAATGCCGCCGCCAAAATCAAATCAATGGCAGTTTGGTCAATGCCGGCCGCAGCCATACGCGCCGCATTCTGTCCATACTGCGCGGCCAGCCGTCGGACGGCGAACTCTACGGCCCCGCCGGCGACGCCCGCCGGGCGGATGATTCACAAGCCCTCGCCACGGCCTGAGCCGGCGGGCGTGCATAGCGGCCGCGTGTCGAATATCTTGGGGGCAAGCCGTCGTGGATGAAACAGCGTCGCGCACCGGCCACCATACGGCGCGGGTGGAAAAGCTCACCGACCCGGCGCGCATCGTCGCCATCCTCAAGCGCCTCCAGGCGCAGCGCACGCTGCTCACCGTCACCCTGCCCGAGTCGGATCACTTCTATACCAGCATTTTATTAAACGTCCGCCCGGACGGCAGTCATTTCCTGCTGGATGAACTCGATCCCCATCTCGGCCACACGCAACTGCTCGCCGCGAAAAAAGCGCGCATCCACGGACGCCTACACGGCGTGGAAGTAAATTTCGCGAGCGCCCTGCGTGACGTGAACACCGAAGCCGACGCCGCTCTGTACACCATGAGCCTGCCTGCGTCATTAAACTACTGCCAGCGCCGCTCCTATTACCGCGCGCGCGTCGGCATGGAGCATTCTATTCCCGTGATCATCAAGCGCCGCAACGGCGAAACATTCAATGGTCAATTGGAAGATATTTCGGCGGGCGGCGTGGGTGTGCGCTTAACCGGCATAGCCGACGGCCTAGCGCACGGCGACATTCTGCCCGGATGCTGCATAGAACTCAGTGCCGGCAACAAGATTTTCAGCGACATCGAAGTGCGTTTCCTAAGCGCCGACGCGCAACAACAAGTCTTGCATCTAGGTGGGCGCTTCGTCGATCTTGGCAAAGTGCAGGCGCGCATAGTCGAACGCTTCGTCGCCACGCTGGACCGTGAAACGCGCAAGCGTGAGAAAACCAAATAAAAACAATGCAAAGCCCGTCGCGAGCGCAGCCGAAGGGACGCCAGGACGCAAAGGTAAAGATAAATTAAAATGCGATAGGCTGAGCCGCGAAGCGGCGAAGGCCATGCCAGGGAAGGCATGGCTGGGGGTTAAATAGAATACTGAAGCCGCGCCAGGGACGGCGAAGATGAAGTTAACCATGACCAATGGTCGGGGTAGGAGGCTGAGCCGCGAAGCGGCGAAGGCCATGCCAGGGAAGGCATGGCTGGGGGTTAAAAGTAATTTGCGGTCTCGCCAGGGACGGCGACTACAAGGTTTCCACGACCAATGGTCGGGGTGAGAGGATTTGAACCTCCGGCCCCTAGCTCCCGAAGCTAGTGCTCTACCAAGCTGAGCTACACCCCGATGTTAAGTGAGAAGCGAAGCGTTAGGCGTAAGGAGTTAAAGCTGTGTTGCTCCTCACTCCTCACCCCTTACTCCTCACTCAATATGTACGCTTCACGGCAAACTCCGCCAGCGCCTGCAACGCATCCCGGTAAGTGGACGCAGGCAGTTGCGCCAAGGCCTGCATCGCCTTGTCCGCCTCGGCCGACGCCGAGCGCGCAGTGTACGTGATGGCGCCCGTGGATTCAATGGCGCCGATCACCGCGTCGATGTTTTCCAGCCCGCCGTTCTCGATGGCGTGGCGGATCACGCCCGCCTGCTGCGCCGAACCGCTGCGCTGCGCATAAATAAGCGGCAGCGTAGGTTTGCCCTCGGCCAGATCGTCGCCGATGTTTTTGCCCAATTCCTCGGCAGTGGCGCTGTAATCCAGCACGTCGTCGATCAATTGAAACGCCGTGCCGAGGTGCATGCCGTACTCCGCCAGCGCGCGCTCTATCGGCGCCGGCTGCCCGCTCAGCACCGCGCCGATTTGCGCCGCCGCCTCGAACAGCTTGGCGGTCTTATAGCGTATCACGCGCAGATAATCATGCTCGCTGGTGTCGGCGTTACGGCAATTGAGCAACTGTAATACCTCGCCTTCGGCAATGGTATTGGTGGCGTGCGCGAGGATATCCATGATGCGCATGTCGCCCGCCTCCACCATCATCTCGAAGGCGCGCGAATACAGGAAATCACCCACCAGCACGCTCGCCTCATTACCCCAGATGGCGTTGGCGGTGTCCTGGCCGCGGCGCAATTCCGAGCCGTCCACCACGTCGTCGTGCAGCAGCGTGGCGGTGTGAATGAACTCGATGACCGCGGCGAGCAGAACATGTTGAACCCCGGCGTAACCGCAGGCGCGCGCGCTGAGCAGCACCAGCAGCGGACGCAGGCGCTTGCCGCCGCTATTTACGATGTGCCGCCCTAGTTCGTTGATGAGCACGACCTCGGACTGCAAGCGCCGCTGGATCAAATCGTTGACGGCGCGCATATCGTCATGGATCAGGGACTGGATGGCTGGTAAATCCATACGGGGCGGCGTGCTATGGAGCGGCGTGTTATGGGAGTGCGTAGGCTAGGGACACCCCGCCCCCCTGTCAAGGGCGGCGCGATTCCCTCCCCGGGGCGATTTGACCAGCCACGACTCAGCGGTTAAAATAGCGGGTTCATACGAATTACTTCGGGACGGCTTTCCCGCCCCTTTTGTTGGAGAGAGCATATGTACGCGGTCATACTCACCGGCGGCAAACAATACCGGGTCACCGAGGGCGCAACGCTGCGCGTCGAAAAACTCGCCGCCGCGGAAGGCGCCAACGTCGACTTCGATCAGGTGCTGCTGGCAGGCAGCGGCGACAACATCA
Organism: Pseudomonadota bacterium; assembly: GCA_040756035.1. Classification (GTDB taxonomy): domain Bacteria; phylum Pseudomonadota; class Gammaproteobacteria; order SURF-13; family SURF-13; genus JBFLZV01. The sequence goes on from JBFLZV010000007.1 coordinate 28,792, forward strand.
AGGTCGGCGCGCCGTTCGTGGCGGGCGGCAAGGTGTCCGCCGTGGTCAAGGCGCATGGGCGCGGCGAAAAAGTCAGCATCATCAAATTCCGCCGCCGCAAGCACCACCGCAAGCAGATGGGACATCGCCAACATTACACCGAAGTGCAAATCACCGGCATCAAGGCTTAACAGAGGCAAATCAGCATGGCACATAAAAAAGCAGGCGGCAGCACGCGCAACGGCCGCGAATCGGAATCCAAGCGACTGGGCGTCAAGCGCTACGGTGGCGAGCAGGTCATCGCGGGCAACATCCTGGTGCGCCAGCGCGGCACGCGCTTCCACCCCGGCGTAAACGTCGGCCTGGGCAACGACCATACGCTCTACGCCAAAACCGATGGCAAGGTGCTATTCGAAGTGAAAGGCCCCAAGAGCCGTAAATACGTGAGCGTGGTAGCGGCCTAAGATCAGCTTAACTTAATTCAATAAAGAGCCCCGCCTAGAGCGGGGCTTTTTATTTGCGTAACGTAAACGCTCACGTGTTCAACAAAAACGTCACCGGGCCGTCGTTGATCAGGCTCACTTGCATGTCCGCGCCGAAGCGGCCGCTGTGTACGTTGCCGTGCTGTATGCGCACTTGATGCAGAAGGTGATTGAATAAATATTCGGCCTGCTGCGGCGCGGCGGCGAGGGTGAAGCTGGGACGCATACCTTTATGCGTATCGGCGGCGAGCGTGAACTGCGGCACCAATAGCAATGCGCCGTTGATGTCTTGCACACTCAAATTCATTTTACCGTGCTTGTCGGCGAATACGCGATAACCCAGCAAACGCTGCGCCAGCTTATCCGCGTGCATCTCCTTATCATCCTGCTGCACACCGACGAACACCAACAGCCCCGCGTCGATGCGCGCCACTGTTGCACGCGCTACCGTGACTTCGGCGCGCGTAACGCGTTGCAACAGCGCCAGCATTACGCGCCGCCCCGCGCTTGCGCCGCGAATTCCCGCGCCATGGCGTCGGTGGCCTGCACCAAGGCGCTGACGATACCTTCTTCACTGGCGGCGTGGCCGGCGGCTGGGATGATTTTGAACTCGGCGCGCGGCCAGGCGTGGTGCAACTCCCAGGCGCTCTCCAGCGGACACACGACATCGTAGCGGCCGTGCACGATCACGCCGGGAATGGACGCCAGCCTCGGCGCATCACGCAGAATTTGATCGGGTTCTAAAAAACTGTTGTGCATGAAATAGTGACATTCGATGCGCGCCAGACTGAGCGCGGTAGCCGGATTGCTGAAATACTCGACCACCGGACCTTGTTCCTGCAAGGTGAGCGTGCGCCCCTCCCACGTCGACCACGCCTTGGCCGCCGCCATGCGCAGCACTTCGTCGCTACCGGTGAGGATGCGGTAATAGGCGCTCACCAAATCGTCGCGCTCGCGTTCCGGGATCGGGCGCAGGAAATCCTGCCAGTAATCGGGAAAGATGCGGTTGGCGCCTTCTTGATAAAACCATGTGATCTCGCGCGGGCGGCACAGAAAAATGCCGCGCAGGATCAGGCCCAGCACGCGCTCGGGATGTGTTTCGGCATACACCAAACTCAGCGTCGAGCCCCACGAACCGCCGAACAATATCCAGCGCTCGATGCCCAGCTTTATGCGGATGCGTTCCATGTCCGCGACCAGCGCCTGCGTGGTGTTGTCCGCCAGTTCGGCGTGCGGCATGGAACGCCCGCAGCCGCGCTGATCGAACAAAATGACACGATACAGCGCGGGATCGAAAAAACGCCGATGAAACGGCTGACAACCCGCGCCCGGCCCGCCGTGCACGAACAGCACCGGCAAGCCGTGCGGGTTACCGCACTCCTCCACGTACAGACGATGCGGCGGCTCCACGGCCATACTGTGGCGCACGTAGGGTTTAATGTCGGGGTAGAGGGTCAGCACGCTAGACTTTAAATTCTTGAGAGTGACTTGTTTTACTTTACAAAGTAAAGCATTGGCCACGGCAAGCCGGATTAACAATGTGTCTTATCTAAAACTTTCCTCGAAAAATCAAATTGTACTCCCCAAGGCGGCGCGCACCGCCATGCACGTTAAAGCGGGCGATCAGTTGGTGGTGGTGATGGTGAAGGGTAATATTACCCTGCTGATACCCAAACCGAAAAGTTACGTCGCGACGCTGGCGGGCAGCGGCAAGGGAGTATATCCTAAAAACTATCTTAAAAACGAACGCCGCGCGTGGTAACGCCCGCCAGACCGGAGGACTTTCTCCGTAAACATCGAGCTCGGCGCGCAGTTACGGGCCAAATATAAACTAAAAAACCCCCGACGCGATTCTGCTCGCCACGGCGCTGCATTCCGGCGCGAGCGGCTTTATCGCCAATGACGCGCGGTTGCAGCGCGTCGAAGAACTGGATGTTCTGTTGTTCGACGAATGATTTCAGGAATCTCTGATTTATCCAGAGATTCCGGCGGCACAGGGAAGAGCGCAGCGAAGGGTCCTGCCGCCATTTTTCAAATACGCAAGTATTTGAAAAATGAAGAGAAGCCAAAACTTTGTGTTGGCTTCTCGTGCTCTGATAATTCCGGGATGGAATTATTCAGAGCCTCCTTCAAAACTATACCTTTCGATATACATTCCCACCCTGCACTTTGAATTCGCGCGCTTTTTCCTGCATGCCTTGTTCGATCGCGTGTTCGGCGTCGGCGATGCCCTGCTGCGCGGCGTAGTCGCGCACGTCCTGGGTGATTTTCATGGAGCAGAAATGCGGGCCGCACATGGAACAGAAGTGCGCGACCTTGGCGGACTCCTTGGGCAGCGTGGCGTCGTGGTAGGCGCGCGCGCGATCGGGGTCGAGCCCTAAGTTGAATTGGTCTTCCCAGCGGAACTCGAAGCGCGCCTTGGACAGCGCGTTGTCGCGCAATTGCGCGCCGGGGTGACCCTTGGCAAGATCGGCGGCGTGCGCGGCGATCTTGTAGGCCATGATGCCCTCCTTCACGTCGTCTTTATTGGGCAAACCAAGGTGTTCCTTGGGCGTGACGTAGCACAGCATCGCGCAGCCGTACCAGCCGATCATGGCCGCGCCGATGGCGGAGGTGATGTGGTCGTAGCCCGGCGCGATGTCGGTGGTGAGCGGGCCGAGCGTGTAGAACGGCGCCTCGTCGCATTCCTTGAGCTGTTTTTCCATGTTGATTTTGATGAGTTGCATGGGCACGTGGCCGGGTCCTTCGATCATGGTCTGCACGTCGTGCTTCCAGGCGATCTTAGTGAGTTCGCCGAGCGTTTCCAATTCGCCGAATTGGGCGGCATCGTTGGCGTCGGCGATGGAGCCGGGGCGCAGGCCGTCGCCGAGCGAAAAACTCACGTCGTAGGCTTTCATGATTTCGCAAATTTCCTCGAAATGCGTGTAGAGGAAATTTTCCTTGTGATGCGCCAGGCACCACTTGGCCATGATGGAGCCGCCGCGCGAGACGATGCCGGTGACGCGCCGCGCGGTGAGCGGCACGTAGCGCAATAGTACGCCGGCGTGGATGGTGAAGTAGTCCACGCCCTGCTCGGCCTGTTCGACGAGTGTGTCGCGGAAAATTTCCCAAGTGAGTTCCTCGGCCTTGCCGTCGACTTTTTCCAGGGCCTGGTAGATCGGCACGGTGCCGATGGGCACCGGCGCGTTGCGGATGATCCACTCGCGCGTCTCGTGGATGTTTTTGCCGGTGGACAAATCCATCACCGTGTCGGCGCCCCAGCGGATCGCCCAGGTCATTTTGTCCACCTCCTCCTCGATGCTGGAGGTAACCGCGGAGTTGCCGAGGTTGCCGTTGATCTTCACCAGGAAATTGCGGCCGATGATCATCGGCTCCAACTCCGGATGATTGATGTTGGCGGGGATGATGGCGCGCCCGCGCGCGACTTCGGCGCGCACGAATTCCGGCGTGATCTGTTGCGGGATGGCGGCGTTAAATGATTCCCCCGGGTGCTGGTTCAACAAACCTTGCGCGGCCGCCAGTTCCAAGCGCAGGTTTTCACGAATGGCGATGTATTCCATTTCCGGCGTAATGATGCCGCGTTTGGCATAGTGCATTTGGCTGACGTTCATGCCGGCCTTGGCGCGACGCGGCCTGCGCAGGTGCGCGAAGCGCAGATGGGCGAGCGCGGGATCGGCCTCGCGCGCGCGGCCGTAGGCGGAACTGATTTCGTTTAACACCTCGGTGTCGCCGCGCTCTTCGATCCAGCGGCCGCGCACGTCGGGCAGGCCCTTGCGCACGTCGATGCGCACGCGCGGGTCGGTGTAGGGGCCGGAGGTGTCGTAGAGATAAACCGGCGGATTAGGTTCGGCCTGGAATCCGGTCGGCGTCGGCGCCAAGCTCACCTCGCGCATGGGCACGCGCAGATCGGGCCGGCTGCCTTGCACGTAAATTTTACGCGAGTTGGGAAAGGGTTGGACGGCCGCCGCGTCCACGCGGGCGGTGCGGCTCAAGAATTGGTCAGGCGCTGCGCTCATAGTCGTTTCCTTGGGCTTTGCCTGACGTAGTGGGACGCCGGCAAGGCCGCAGGCAGGCGCGCCGCGGCATCTTGGAGGCTTCCCTACGCCGGCATGACCCGGATCAGGTTGTGAGGGTTATCGAGTCTCAGCCTGGGCTTTAAGGAAGCTCTGATTTATCAGAGTTTCCGTGCGGCACAGGGATGTGCCGCCATTTTTCAATTACGCAAGTAATTGAAAAATGAAGAAAAGCCAAAATCGCATCTTGACTTTTCGTGCTCTGATAATCCCATCCAGGAATTATTCAGAGATTCCCTGATACCTCAAGCCCAAGCACCCCTAGCTCTCAAGGCTATCAACTTATATGATAGTAAGTTCCGTTGCAAGCTCGGTAACCGGGCCTTGCCGACGCCTACTTTTGCATTTTTGAACGAAGCAGCCGAACCATGAACATCGAACAAGCCCGTTTTAACATGATCGAACAGCAAATCCGCACCTGGGAGGTGCTGGATCAGAGCGTTTTGGACCTACTGGCGCGCGTGCCGCGCGAGGAGTTCGTGCCGCCGGCTTATCGCAAACTGGCCTTCGCCGACATCAATATCCCGCTTGGCCACGGCCAGGTCATGATGCAACCCAAGGTGGAGGGGCGTCTGCTGCAAGCCCTGCAAATTCAGCCGCGCGACACGATTCTGGAGGTAGGCACGGGCAGCGGCTATGTAACCGCCTTGCTGGCGAATCTGGGCGCGCAGGTGTGCAGCGTGGACATCTTCCCCGACTTCACGGACACCGCGCGGCGCAAACTGGCCGCGCACGGCATCGGCAACGTGACGCTGGAGACCGGCGACGCCGCGCAAGGTTGGGCTGCGCACGGGCCGTATGACGTGATCGCCGTGACCGGCTCGCTGCCGCTGGCCACCACGCAAGGCTTCGAGCAAAGCCTCAAGGTCGGCGGGCGGTTGTTCGTGATCGTGGGCCGCGCCCCGGCCATGGAGGCGCTGCTCATCACGCGCGTGGACGACGCGCAATGGGTGCGCGAAAGCCTGTTCGAGACGGACATCCCGGCTTTGCTCAACGCCCCGCAGCCGCCGGCGTTTACCTTGTAAGGAGCATCTCGTCGTGGAGCATTACAGCGCCGCCGAACTCAAGGAACGCCTGAGCGCCGAACCGGCGCCGCTGCTCTTGGACGTGCGCGAAGCCTGGGAGTACGAACTGTGCCACATCGCCGGCTCGCGCCATATCCCCATGGGGCGGATCGCCGAGGTGCTGGACGAGTTGGACGCCGAACAAGAAATCGTGGTGATTTGCCACCATGGCAGCCGCAGCCAGCGCGTGACGGATTTCCTGGAGAGCAACGGCTTTTCCAAAGTGGCCAATCTGGACGGCGGCATACACGCCTGGGCGTGCGAGGTCGATCCCAGCTTGACCCAATATTAAAAACCGCCTCACGCAAAGGCGCAAAGCCGCAAAGAAATACTGAATAAAGTAGAAAATCTTTGTTTTGCTGTCGTTCCCGCGTAAGTAGGAATCCATAAACTTAGCGCCTTCGTAGATTCCCCCTGCGCGAGAACAACAAGAAAAGGTAAGCATCGAAAATATAACTTTATTGCGGCTTTGCGCCTTTGCGTGAGGGCCTTTGACTTTTTGGCGTCTTTGTATGAGGCGCTTTTGACTTTTAGCGGTTGATAACCGATCGGTCAGTATGTACACTGATGGGGTTTTCTGGATGGAACCGCCATCATGTCCCAGCAAACTTCATCCCCTCAAGCCGAAAATCCGCCGTCCGGCGTCGTGGCGGATGCCGCCCGGCGCATCCTCGATACCGCCGAGCGCCTGTTCGCCACGCTCGGCTACGACGCCGTGTCGATGAGCATGATCGCCGACCAGGCGCACGTCAGCAAGGCCAACATCTTTCATCACTTCATCTCTAAGGAAGCACTCTATCTCACGGTGCTAAAGTCCGCCTGCGCCGAGTCGGCGCGCTTGCTGGAGCACCTGGCGAGCGGCGACGGCATCGGCGAGCGGCTCGCGCAGTTCGCCACGGCGCACCTCGAGCATCTCAACAAGCACCGCGACGTGACGCGCCTAGTGCAGCGCGAGCTGTTCGAAGACGGCGCGCGACGCGGCAAGGAACTGGCCGAGCAGGCATGTGGTGAAAACTTCGCGCGCCTAGTGGAAATTCTGCGCGACGGCCAGGCGCGCGGCGAATTGCGCGCCGCTCTCGACCCGGCGCTGATCGCCACCTTGCTGGTCGGCGCCAACGTGTTTTTCTTTCAGGCGCACGACATGCTGCGCCACTTTCCCAGCGTGGATTTCGCGGACGACCCGGCGCGCTTCAGCCGCGCGGCGGTGGAACTCATCCTGCGCGGCGCGCTGCCCGCTGCCCGTGAACAAACCGATAAAAATGGATGATAAATATGTTTAACTCCGTTCGCGCCTTTTCCTTCAGCGTGCTGCTCGCCCTCGCGGGTCAAGGCGGTGCGCAGCCTCCCGCAGGATCGTCCGGCGGGCCGCCGGCCATACCTGTGGAAATCGCCTCCGTGCAGCAGGCCGCGGTAAGCACCGACATCCCCGCGGTGGGCACGCTGCGCGCCAATGAATCGGTGATGATCCGCCCGGAAATCGCCGGGCGCGTGCAGGCGATTCATTTCGAGGAAGGCGCGGCGGTGAGAAAGGGCGATGAACTCATCACGCTGGACGATTCCGAACCACGCGCGCAGCTCGCCGAGAGCAGCGCCGCGGTGAAACTCAATCAACTCAATTTCAAGCGCACGCAGGAAATGTTTGCGAAAAAATTGCTGAGCCAGCAGGAATATGATCAGGCGCAGGCGAATCTCGTGGAATCGCAGGCGCGCCAAAACTTGCACGAGGCGCAGTTGGCGAAGACCCGCCTGCGCGCGCCGTTCGACGGCGTGCTGGGCCTGCGCCGCGTGAGTCCCGGCGATTATTTGCAACTCGGTCAGGACGTCGTGAATCTGGAAGACATCAGCACGCTGAAACTGGATTTTCGCGTGCCGGAGACCTATTTGGCGCGCATCAAATCGGGGCAAGAAGTTACGCTGAAGGTGGACGCTTATCCGGGCAAAACCTTCAACGGCGTGATCTATTCCATCGACCCGCGCATCGACGAGCAGACGCGCACCCTGCAACTGCGCGCGCGCGTACCCAACGACGAGATCCTGCTCCGCCCCGGCATGTTCGCGCGCGTGGCGGTGGTGCTGAAACGCACGCAGAGTTTGGTGGTGCCGGAGCAGGCGCTGGTGCCGAAGGGCAATGAGCAATTCGTGTACCGCGTGGCGGACGGCAAGGCTCTGCTTATCAAAGTGCAGACCGGCCAGCGGCGCGCCGGGCAGGTGGAAATCGTAAGCGGCTTGAACGCGCGCGACACCGTGGTCACCGCCGGTCAAACCAAGCTACGCGACGGCGCACCGGTGCGCGTCGTTAACGCGCCGCCGGCGCAGGCGGACTGACGCATGGTGCTCTCCGATCTCTCCATCCGCCGCCCCGTGTTCGCCACGGTGATGAGCTTGATGATCGTGCTGATCGGCGTGATTTCCTATCAGCGTCTGTCGGTGCGCGAGTATCCGAATATCGACACGCCGGTGGTGTCGGTGCGCACCGTGTACACCGGCGCCAGCGCGGAAATCATCGAAAGTCAGGTGACGCGCCCGCTGGAGGATTCGCTGGCCGGCATCGAGGGCATACGCTCCATCAAGTCGACCAGCCGCGAAGAGGTCAGCCAGATCACCGTGGAATTCGTGCTGAGCCGCGACCCGGACGCCGCCGCCAGCGACGTGCGCGACCGCGTGTCGCGCGTGCGCGGTCGGCTGCCGGACGAGGTCGAGGAGCCGGTCATCGCCAAGATCGAGGCCGACGCGCAGGCGATCATGTGGCTGGCTTTTTCCAGCGACCGGCATAACGCGTTGGAGATCACCGATTACGCCGACCGCGTGGTGCAGGATCGCCTGCAAACCCTGCCCGGCGTGGCAAGCGTGATCATCGGCGGCGAGCGGCGCTACGCGATGCGCATCTGGCTGGACCGCGACCGTCTTGCCGCCTACCAACTCACGCCCCAGGACGTGGAAGACGCGCTGCGCGAACAAAACTTGGAGATACCGTCCGGGCGCATCGAGAGTCAAACACGCGAATTCACCGTGCTCACGCAAACCGATCTGCGCACGCCGCAGCAATTCAATCAACTCATCATCCGCACGGTCAACGGTTATCCGGTGCGCCTCGCCGACGTCGGTTTCGCCGAGATCAACGCTGCCGACGAGCGCAACGCGGTGCGCGTGAACGGCAATCCGGCGGTGGGCCTCGGCGTGGTGAAGCAATCCACCGCGAACACTTTAGCGGTGGCGCAGGCGGTGAAAGCCGAGCTACCGAAGATTTCCGCGGCGCTGCCGGAGGGTATGACGCTCAAAGTGGCCTTCGATCAGTCGGTGTTCATCGAAAACTCCATCAGCGCGGTGTTCAAGACCATGGGCGAGGCGTTGGCGTTGGTGGTGATCGTTATTTTCCTGTTCCTGCGCACGCTGCGCGCCACGCTGATTCCGTTCGTCACCATTCCGGTGTCGCTGATCGGCGCGTTCATTTTCCTGTACGCGATGGGCTTTTCCATCAATATTCTCACGTTGCTCGGCCTGGTGCTGGCCATCGGCCTGGTGGTGGACGACGCCATCGTCATGCTGGAAAATATCCAGCGTCGCGTCGAGCACGGCATGAGCGCGCTGCACGCGGCGTTCGAGGGGAGCCAAGAAATCGCCTTCGCGGTAATCGCCATGACGCTCACCCTCACTGCGGTGTTCGTGCCGCTGGCGTTTATGACCGGCAACACCGGGCGCCTGTTCACCGAGTTCGCGCTCACCGTGGCCGCCGCGGTGCTGGTGTCGGGTTTCGTGGCGCTGACCTTGACGCCCATGATGTGCTCGAAAATCCTGCGCCCGCGGCAACAGCATTCGCGCATCTATGAACTCAGCGAGCGTTGGTTCGAGAACCTCAACCGCGGCTATCAGGCACTGTTACAGCGCGCCTTGCGCATGCGCTGGTGGATAATCCTGCTCGGCGCCGTGGTGGCGGGCGGCGGCGCGCCGCTGTTCCTCACATTAAAGTCGGAACTGGCGCCGCTGGAGGATCGCGGCATTTTCATCGGCATCATGATGGCCCCGGAAGGCGCCACCATGGACTACACCGACAAGTACGCGCGCCAGGTGGAAAAATTCTACGCACAAATTCCCGAAGTAAAAAGCTACTTCATGGTGGTGGCGCCCGGCCTGGAGCGGCCCAATCCGGTGACCATGGCACTGTCGTTCGTGAACTTGAAACCTTGGGAAGAACGCACGCGCAGTCAACAGGCCATCACCGCCGAACTCGGTCCGAAAATGTTCATGCTGCCCGGCGTGCTCGCCTTCCCGGTGAATCCGCCCTCGCTCGGCCAGAGCTTCCGCAATCCGCCGGTGCAGTTCGTGGTGCAAGGCAATTCGTACGAGGAACTGCAGACCATGGTCGATGCGCTGCTCGCCAAGGCCGCCGACTTTCCCGGACTGGTGAACGTGGACAGCGATCTGAAATTGAACAAGCCGCAACTCAGTGTGATGCTGGACCGCGACAAGGCGGCCAGCGTCGGCGTGCCGGTGGAGGACGTGGGACGCACGCTGGAAACGCTGCTGGGCGGGCGGCAGGTGACGCGCTTCAAGCGCGAGGGTGAGCAGTACGACGTGATCGTCAAATTGCGCGACGAGGAACGCCGTGAACCTAGCGATCTGTCCGCCATTTTCGTGCGCGGCAATGACGGCCAGTTGATCCAGCTTTCCAATCTGGTGCGCGTCCGGGAAACGGTCGCGCCCAAGGAACTCAATCACTTCGACCGCCTGCGTTCCGCCACCATCTCGGCGAATGTCGCGCCCGGCTATTCGCTGGGCGAGGCATTGGCGTTCATGGAGCAAGCCGCCAACGAAGTGCTGCCGCCCAGCGCGCGCGTAACACTGGACGGTCAATCGCGCGAATTCCGCGAATCGGGCGCCACGCTGTATCTCACCTTCGTGCTGGCGCTGGCGTTTATTTACCTGGTGTTGGCGGCGCAGTTCGAAAGTTTCGTCGATCCGCTCATCATCATGCTCACCGTGCCGCTCGCTATTACCGGCGCGCTGCTCGGGTTGAAGCTAAGCGGCGGCACGCTGAACGTGTACAGTCAAATCGGTGTGGTCATGCTGGTGGGACTGATCACCAAGCACGGCATCTTGATCGTGGAATTCGCCAATCAACTACAAACACGCGGCCGCGATGTGCGCGGCGCGGTGATCGAGGCGGCGCGCCTGCGCCTGCGCCCGATCCTGATGACCACCGCGGCTATGGTGCTGGGCGCCCTGCCCTTGGCGCTGGCCAGCGGCGCGGGCGCGGAGAGCCGAAGCCAAATAGGCTGGGTGATCGTGGGCGGCCTGCTGCTCGGCACCCTGCTGACCTTGTTCGTTATCCCCAGCGTGTATACACTGGTAGCCCGTGCACGCCTGCCGGCATCGGAACAGGCTTTAGACGTTACTAAAGAAAATACGCCACAAGGATCAACCGCCCATGCGTAATTTGCCAGTGATGCTACTGATAAGCGGCGCCCTGCTCGTCCCATGGAGCGCGAGTGCGCAGGACTTGGCCGCCGTGTACGAACTGGCCGCGGAGAACGATCCGCAGCTGCGCGCGGCGGCGGCGGCGCGCGCCGCCACGCAGGAAGCCAAGCCGCAAAGCCGTGCTCTGCTGTTTCCGACCCTCAGCCTGGACGCCAACACCAACTACAACGACCTGGACATCAGGGCCCCGGCCATCGGCACCAGCCGCTTCAACAGCAACGGCTACACGTTGAACCTCACGCAACCCGTTTACCGCCACGAGACGTACGCGCAGATTCGCCAAGCCGACGCGCGCATCGGCCAGGCCGAGGCCGAGTACAGCGCCGCGCAGCAGGAACTCATCGTGCGCGTCGCCACGCGCTATTTCGACGTGCTGGCCGCGCAGGACAACTTGGAATTCGCGCACGCCGAGAAAGAATCCATCGCGCGCCAGTTGGAGCAAAGCCGTCAACGCTTCGACGTCGGCCTGGTCGCTATCACCGACGTGCACGAGGCGCAGGCGCGTTATGATTTAGCGGTGGCGCAGGAAATCGACGCGGAAAATCAACTCTCCACCGCGCGCGAGACGCTGCGCGAAGTCACGGGGCGCTATCACGAAGATTTAGCGCCGCTCATGACGAAAATTCCGCTGCTCACGCCGGAGCCGAGTAATATCGAGACGTGGGTGGACACGGCGCTCAAGCAAAACCTGCAAATCAGCGCCGCCGACTTCGCGGCGCAAGTCGCGCGCGAGGAAATCGACCGCCGGCGCGCCGGCCATTATCCCACGCTGGACATCGTCGGCAGCAGCGGCTACACGCACTCCGGCGGCGGACGCTTCGGCGCCAGCCAAATCGACAGCAACGTCATCGGCATCCAGTTGAACGCGCCGCTGTTCCAAGGCGGCTTGGTCAACGCGCGCGTGCGCGAGGCCGAACATCTGCGCACCCAGGCGCTGGAAATTCTGGAGCAACAGCGCCGCGCAGTGTTGCGCCAGACGCGCGCCTCTTATCTCAGCGTGCTGGCCGGCATCAGCCGCGTCGATGCACTGGGGCAGGCGATAGTCTCCAACCAAAGCGCGCTGGACGCCGCCGAGGCCGGCCTGGAAGTCGGCACGCGCACCGCCGTCGAAGTGCTGGACGCGCGACGCGAGCTGTTCCGCGCCAAGCGTGATTATGCGCGCGCGCGTTACGATTACATACTGGAAACGCTGCGCCTGAAACAGGCGGCTGGCACGCTGAGTCCGTCCGACGTGCAGCAGATCAACACTTGGTTGCAATAAACGACAGCGCGGCCTTGTGCCGTGCGGCAAACAGTATGCTGCTGCTGATCGACGTGCAGCAGCGTCTCAGCGCCGCCATGCCGGAGCAGGCGCGCCGGCAAGTGTTGCGCAACGGCGCCATCCTGGCCGCCGCCGCCGCCGTCCTCGGAGTGCCGGTACTCTACAGCGAACAATATCCCAAGGGGTTGGGCGCCACCGAACCGGAACTCGCGCAGGCCTTGCCCACCGCCGCCCAGCGCTTCGAAAAAACCTGCTTCTCTTGCGGCGGCGCGCAAGGCTTCATGCAGGCGCTGGAAACGCAGCGGCGCGATCAAATCATTCTGGCGGGCATGGAAACGCACGTATGCGTGCTGCAAACCGCGCTGGAGCTGCGTGGCGCCGGGCGACAAGTCTTTGTAGTCGAAGATGCAGTATGCTCGCGTCAGCTCCTACACCATCAAAACGCCCTGGCGCGCCTGCGCGCCGCCGGTGTAATCGTGAGCAACGTGGAATCCGTGGTGTTCGAATGGCTGGGCGACGCGGGCCACGAGCACTTCAAGAAAATTTCGGCGCTTATCAAATGAAAAAGTAATGGGTGATGGGTGATGGGTTTTACTCATCACTCATCACCGTTCACTCATTACCGTTTACTCATTGGCAATGCTTATTGCGCATAGGAGAAAGTCATGGTCGGAAAAAAGAACGTCGTCTTCGGTTTTCTGTTTCTGGTGTTCACCGCCGCGCTGGGTCCGTACATGGTGCTGCAACTGGGCACGGTGCAAAAAGCCGAACAAGACAAGCAAACCGCGCTCAGCCGCTTGGAGCAGCTTTCCGCGAATAACTTCGAGGAAAATCTGGAACCTCTAAGCGCCGATCAAATAGCCAAGGCCAACACCGGCGCGCTGCTCACGATCGGTCAACTTTTAAACGCACAGGGCGTTATCAACGCCATCAAAAGCGGACCGCACACACACGGCAATTTGGAATCCCTGCTCAACATCGTGGTGGGTATTGTGCTGGGTATGCTGACAATCCCCGCGCTTTTTAAGCAGATCATCAGTTGGGCGTTTATCGCCGGCACGGTGCTGCATTCCGGGATGTTGTATTTCGCGGTGATGTTTAACCAGGGCTGGGCCTGGAAGATACTGGGCACCGGCATCGGCCCGATACTGATCCTGCTGGGATTGCTGCTGGCGGGCGTTGCCAGTTACATGGGTCTTCGGCCGGTGAGGGGTGAGGGGTGAGGGGTGAGGGGTTACTCCTCACTCCTAACGCCTCACCCCTCACGCTTCTCTTGTTTCTCGTGCTTCACTCGTCAAATAAGGCGCAATACTGTCCAGTAATCTCTGCAACGCACCCTGATTTTGCTCCACCAAGCGCCGGCCGCGCTCACCCACGGCGTAGCGCAAATTGGCGTCGCCGAGATATTCAATCACCGCCGCGCTCAATTCGCGCGCGTCGCGCACCTCGCGCGCCGCGCCGGCCTCGCGCAGCATACGGCTGATCTCGGCGAAGTTGTACATGAACGGACCACTGAGCACGGCCAAACCCAACGCCGCGGGTTCCAATAAATTATGCCCGCCGGTGGGCACCAGGCTGCCGCCCACGAACGCCACGTCGCAGGCGGCGTAAAACAACAATAGTTCACCCATGCTGTCGCCGATGAATACATCGGCGCGTGCGTCGCACGGACGCCGCTCGCTGCGCAGCACGGTGGTGTAGCCGTGCTTATGGCACAGCGCCGCGACCTTTGCAAAGCGCTCCGGATGGCGCGGCACCAACACCAGCAGCGCATGAGGCAGGGCTTGCTTGACCATGGCGTACGCATCCAAAACGTATTTCTCCTCGCCCTCGCGCGTGCTGGCGGCGATCCATACGGCGCGCTCCACGCCGAGCAGACGGCGCAACACCGCCGCCTCCTCGCGCAAGCTGGCGGGTAATTTGACGTCGAATTTAATACTACCGGTGACGTGCACGCGCGCGGCGGACGCGCCCAGGTCGATCAAGCGCTGTGCATCCTGCGTGGTCTGCGCGGCGACGGCGGAGAATTGTTCCAGGGTTTCCTTGGTCAACCGCGCGACACGTCGATAACCGCGCGCGGAACGCTCCGACATGCGCGCGTTGGCCAACACCAGCGGAATATCAGCGCGGCGGCAGTAGTGCGCGATATTGGGCCACAACTCCGTTTCCATCATGAGCGCCAGGCGTGGCCGGGTGCGCGCCAGAAAGCGCCGGACTACACCGGGCAAGTCATAGGGTGCGTAACAATGGATAACGTCTTGCGCAAGGCTCGCCTGCACACGCTGCGCGCCGGTGGGCGTGAGCGTGGTGACCAGAATTTTTTGCCGGGGAAAGCGCGTGCGCAGGGCGCGGATCAGCGGAATAGCGGCCTGCACCTCACCCACCGACACGGCGTGCACCCAAATCGGACGCTCCGCCAGCGGCGTCACCCAGCCGAAGCGCTCGCGCCAGCGCCGCCAGTAACCCGGGCTGCGCCAGCCGCGCCAACACAAATATACGATGACGGCGGGGACCAGCAGATACAGCAGTAGGCTATAGGCCCGTCTCACGCGCGCTTCAGTTGTTCCATGTAGGCGGCCACGCCTTGTTGAACATTCATGAACGGCTGCGTGTAGCCCGCCGCGCGCAGCAAACTCATATCGGCCTCGGTGAAACTCTGATAGCGTCCGCGCAAGTTTTCCGGGAATGGAATGTACTCAATTGTACCGCGCCCGTGCGCCTTGATCACCGCGCGCGCCACGTCGTTGAAACTCTGGCTGCGGCCGGTGCCGACGTTGTACACACCGGATTTAGCGCGGCTTTCCCAGCACCACAAATTCACCGCCACCGCGTCATCCACGTAAATAAAATCGCGCCGCTGCTCGCCGGCGGCGTAGCCGTCGCTGCCTTCGAATAATTTGACGTGTCCGGTATCGCGTAACTGATTGTGGAAATGGAACGCGACGCTGGCCATGCCGCCCTTGTGCTGTTCGCGCGGACCGTAGACGTTGAAATAACGCAGTCCGACTATCTGGCTGGATGCGCGCGGCAACAGGCGGCGCACGTAGTGGTCGAAAAGATATTTGGAATAGCCGTAGACGTTGAGCGGCTGTTCATAACGCGGCTCCTCCTTGAACACCTTACCCGCGCCGTACACCGAGGCGCTGGAGGCGTAAATGAATGGGATGCCGCGCGCCGTGCAGTAATGCAGCAACACTTTGGAGTAATCGTAATTATTGCGCAGCATGTAGCGCCCGTCCCACTCGGTGGTCGCGGAGCACGCGCCCTGGTGAAAAATCGCCTGCACGGGTTCGGAAAATTCCGCGCCGCGCGCGACGTGCGCCAAAAAATCATCCTGGTCCATGTAATCCTGGATCACACAGTCGGCGAGGTTGACGAACTTGGCGCCGTCCTGCAAATTATCGACGGCCAGCACGTCATCGCGTCCGCGCGCGTTGAGGGCCTTGACCAAATTGCTGCCGATGAAACCCGCGGCGCCGGTAACGATAATCATGCCGTATCTCCTTGGCCGGCGCGCAAGGCATCGATGATGGCGCTGGTGGAGCAACCCTCCACAAAACCGAGAATGCGTACTTCGCCGCCGCGCGCCTGCACACACTCGTGGCCGGCCACCTGCTCAGGGCGGTAGTCGCCGCCCTTCACCAGAATATCCGGCAGCACGCGGCAGATGAGCCGCTGCGGCGTGTCCTCGGAAAACGGCGCCACCCAGTCCACGCTGTGCAGCGCCGCCAGCACCGCCATGCGCCGCGCCAGCGGATTGACCGGGCGCGCCACACCGCCATTATCTTTCAGCTTGCGTACACTGGCGTCGTCGTTCACCGCGACGATGAGGCGATCGCCCAAGCGCTTGGCCTGTTCCAGATACGTGACGTGGCCGGCGTGCAGAATATCGAAACAGCCGTTGGTCATGACGATTTTTTCGCCGCGCGCGCGCGCCTCGGCCACCGCGGCGAGCAGTTGTTCTTCATCGACCACACCGCGCCGCGCGCTCGATTCCGCGCTGAGCGCGCCGCGCAATTCCTCGACGCTCACCGTCGCGGCGCCGAGCTTGCCGACCACGATGCCCGCCGCCACGTTGGCCAGCGCCGTGGCCGCGGCCAAATCCTCACCGGCGGCGAGCGCGGCGGCCAGCATCGAGATCACCGTGTCGCCGGCGCCCGTCACATCAAACACCTCGCGCGCCTGCGCGGGTAGATGCAAAGCGCGCTCGCCCTCGCGCAACAGGGTCATGCCGCGTTCGCTGCGCGTGATCAGCAACGCGTGCAGATCAAAGCGGCGGCGCAGTTGCTCGGCCTTGGCGACCAATTCCTCGTCGTCGCGGCAATGGCCAACCACCGCCTCGAATTCCGTGAGATTCGGCGTGAGCAAGGTCGCGCCCCGGTAAATTTCGAAATCGACGCCCTTGGGATCGACCAGCACCGGCTTACCGGCACGACGCGCCAGTGCGATCAATTCCGGCGCGGCGCGCAACGCGCCCTTGCCGTAATCGGAGAGCACGGCCACGTTAGCATCCGGCAGTTCGCGCGCGAAATGCTCGACCAGCGCCTGCGGCGTGTGTCCGGTGAAGCCGTCTTCGAAATCCAAACGGATAAGCTGCTGATGGCGGCTCAGCACGCGCAGCTTGGTGATGGTTTTGAAGCCGGTCACGCGCTCGAAGCGGCACTGCACGTTGGCCGCTTCCAGATGGCGCTGCAACGCGTCGGCGGAATCGTCGCCGCCCGTTAAGCCCAGCACCGTGACGCGCGCGCCCAGCGCGGCGATGTTCAGCGCGACGTTGCCGCCGCCGCCGGGACGCTCCTCGGCGTGCTCCACGCGCACCACCGGTACCGGCGCCTCGGGCGAGATGCGCGACGTCGCGCCGTGCCAGTAGCGATCCAGCATCACATCGCCGGCCACCAGCACGTGACCGGATGCAAAAACGGGCAAATGCACTTGCATGAGAAAGATAGGCGCGCCTATGAGAACTTTAGCAGCGCAATCATAACACAAGCCGTCGTCTCGGCATAAATCACGCCTGCAAAACGTTTATGTTCGCCGGTCTCCGCTTTATAATGAAATCCCCAATGACCGCTCCCACCACTACATGGCGCTTCCTGGCCCCGCGTTACTGGCCGACCTGGGCGGGGCTTGCGGCGCTGTGGTGCGTCGCGCAACTGCCGTACCGCTGGCAAGCGCGACTGGGCCGCGCGCTGGGGCGGATAATGGCCTGGGCGCCATCGCGGCGGCGACGCATTGCCGCGGTGAATTTGCGCCTGTGTTTTCCGGAACTCAGCGAATCTCAACGCGACGCCTTGCTGCGCGAACATTTCGCATCGCTGGGCATGAGTCTCATCGAGACGGCGATGGCGTGGTGGACACCCGACGCGCGGTTGCGCCTGCTTACGCACCTGGAGGGTCTGCAACATCTCAGCGACGCCCTGCGCGCCGGCAAAGGCGCCATTCTGCTGTGCGCGCACTTCACCACGTTGGAGATCGGCTCGCGCCTGCTGCTGCTTGCCGGGGCGCGCTTTCACGCCATGTACCGCACACATCGCAATCCGCTGTTCGAATCGATCATGAAACGCGCGCGCGAGAAACATTGCGAAAAAGCCATCGCCAGTGACGACGTGCGCGGCTTGCTGCAAAGCTTGAAGGAAAATGTTCCGGTCTGGTACGCCTCGGATCAAAACTACGGCCACAAACACAGCGTGTTCGCGCCGTTCTTCGGCATACCCGCGGCCACCAACACCGCGCCGGTGCGCCTGGCGAAAATCAGCGGCGCACCCATCGTGCCGTTCTTCATCGAACGGCTGGCGCATGATCAAGGCTATCGGCTGATTCTGTTACCGGCGCTGCAAAATCTTCCCCTGGACGATCCGGAAAACGCTATGATGCGCATACATCAACTGATCGAACAACACGTACGCAACGCGCCCGATCAATATCTATGGGTGCACCGGCGCTTCAAGGACCGCCCGCCGGGCGAAGCGGATTTTTATAAATAAATTAAAACTATTATTTATTTTAAATTGATATAAATATCCTAAATAGGAAATCCGCGTGGCGCTCCCCCTAAGCGTAACCATCATCACCCTGAACGCCGCGGCGTCGCTGCGCCGCTGCCTGGAGAGCGCCGCCTGGGCGGATGAGTTATTGATAGTGGATTCCGGCAGTAGCGACGCCACGCTGGCCATCGCCGAGGAATTCAACTGCCGCATCCTGCACAACGCTTGGCCCGGTTACGGCGCGCAAAAGCATTTCGCCGCCATGCAGGCCCGCCACGACTGGATACTCAGCCTGGACGCGGACGAATGGCTGAGCCCGCAACTCGCGGACAACGTCCGGCGGCTGTTACAAACCACCCCGCCCTATTCCGCTTACTATTTAACACGCTGCAACCGCTTCATGGGCAAATGGCTGCGCCACGGCGAAGGCTATCCCGACCCCGTGCTGCGCCTATTCGACCGCCGCCGCGCGCAATGGAGCGGCGACACCATCCACGAAAAAGTGATTTATGCGGGCAACGCGGGACGCTTAACGGGCGATTTATTCCACCAATCCGAACATGGCATCGGCGCTTATTTGGAAAAACAAAATCGCTACACGACCTTGCAAGCAGAACAACTACACAAAGAGGGCAAACACGCCGGCCTGGCACAGCTGCTACTCAGCCCCATACTGCGCTTCATCAAATTTTATTTTCTACGACGCGGCTTTCTCGACGGCCTGCCCGGCCTGGTGCACATCACCATAGGTTGCTTCAATTCGTTCATGAAATACGCCAAGTTGCGGGACATTGAGCTTGCTAGTCGGCGCAAGGTGAGGAGCGCCGATGAGCGCTGATACTAAAGATGTGCCTTTGAATCCACGCGCCGGCTGGCTGGGCTGGTGGCCCACCGATGGGGTGGGGGCGCTGTGCGACCCGGAAAATGCCCGCATCCGGCAGTTCCTGAGGGAAGAGGCGGCAGGACTGGCTGAGGGCGCACGGGTGCTTGATGCCAGCGCAGGGAGCCGCCCTTACCGCCAGGTGTTCCAGCGCCAGCGCTATGAGTCGTGCGACATACCGGACGGATTTTATTGTTGCCCACACGACTTCGAGTGCTACCTCGACGCCATTCCCCGCGCTGATATGTATTACGATGCTGTAGTGCTGACCCAGGTGCTGGAACATGTAGCAAACCCGGAGGAGGTCTTGCGCGAGTTGCTACGCGTCACCCGACCGGGTGGATTGCTCATCCTGAGTGTGCCTCTGAATTCCCCGCTTCACGGCGAACCCTGGCACTTCTTCCACTTCACGCATTACGGACTGGCGCAACTGGCGCAACGCACCGGATGGGATATGGCACGCTGCGAAAAGGTGGGGGGCGCATACTGGCTGCTTGGGAAACGCCTGACGGACCTGCCACGCAAGGCGATGAAATCGGTGGATCCCTTCCGCGCGCACAAGCGCGGTCAATCTGTGCTGGCCTGCTTGGGCTGGTCGCTGATGTTTCTACCGTTCTGGCTGGTGTTTAATCCACTGCTGGCGTGGGTGATACGCCCTCTTTTTTACTGGCTGGATCGCCTGGATTTCGAGAAATCCTTCACCACGGGATACACCGCGGTATTCCGCAGGCCCGACACTGGATCGGCCTGAAGAATTACCATAACCCTCCCTAGCTCCTGTATCACGCGCCCCCTTGCTGGGGCCGCAGACTCGAACCGAGATATGCAAGCCATGCCCCCAGCATCAGCATGCTTAAAATGGCGTGTTCGTGATGCAGCGTCGTGTTGACCATTCCCACGCCCACTATCACCAGCCATGCGCTGAGGCTGCCACCCCACAACATCCAGGCCATATTCTCATCGTGCGCGCCGGGCAGATAACGCAGCAGCCAATAAAACCAGGCCGACAGCATCATTACCAGCACCCCAAGCCCGAACAATCCACGCTCAGCCAGGGTGTTGAGATATAGGCTATGGCCGTGCGCATAACTCAGATAGTTGCTCGCCACGTAAGTGCGCCCCGAGGCCTCGACCCATTGCTTGATGCGTTCCGTACTGATTTGGCTATAGTTACCCATGCCCACACCGAAGATAGGATAGCGTTTCCATGCCTCCACAGCCGCATTCCATATTTCCCCTCTTTGTGACAACACATCATCGGCAGCCACATTACCTTGGTGCTTGGTGACCACGCCCACCTTGCTGGAATAGGCAATGGACGCTGCTGCAATAAGAACCGCCATGGTGATGGCGGCAATAGCTTTCGATCTCCTTGACCACGCCAGACTCATGAAAAATGTAAGCACAAGCATGGCGCCCACAGCCCCGCGGCTGAGGGAAACAAACACCCCTGCCGCAAACACACCGACAGCGAGAAGACCCGCCACACGCCACACCCAGCCCAGCCGCCCCCAAAAGGCCATCACCGCCGCCAATGCAATACCGTAACTGATGGCAAGATAAATCGCGCTATGATTGACATGCCCCACGGAATGCAGCTTCAAGGTTCCGTGGCTGTGTGACACATACAAGCTCCAAAGCGCGGCCCCCAATGCGATCAGGGTGGAAATGATCACGGTTACGATCAACCAACGGAATTCTCTTTCTCCATACCCACTGCGCTTGAGGGCCCACAGGATGCTACCGTAACGCAGGATATCGTTGGCTCCACCCCATTCTTTGTTATGCAAACCGGCAAACGCCGCAACCACATAACCCGATGCGATCAACAGTGCAATCAGGCTGTCCCAGGCATCCCAAGGCCCGCCGTAATCCTTGTCTCGCACCCGATGGTACAGCCAAACTACAATCCACGCCCCCCACAACAGATTCTTCGGCGCCTCGAACAGAGGCAGGACTATCACCAACCCCAGTAGCAGAATAAATTCCGCCGGGCGCTTAAACATTGCTAGCATCATTAATTCCCCGATTGTTCCTTGGTACGTAACCAGCACCCATGGTTGTTTGTGGGCAATTGCATTATAGTCTTACTCAGGAGCCAAAAAATAAAGCTACTAACGTTAATGAGGTGAGTCCTGAGTAAAAACCCTGTTTACTCTATCCCCACCCTATCCCGCCCCCTATTGAGGAGGCGGGGACGTAGCGGGGAGTGTCGTCTTACTTACTGACTCATGAGTAACAGGTTATATTGTGCTGTAGACCTCGTCTTTGCCATCACCGAGACCCTTAACGACCCAGCTTGGACTGCGGGCGGTTAACTGGAGGCCCTAAGCTTATCTCGTAGAGCCCGAACCGGTTTTTTCCCTATGATGTTTTGCGACAGGAGAAGCCGGTATAAGAAAGACAGACAGCAGTACGACCTCGACTACAAACGCCGTATCGTCCAGGAATATCTGAACGGCGCCTCGTCCGAGAATCTCGCCCACCCTGAGGGCCTGGTGCGCGGCCAGATCTACAAATGGCGCGTGCAGCTCGAGCGCCGTGACAGGAGGCCCGCATCGAGACGATCGCCGAGCCCGAAGGCGTCTCCATCGAGCAGGCCCGGCGAATCCGCGAACTCGAAGAAGAGCTCGCCGCACCACACGCCTTCGCCGAGAGCTTCATCAAGACGCTGAAGCAGGAAGAAGCATATCTCGCCCACTACGAGACATACCCGGACATTCTGGAAAACTTGCCAAGCTTCATCGAGGAGGTGTACAACGAGAAACGCGCGCACGCGGGCATCGACTATCTCACCCCGAGTGAATTGGAAGAACGGATCACGGTCGATCCAACATTAACCAGCCGGTTCGTGCTCCAACTGTGATCGGCTCACGCTATCCAATTTACTGCCCGCACTCCACTTTGATGTGCGAATATAGCCTCCATGTTGCTCAACATAATACCGGAGGAGAATCGTTGCTCGGCATCTTTTCGTGCTTGGCTTCCCATGGCCGAACATTGCCTAGGGTTCTCTATTAATGCCTTTATGGCACTAGCTAGCGCTGTTGCATCCCTTGGCGGCACGATACAAGCTGTTTTCCCGTCGCTTACAGCTTCCGTTATGGCACCTACAGAGGTCGTAATGATCGGCAGTTCGGTGAGCATCGCCTGAAGTATGGCCTGCGGCACTCCTTCATTGGCATAGGAGGGGAGACAGAATATGTCCAGCGCTTGAAGCCACTGTTCCGGGTTGTTTTGTTGACCCGTAAAAATCACGTGGCTCTCTAGTCCGAGCTGGCTGACTTTATTTTTCAGATGCTCTTTTTGTGGGCCATCACCAACGATCAGAAGTTGCCAACCGGGGGCTGCAAGCTGATGGAAGGCTTCCAGCAGGTAGCCGTGCCCCTTCCAACTGCGCAGGGTGGCGACGATACCGAGGTAGTGTTTTTCAGGATCGAGCCCCAGGACGCGTCGCACAGCGGCTTTGTCACCGGGCACGAAACGGGCCGTGTCGACACCGGTGGGCACCGAGGTCACGCGTTCAGGTGCCAGCCCGATGTCACGTATGAGGGTTTGCCTGAGCGCTTCGCCAGTCGTCACCACGTGTTTTACCGCTTTGCCATATAACCAGCGGGTAGCGGCATTTTTATGCACCGGCGTTGAGATATGCCGGGTACGCACGATGGGCGGTGCACCATGTAGGCTGACACAGGCCAGGGCGGCCAGCCAGCTATCTGTGGAGCTGTGGGTGTTAATGACATCCACAGGATGAATTTTCAGCCAGTGGCGTAGCGCCAGCAGTCCCTTGAAACTTTTACGGCCGATGGGCAGAGCGTGGACGGGCACACCGTAGCGGGCCGCTTCGGTGTAAATGCGCGCTTTCTGCGGGCAGGCAAGTCGGACATCGTGACCGCGGCCGATGAGGCCGCGGGCCTCTTCCAGTATGCGCATCTCCTGCCCGCCCCAGCCGAGCGATGATTCGGTGTGAACGATATGCATCAGCCCGCCAGCAATCCCTGATACAACTGCACCAATTGCTCGACCATCGCTTCCTGATTCAGGGGCAGCACCGTGCTGCGTGCTGCATCGGCCACCTGCTTTTGAATCCCGGCGTCCATCAGCACACGCATGGACTCGATCAGCGCCGGTGTGTCCAGCGCATCGCACACGTAACCGTTTCTGCCGTGCTCAATCAACTCCGCCGCTCCGCACTGAGCGCTGGTAATCACCGGCAAACCTGCGGCCATGGCCTCTAAAATCACATTGGGAAATGGATCATACAGCGTAGGCAGCACTAAGGCATCCGCCGCACCGTAAAACGGCTTGACATCGGATTGCACGCCCACAAAGCGCACACGATTCTCAATCTTCAGCGCTTTGGTCTGCTGCAAGAATTTTTTGAGCCGCTTGTCCCTACCCACCACAATCAAATAGGCGTTAAGCGGCAGCTGCGCCATCGCCTCCAGCACCCTATGCACACCTTTGCGCTCAAAACCGGAACCGACGAACAAAAACAGTGTGGCCTCCTGGGGAATGGAAAACTGTTTGCGGACAGCATCACGGTGGCACTTCAACCCTGGGCTGAAGGCCTGAACATCCACACCATTATAAATGGCATGCAGCTTGTGCCCGGGCAGCGCGAAATAGCGCTGCATTTCACTTTTCACCATGTGCGAATTGCAAATCACGGCGCGCAGCCTCGGACTGCGGAACAGTGCACGCTCCGCCGCTTTTACATAATGATGATAGGGGCTGAGAAAAATACGCAACCTTTCGAAGATACCGAGCGTGCGCATGCGCTGTTTCAGCCATTCGCGGTGCACGCCGTCGCCGGCGCGGTAGATGTCGCAGCCGGGGATGCGTTCGTGGGATTGCACCAGATCGAATTGATGTTTTTGCAGTGTGCGTCGCACGGCGCGGGCGAAGCCCCAGTCGCGCCATAGGCTGCCGATGTAGAACGGATTGCAGCGCAGTAAATTTATACCTTCCTGCGCCCGCCAGGCGCGCGTGATGAGCGTGACGCTCACACCCTGCGCTTGCAACGACTGCATGGCGCGCTCCATGAAGCGCTCGGCGCCGCCGTCGGGTGTGTAGCGTTGCCGCACCAGAGCAAGCCTCAACGGTTTCATAGAGCGGCGATTTCCTTGACGGCGTCGAAGACGCGCGCCACGGGGATAGTGGTAAGGCACTCGCTCACCTTGCCGCCGCCGCAGCCATCCAAGCCGCAGGGGCGGCATGAATAATTTTCCGCAATCACTTTATGACGCACTTGCCAAGGGCCCCACTCTTGATCGCCGCTCGGACCGAACAACGCCACGGTCGGCGTCTGCATGGCGGCGGCGATGTGCATGGGCGCAGAGTCGACGCCGATAAAGCACTTGGCACGCGCCGTCAAGGCGGCGAGTTGTTTCAGATTTAGCCGGCCGGCAAGATCGACGGCGGGTTGATGTAATTTTTCTTTAATAGCATCAATCATGGCCATTTCTTTTTGGTCGGGCGCGGCGGTAATGACGACCCGTTCGCCGGCGCTATGCAATCTATTAATCAATTCCGCATAATTGGCAATCGTCCAGCATTTGAACGACCAGCGCGAGGTGGGATGCAGGTGTAGGTAGCCGCCTGCGGTCAAGCCATGCTGCGCCAGGACATCGCTCACGAAGTCTTCCGCGTGAGCGCCGGCGATCAGCACCAGCCTTCTTTCATCAATACTTGGGTAAATACCCAGTCTTCTCAGGGCATCCAGGTGTATCTCCACGGTATGGCGCGGCTTGTGCGGCGCCGGATATAAATGCGTGAAGCTGCGCCGCCACCACGCGCCGCGTCTCTCGTAGGCGCGCGCCACGCTGTGGCGTATACCAAGCAAACGCGCCAGCCACGCGCCGCGCGGATGTTCGGTGAGGTGGATTACTAGATCGTAATTTCGCTGCTTGAGCGTTTTTAATAAATTTATTTCCGCGCCGAGGCGCTGCATGGGATTTAGATTTTTCCAATCCCGGTCTATGGTGAAAACATTTTCCAGAGCGGGGTGCAGTGTCAGCATATCCTGCGTGTCGCGATAGACTAACGCATCGATCTCGACGTGCGGCGCGTGGTTTTTCAATACGCTGCACAGCGGCGAGGTCAGCAGCACGTCACCATGATGGCGCAATTTAATCACCAGCGTGCGTTGCAGCGCGGTTAAATCAATGGCGTCAGTGAGCATGGGCACGTATTTCTCCGGTGTTCATCAGCGCCGCTGCCGTTTCCCACACTTTAGCGGGTGGAATAGTCTGGTAACAGGCAGGCGTTACGTCGCTTGCTCCACGGTAAGTACAACGGCGCTGCATGCACGGCGAACAGCCAAACTCCGCGCGCAGGTGCCGCGCGGCCGCGCCCAGCGTGCCGGTCAAACCCGGCTGCGTGGCGCCGTACAACGTCACGCCGGGCACGGCCAACGCCGCCGCCAAATGCGCCAAGCCGCTGTCCACGCCGACCACGCCTTGCGCACCGGCCAGCACCGCGGCCGTCTCGGTCAGATTCATGCGCGGCAATACTTGAATACCCGGGCACGCTTGCGCGATACGCGCGGCGCGCAAGCGCTCCGCTTCGTTGCCCCACGGCAAGCGCACGGTGAATCCATCCTGCTGCGCCAGGCGCGCCAGTTCCATCCAATACGTCTCCGGCCATTGTTTGCTGCGCCAGGTTGTGCCGTGCAGGAACACCATATAGCGATCCGTATAACGATACGGTGAAAACCGCGCACGCTCGACGCCGTAATCGAGATTATTTTCCGGGAGCGTATAACCCAGGGACGCCGCGCATAATTGGCGCACGCGCTGTATGGCGTGCTGGCCCTTGGGAACAGCGTAATTTTCTTGATAAGCCCACGCCGCCCATGGTTCTCGCGCGGAATAACTATCCAAGCCGCCGCGCACGCCGCGCGCCATGCAACTCAGTAAAGCGCTTTTAATCAAGCCTTGGGCGTCGATGATTTTGTCATAGCGCCGCGCGCGCAACGCGCGTAAAAAATTTTTATATTCGCCGTTTAAAAACCCTTGCAACGGATTTTGGCGCCAGCGCCGCACGGCCACCGGGATGACCCTATCCACCGCCGGATGCCATACCGGAATTTCGGCAAAGGCTTCTTCCACCAGCCAATCGAAGCGGATGCCCGGCACGGCGCGCGCGGCGTCGCTGAGCGCCGGCAGCGTGTGCAGCACGTCGCCGAGCGAAGAGGTTTTGACGATCAAGACGCGCATGGTTCGATGGTCTTTAAAACCTGATCGGGTTTCAACTCGCGCAAACAATTGGTGTGCCCGAGCGGACATTCGCGCTTGAAGCACGGGCTGCACGGCAGTCGCAATGATAAAACCGTCGCGCGGTCGCTCAACGGCGGCGTGAAACCGGGATCGGAAGAGCCGTAAATGGCGACGAGCTTGCGGTCCAACGCGGCGGCGACGTGCATGAGTCCCGAGTCGTTGCTCACGACGAGATCGGCCAGCGACAACAGATCAATGGCCTCGGCCAGCGTGGTGCGTCCGGCGAGGTCGACGCATTGCTCACCCGCCACGTTGCGCACGTGCGTCGTGATGGATTTATCATTCTCCGAACCGAACAACCACACCGACCAGCCTTGCGCGAGTTTTTTCCGCGCGATCTCGGCGAAATATTCCGGCGGCCAGCGCTTGGCGGAGCCGTACTCCGCGCCGGGACATAGCGCGAGCAGCGGCGCCTTGTGCGTGAGACCGAGACGCGCGAGCGCGGCGCCAACGCCTGCCTGTGTAACCGTGAACTTAGGCTGTGGAAGTGCGGACGGCAACGCTTCCTCGCGCGCCAGTCCCAGCGCCACGAAGCGTTGCACGGTCATCGGCAGCTTGGCTTTGTCGAGGCGACGCGCGTCGTTGAGCAGGCCCCAGCGGCATTCACCGACGTAACCGCTACGCAGCGGAATGCGCGCCCAAAAAGGAATGAGCGCGGACTTAAATGAGTTAGGCAACACGATCGCGCGTTGGTAGCGCCCGCGTAAGTCCCGCGCCAGGCGATAGCGCCCCAGTAAACGCAGCTGCCCATGTCCCACCGGCTGCGCAATCACATCCCGCACCTCCGGCATACGCGCGAGCAGCGGCGCCGTCCACGCCGGCGCCAGCACGTCGAGCGCGCTATCGGGCATCCGTTGTTTGAGTAGTTTGAACAAACTCTGCGCCATGACCATATCGCCGACCCACGACGGACCGACGATAAGCACGGCGCCGGTTTCCCCGCTCACTTTAATACGTACACCGCTCCGCAATACGGGCACTTCGCCTCGCCGGTCGCCTCGATTGGCAAGTACACGCGCGGATGCGAATTCCACAAGCTCATGCTGTCCATCGGACAATTCAACGGCAGATCGGCGCGCGTTACTTCGTAGCGATTCTGCGCGTTCGGCTCCGCGTAGCGCACGCACGCATTTCTCGGCGCGTACCCGTTCGCTTTATCGACGGTCTCATTGCCCTGCGCCTGCGTGACCGGGTCGTGCAAGGCGTCGTCTATTACGGGATTATCGGGGTTCGTCATGGCGCTCTCCGCTTACACCAAAGTCAACCATTCGGGAAACTGCTTGCGCCGCCCGTGCACTTGATCGAAGTACAGCGACTGCAAACGCTCGGTGATAGGCCCACGCCCATTGTTGCCGATATGCCGCCCGTCCAATTCGCGGATCGGCGTCACCTCGGCGGCGGTGCCGGTGAAGAAGGCTTCGTCGGCGATGTACACCTCGTCGCGCGTGATGCGTTTCTCGCGCACCTCCACACCGATCTCGGCGGCGAGCTTGAAGATGGTGTCGCGCGTGATGCCGTCCAGCGCCGAGGTCAAATCCGGCGTGTACAGCACGCCGTCGCGCACGATGAAAATATTCTCGCCGCTGCCCTCCGCCACGTAGCCGTCCACGTCAAGCAGCAGCGCCTCGTCCACGCCGCACGACAGCGCCTCGCGCAGCGCCAGCATGGAATTCATGTAATTGCCGTTGGCCTTGGCCTTGCACATGGTGATGTTGACGTGATGGCGCGTGTACGACGAAGTCTTGATGCGTATGCCCTTCTCCATGCCCTCGGCGCCGAGATAGGAACCCCACGACCACGCCGCGACGATGCCGTGCACCCTGAGATTATCGGCGCGCAGACCCATACCCTCCGAGCCGTAAAAACACATCGGGCGAATATAGGCCGATTCCAATTTGTTCTCGCGCACCGCCGCGCGGCACGCCTCGCTCAAGGTTTTTTTATCGAACGGCATGGCCATGCCGAGGATATGCGCGGAGCGCAGCAAGCGCTCGATGTGCGCGTCGAGACGGAAGATCGCCGCGCCCTTGTCCGTTTTATAGGCGCGTATGCCCTCGAACACGCCCATGCCGTAATGCAGGGTGTGCGTGAGCACGTGCACCTTGGCGTCGCGCCAGGGCACTAATTTTCCGTCAAACCAGATGACGCCGTCGCGGTCATCCATTGTGGTCATGCAAGGTTCTCCTTCTTGGGCTTCGTTGCGCTTCTATTCCACTGTTACTGAGAAGAAACAAA
>JBFLZV010000008.1:0-49486 GCA_040756035.1 Pseudomonadota bacterium
TTAAATGTTAAGCTAACTGTACCTTATTGCCGGAGAAAAGCAATACTTTTTCCCACGTTTTCCTACGCAACCCGGAAGTTTTGGCTAGTCTAAGATCACGTAAGATATTACTTTTGAGCATTTCGCCGTCCCATGAAAGTATTCTTTAAGTTGTTCAGCCTCGCCTTGGCGAGCGTCTTCGCGCTGTTTACCCTGGGCGTGGTGCTGGCCGGCGGTGTTTACCTGTATCTGGCGCCGCAGCTTCCTTCCACCGAAAGTCTCAAGGATGTGCAACTGCAAGTGCCGTTGCGCGTCTACGCGCGCGGCGGCGAATTCATCGGCGAATTCGGCGAGATGCGGCGCATCCCGGTGAGGTTCGCCGACGTGCCCAAGCCCATGGTGCAGGCCGTGCTGGCGGCGGAGGATGATCGTTTCTACACGCACCCCGGCGTCGATTACCACGGCCTGCTGCGCGCCGCCGTGCAACTCGTCAAAACCGGCGAGAAGCGCCAGGGCGGCAGCACCATTACCATGCAAGTAGCGCGCAACTTTTTCCTCGGGTCCGAAAAAAGCTACACGCGCAAACTCAAGGAAATCCTGCTCGCCCTCAAAATCGAGAGCGAACTGAGCAAGGATGAAATCCTGGAGCTGTACCTTAATAAGATTTACCTGGGCAACCGTTCCTACGGCGTGGCCGCCGCCGCTCAGTTTTACTACGGCGCCACGCTCGACCAGCTCAACGTCGCGCAGATGGCCATGCTCGCCGGGTTGCCCAAGGCGCCGTCCAAGTACAACCCCATCGTCAATCTGGCGCGCGCCTTGGAGCGCCGCAATTACATCATCGAACGCATGTATAACCTCGGTTACTTGGACGAGCAGGCCTACCGCAGCGCGCTAGCCACGCCGGAGATCGCGCGCCGGCATAATCCGGTGATCGAGGCGGAGGCGCCATACGTGGCGGAGATGGTGCGCGCCGAGATGGTGCGGCGCTATGGCGAAGACGCTTACATCGGCGGCTATAAGGTTTACACCACCATCGACGCGCGCGCGCAGCGCCTCGCCAACGCCGCGCTGCGCGCCGCGCTCATCGAGTACGACACGCGCCACGGTTATCGCAAAGCGGCGCGGCGCGTGGAGCTGTCCGGCGCTTCCACGCCGTCGCAATGGGAACGGCTGCTGGCCGATCACTCCACGATCGGTGGACTGCCGCCCGCCCTGGTGGTCAGGCTCGGTGCGCAGAGCGCCGGCGTGTATGTCCGGCGCCAGGGCATGGTGGAGATACCCTGGGAAGGTTTGTCCTGGGCGCGGCCCTATATTGATGAAAACCGCCGCGGACCGGCGCCCAAGAGCGCGTCCGATATCCTCGCAGTGGGCGACGTGGTGCGCGTCCTGCAAATGCCGGACGGAAAGTGGCGGCTCACCCAAATCCCCGCCGTACAGGGGGCGTTCATCGCCCTGACGCCGCGCGACGGCGCCATTACCGCGCTGGTCGGCGGATTCTATTTTTACCAGAGCAGCTTCAACCGCGCCGTGCAGGCCGATCGCCAGCCCGGCTCCAGCTTCAAACCGTTTCTGTATTCCGCGGCGCTGGAGAAGGGATTTACCCCGGCCAGCGTCATCAACGATGCGCCGGTGGTGGTGGACAAGGCCAACCTGGGCGACATTTGGCGTCCGGAGAACTACGGCGGCAAGTTCAACGGCCCGACGCGCCTGCGCGACGCGCTGGCGCATTCGCGCAATCTGGTGTCGATCCGCGTGTTGCGCGCCATCGGCATCAATTACGCTATCGACTACGCCACGCGCTTCGGCTTCAACCCGGAGCGCTTGCCGCGCGGCTTGTCGCTGGCGCTGGGCAGCAGCGTCGCCACGCCGCTGGAAATGGCGCGCGCCTACACCGTGTTCGCCAACGGCGGCTATCAAGTGGAACCCTATTTCATCGAACGCATCGTCGGCCCAGACGGCGCGGTGCTGATGCAGGCCGAACCCGCCGTGGCCTGCGCCGAGTGCGACGCGCCTGTCCCGCAAACCCCGGAGGACGAACTGCGCGCCGCTATCCAGCGCGAAGAGGGACAACCGGACGCGCCGCCGGTCACCGTCACGCCGGTCAACACGCCCGCGCCCGGCAATGTCGCCAAGCGCGTCATCAGCGCCGAAAATGCCTATCTGATGACGTCCATGATGCAGGACGTGATCCGCATCGGCACCGCGCGCCGCGCCCTGCAATTGGGCCGCAAGGACCTGGCCGGCAAGACCGGCACCACCAACGATCAGCGCGACGCCTGGTTTTGCGGCTTCAACGGCGATATCGTCGCCACCGCCTGGGTGGGCTTCGATCAGCATCTGCCGTTGGGTGACAAAGAAACCGGCGGCCGCGCGGCGCTGCCGATGTGGCTGCACTTTATGGGAATTTATTTAAAAGATTTACCGGAGAAAACCCCGGAACCGCCGCCGGGCGTGGTCATGGCGCGCATCGATCCGCTCACCGGCGGGCTGGCCGCCGACAACGATCCGGACGCCATCCCTGAATACTTCAGCGCCGGGCATCTGCCCGATCCGGCGGCGGATGCCACGCTGGGGCTGGGCGCGGGCGTGGGTGGGTTACCGGAACAGTTGTTTTGATAGAGGGTGATGAGAATATAGTGATGAGTAAACAGTGATGGGTAATGGGTGATGGGCTTTACTCATTACCCATTACCCATTACCCATTACCCATTACCCACCACTATGTCTGAAACTTCATGCGCACTATGCGAGACAAACACATGCGCCAGCGCATCGCCATGGAAGCGGCGCGCCTCATGGCCGAGCACGGCGTCCGCGACTACTACGCGGCCAAACGCAAGGCCGCCGCGCAGCTCGGCGCGTCCGCCACGCAAAACATGCCGCGCAACGAAGAAATCGAACAAGAGCTCGGCGCTTACCAGCGCTTGTTTCAGACGCACAGCCAGCCGCGGCGGCTGCGTGCGCTGCGCGTGGCGGCGTTGCAGGCCATGCGCTTGTTCGCCGTGTTCGATGCGCGGCTGGTGGGATCGGTGCTGAGCGGCACCGCGCACGCGCATTCGGATGTGAGTCTGCACGTGTTCACCGATACGCCCGAAGAGGTGGGGTTGTTGCTCATGCAAAACGACATCCCCTACGAGACCGTGCAGCACCATTTGCGCCTTGCCCCGGACAGCGCCCCGGTGGGCTATCCGGGTTACCGATTCATGGCCGGGGATACCGTCATAGACTTGACGGTGTTCCCGTTGAAAGGTATTCGCCAAGCGCCGCGTAGTCCCGTGGACGGCAAACCGATGCGTCGCGCCGATTTGTCCGCTGTGACAAAACTGTTACAAGAAGAATCCAATGATTAGCGCTAATCACTTAGTCTTGCTAGCATTTTTTTACGTGAAATCGCTAAAAACATGCCCTTATACACAGTCCAAGCCCATCTATATGTAAAGCAGTCGAACACCTTTTGACGGTATCTCCGTCCCCTTTGTATGTATTTGAAAATATTAGATTTTAGTGAAACGTCTATTTTCTAGACATTTTGTTTCCAAGCTCATTGTTACGCGGTTTTAGCTCATTTTACAACGTTTCTTCCACAAAGTTATCCACATATTTTGTGGATTACTAGTTAAATTCAATAATGCACAGAAGCTTAGCGCGCTTTAATAAAATATTTCTGAGACATGACGGCTAAGTTACAAAAAAAGATAAGAAGCGTAGACCGCATTGTTTCCGATAGCGATTGCCCGCCTGACGTTCCCCTCATTTTGCGCGTGGCCGTCCCGTCGCCGTTACGCCAAACCTTTGACTATTTGCCACCCAAGGATTGTGTTCGCACCGCGCTCATCCCCGGCACGCGCCTGCGCGTGCCGTTCGGGCGCACGCAGACCGTGGGCGTGCTGGTCGAGTTGAGCACCACCAGCCAGGTGGCGCGCGCGCGCCTAAAACCGGCGCTGGCCGCGCTGGACGACGCGGCGTTGCTGCCGGCGGAATTGCTCGCGCTCATGCAATGGGCCGGCGCGTATTACCATCATCCGCTCGGTGAGGTGATACTCGGCGCCTTGCCGCCGCCGCTGAGACAGGGTAAGCCGCCGCAGGCGGTGCGCGCGCCGCGCAAAACGACGGAAATTGAAACGGCTGTGTCGATCGCGCCGCCGCCCTTGAATGCCGACCAGCAGCGCGCTGTGGCGGCGCTGAGCGCGGCCTTGGACGCGGCGCAGCCGTTCCTGTTGGACGGCGTCACCGGCAGCGGCAAGACCGAGGTCTATCTGAGCGTCATCGAGCAAGCGCTGGCGCGCGGCGCGCAGGCGCTGGTATTGGTGCCGGAGATCGGCCTCACACCGCAACTGGTGCAGCGTTTCCGCGAGCGCTTCAGCGCGCCGCTGGCGGTCATGCATTCCAGCTTGAGCGACGGCGAGCGCCTGCGCGCCTGGCTGGCGGCGCGCGACGGCACGGCGTCCATCGTGCTCGGCACGCGCTCGGCGGTGTTCGCGCCGCTGGCGCGCCCCGGCGTGTTCATCGTCGACGAGGAACATGATTTGTCCTTCAAGCAACAGGACGGCTTCCGCTACCATGCGCGCGACGTGGCGGTGATGCGCGCGCGCCGCGCCAATGTGCCGATTATTTTAGGTTCGGCCACGCCGTCGCTGGAGAGTCTTTACAACGTCCAGCAAGGGCGCTATCGCCGCCTGGTGCTGGCAAGCCGCGCCGGCGCCAGCCGCGCGCCGGTCATGCGCGTCCTGGACGTGCGCCGCCAAACCCTGGACGGCGGACTGTCGCCCATGCTGCTGCAAGGCGTCGCGCGCCATCTTGGCGAGGGTGGCCAGGCATTGTTGTTCTTGAACCGGCGTGGCTACGCGCCGATGCTGATCTGCCACGAGTGCGGTTGGGTGGCGAGCTGCGCGCGCTGCGACGCGCGCCTGGTGTTTTATCAAACGCAACGCCGCTTGCGTTGTCATCACTGCGCCGCGGAACGCGCCGCGGACGCGCAGTGTCCCGCATGTGGGTGCGTCGACCTGCGTACCGTGGGGCAGGGCACCGAGCGCGTCGAGCAGCACCTGGCGCGGCATTTTCCGCACGCCGGCATCGTGCGCATCGATCGCGACAGCACGCGCCGCAAGGGTTCGATGCAGGCCATGCTGGACGACGTGCACGCCGGGCGCAGCCAAATTCTCATCGGCACGCAAATGCTGGCCAAGGGTCACCACCTGCCCAACGTCACGCTGGCCGCGATCCTGGATGCCGACCAAGGCCTGTTCGGTGTGGATTTTCGCGCCGCGGAGCGCATGGCGCAACTCATCGTGCAGGTCGCCGGACGCGCCGGCAGAGCCGGCAAGCCGGGCGAGGTGCTGATCCAGACCCATCATCCCGACCATCCGCTGCTGCGCACGCTCATCACCCAAGGCTACGGCGCGTTCGCCGCCACCGCCCTGGAAGAGCGCGCCTTAAGCGAATTGCCGCCGTACAGCTACCTGGCGTTGCTGCGCGCCGAGGCGGTCAAGGCGGAAGCGCCGTTGGATTTCCTGCGCGCCGCGCACGCGCAGGCGCCGGCGGCGCATGCTGTGCAACTATTCGGCCCGGTGGCCGCGCCCATGGAGCGCCGCGCGGGCCGCTACCGCGCGCAGTTGCTGGTGCAAGCCCCGCAACGCGCCGCGCTGCACCGTTTTCTCACGGCCTGGCTGCCGGAATTGGAAGCTCTCAAGCTCGCGCGCAAGGTGCGCTGGTCGCTGGACGTCGATCCGATGGAAATGATTTGAAGGCAGATACAAGAGAAAAGAGGCAAGAGAAAAGATACAATGCTCGCGCCAGCTGCACATAATTATGGAATGCATATTGAAGGGAACTCTGAATGAATCAGAGTTCCCCTAAACCTTAATAACCTTGTCACTAATGGGTTAACTTTTCTCTTGTACCTGACTCTGAAACAATGAAATCCTACCTGCAAAATCTATTAGCCGCCGCCGTTGACAGTCTAAAGCGCGAACACGTATTACCTACCGATGCGGACGTCCAGATCGATGTGGAACACACGCGCGACAAACAACACGGCGACTTCGCCAGCAACGTAGCGCTCGGCTTGTCCAAACTCGCGCGGCGCAAGCCGCGCGAGCTGGCGGAGTTGATCGCGGGCCGGCTGGAACGTTCCGCGCGCGTCGCCAAGATTGAAATCGCCGGGCCGGGTTTCATCAATTTTTTCCTCACGCCCGCCGCGTTCCAGGGCGTGGTCGCCGAAATTCTCGACGCTGGCGCGGACTACGGGCGCGGTCATTACGGCCAGAGCCGCGCACTACAAGTGGAGTTCGTCTCCGCCAACCCCAACGGCCCGCTGCACGTCGGCCACGGGCGCGGCGCCGCCATCGGCAGCACCTTGGCCAATTTGCTGGACGCCGTCGGCTTTAAGGTGCAGCGCGAATATTACGTGAACGACGCAGGCCGCCAGATGGATATCCTCGCCACCAGCGTATGGCTGCGTTATCTGGAATTATGCGGCGAACGCTTCGCCTTTCCCTCCAACGGCTACAAGGGTGATTACGTCTACGACATCGCGCGCGCCCTGCAAAACGAATACGGCAAGGCGCTGTGTCACCCCGCCGCGCAGGTGTTCGCCGACGTGCCGCCCGACGCCGACGCAAACGGCGGCGGCGATAAAGAATTGCACATCGACGCGCTCATCGCGCGCGCCAGGGCCTTGCTGGGCGATCACACCTACCGCGAAGTGTTCGATCTCGGCCTGCACACCATCCTCGTCGACATCCGCAATGACCTGGAAGAATTCGGCGTGCACTATGACACCTGGTTCTCGGAGCGTTCGCTCACTGAAAACGGCGCGCTGACGCGCGTCATTGAGCGC
The DNA here is from genome assembly GCA_040756035.1 of Pseudomonadota bacterium. GTDB lineage: Bacteria > Pseudomonadota > Gammaproteobacteria > SURF-13 > SURF-13 > JBFLZV01. Next base: position 6,821 of record JBFLZV010000008.1, read on the forward strand.
CTCAAGGCCAGCGGCGATCTCTACGAACAAGACGGCGCGTGGTGGTTCCGCTCCACGGCCTACGGCGACGAAAAAGACCGCGTGGTGGTGCGTGAAAACGGCCAGACCACCTATTTCGCCTCCGACATTGCTTACCATCTCGGCAAGATCGAGCGCGGCTTCGCGCGCATCATCGACGTGTGGGGCGCCGATCATCACGGCTACATCCCGCGCGTCAAGGCCGCGCTCAGCGCGCTGGGCTGCGACGCCTCCAAGCTGGACGTGCTGCTGGTGCAGTTCGCGATTTTGTATCGTGGCAAGGAACGCGCGCAAATGTCGACGCGCGCGGGCGAGTTCGTCACGCTGCGCGATCTGCGCCGCGAGGTCGGCAACGACGCGGCGCGGTTTTTTTACATCATGCGCAAGAGCGATCAACACCTTGACTTCGACCTGGAACTCGCCAAATCGCGCAGCAATGAAAATCCGGTGTTCTACGTGCAATACGCGCACGCGCGCATTTGCAGCGTGTTCCGCCAGGCCGGCGAGCGCGGGTTCACGTGGGACGAGCGCCACGGGCGCGCGTCGCTGCACTTGTTAAGCGAGGAACATGAACAGCGCCTGCTGCTCACGTTGTCGCGCTACCCGGAAACGGTGGAGCAGGCGGCGCGCGTCTACGAACCGCACCAGCTCGCCTATTACTTGCGCGAACTCGCCAACGACTTCCACACTTACTACAATGCGCACATGTTTTTAGTGGACGACGCCGCGCTGCGCGACGCGCGGCTCTGCTTATTAGAAGCCACGCGTCAAGTGCTGCGCAACGGCTTGGCGTTGGTCGGCGTGTCCGCGCCGGAGACCATGTAAATGGCGCGCGACTACAAAAGCGTGGCGCGCCGCAAATCCTCCGCCGCGCAAGCGCCGGGCTGGATGTGGCTGCTGATCGGTTTGCTGCCCGGCCTGCTCATCGCGCTGCTCGTGTACCTGGGCGCACAGCCCGCACGCGACGGGGCGCAGCACGCACCGGTCAAGCCCGCCGCTACGCGCGCGGCTCCTAAAGCGCCGCAATCCGCGCCGCCGGAAGCGCCCGCGCCGGCCAAGCCGCGCTTCGATTTCTACACCATATTGCCGGAAATGGAAGTGGCGGTGCCGGAAAAAGAAATATCCGGCAAGACACAGCAAGACGCAGCGCAGGTCGAGCAACCCGGCACGTATATTCTGCAAGCGGGTTCGTTCAGAAACTTCGCGGAGGCCGATCGCCTCAAGGCCAGTCTCACGCTGCTCGGCGTCGAGGCCAGCATCCAAACCGTCACCGTCAACAACAAAGACACGTGGCACCGCGTGCACATCGGCCCGTACAAAAATCTAAACGAACTAAACGCCGTACGCGCGCGCCTCAAGCAAAACAACATCGAGGCGGTGCTATTGAAGATTAAAACGTAAGAGGGTTTATTGGGGGTTTACTGGATTCTGTTTCGTCGAACTGATTGCTAACTATAAAAATGAGATTGCAACTCAGCCAGCGGAATGTACCGCGCGGCTTGGTGCAGAATTGCCCGGCATGTGCCGGTGTCCAGTTCAGGATGATTAGGAACTGTTAGAATTTGACGTTCGCCCGTTGGCGACGATCTAACTAACTAAATTGATGTGACTGCCTTTCTGTGAGACGACCTCGAACCCGAGGCGGCGGAAAATAGCGATGACTTCTTTGCCGCTTGACCGCCGCAGTTTAGGTATGCTGCAGCGGCGCCATCTCATAGTTCACAAGAATGGGTGCGTTGGGAGAAAGTCCCAGTTCCTCCGGGTTTTCACCCTCGAGATGCAGTGCACTCGCCTCGCGCAGATTTTGCGTTACTTCGTCGAGCGTGGCGCCCTGGGTGACCACGGGCAGTTCCAGGCACTCGGCCACGAAGCCCGATTCTTCGCCTGGATGAACGACCGCTTTAATCGTGTAGATCATTGGTACGCACACCTCTGTGGATGCAATAACTATAGCATGAATTGCATCGAGGCGTCGCTACACCGGCAATACGCTGTGCTGTTCCGCGCGGCGCTGCAACAAAATTCTTTTGAACACGTCGGGGTCTTTGGTGTGGGTGATTTCGCCTTTGCGCGGGAAGTGCAGGTCGTGCAGGCGCGACAGCCAGAAGCGCAGCGCGGCGGCGCGCAGCATCAGCGGCCAGGCGCGGTGTTCATCGTCGTGGAAGGCGCGCTGCCGTTGGTAGGCGGATAACAAACTGCGCAGCGCGGCATCGTTCAATGCGCCGTCGGGCGTGCTGCACCAGTCGTTGACGGTAACCGCGACGTCGTAGAGCAGCACGTCGTTGCATGCATAATAAAAATCGATGATGCCGGTGAGGGTGTCGCCCGTGAACAGCGCGTTGTCGCGGAATAGGTCGGCGTGGATGACGCCGCGCGGCAGTTCGGACCGGCGCGCTTGCGCTTGGAAATGCAGTTCGGCGCTGAGTAATTCGGCGTCGGCGTCGCTTAAGAAAGGCAGTACTTTCACGGCGGTGGTTTTCCACCACGCCGGGCCGCGGTCGTTGGCGCGCTGGCCGGTAAAAGACAGGCCGGCGACATGCAGGTGGCCGAGCGCCGCGCCCAGCGCCGCGCACTGGGCGGGTGAGGGATGTTCGACGGCGCCGCCGGACAGGCGCTGCACCAGCGCGGCGGGCTTGTTTTTCAGCGTTTGTAAATAATGGCCTTGTCTGTCGGCGACCGGGTGCGCGCTTGGTACGCCGTGTTCGGCGAGGTGCGCCATGAGGTCGAGGAAGTAGGGCAGTTCCCGCGCGTTCATGGTCTCGAACAGGGTGAGCACGAAGCGGCCTTGCGTGGTGGTGACGAAGTAGTTGGTGTTTTCGATGCCGGCGCTGATGCCGGCATAGTCGATCAGGTCGCCTTGCGCGTAGTTGCGCAGAAACTCCTCGAGTTCGTGCGGCTCGATGCGGGTGTAAACGGACATAAATTATGGCGGCCCGGTGCTGTCTAAGCGCCGAGTCGTTACCAGCTAAATAATACCCACTGCGGTACGTAGGTTTCCGAGACGATATCGTTGCCGCGCCGCTCGAAGTTGCCGTCGCCCTTGACGTCAACGAGGTAATAAGGCGGGCCGGCGCTGGGCGTGATTTTAATCATGTAGAGCTGGCCGTTGATGCGGTATTCCTCCACGGTTTCCTGCTCGCGCTGAATGATGGTGACTTCCGGCTCCAGGGCTTCGCCGCTCTGCACTTGCTGGGGAATGTCCGGCGGTTCCGGCGCGGGCGCGAGGCCGGTTTCCGCGTCGGGCGGGGCGATGGCGCCTTCCGGCACGGTCTCCGGCGGCGCGGCATCGGGAGCCGGTTCCTGCGCCATACTAGGCAGCGGCGCGGCCAGCGCGGCGGTCAGTAAGAGGAGTAAACGCATAGGGGTACGCATAGGGTTTCCTTAATGTTCTTAAAATTTAGATTAGCGACTAAATGGTAATGAGTAAACAGTAATAAGTAATGGGTGAACGGTGATGAGTTATGGGTAAAAGCCCATTACCCATAACTCATCACCGTTCACCGTCAACTAAATTAAAATCCCTTGTTCCGCGGCGGCGGGCGCGACGCCCGTGTACTCGTAGTGGTTGAAGATAGCATCTACTACGTCTTGCGGCTTGTCCAGTAGTTGCAATAAATCCAGATCGGAAGCGCTGATGGTGTTTTCCGGCACCAGAGTTTGCTTGAACCAGTCGATCAGGCCCTTCCAAAACGGCGAGTGCACCAGAATGATGGGGATGCGGCGCGCCTTGCCGGTCTGCACCAGCGTGAGGATTTCCGCGAGTTCGTCAAGCGTGCCGAAGCCGCCGGGCAGGATCACGTAGGCCGAGGCGTATTTCACGAACATGACCTTGCGCGAGAAAAAATGCCGGAAGTTGAGTGAGATGTCTTGGTACGGATTGGCGCGCTGTTCGTGCGGCAGGATGATGTTCAATCCCACGCTCGGCGATTTGCCTGCGTACGCGCCCTTGTTGATGGCCTCCATGAGACCGGGGCCGCCGCCGCTCACCACGGTGAAGCCGGCGTCGGACAGCATGCGCGCGATTTCTTCCGCGAGTTGATAGTAAGGATGGCCGGGTTCGGTGCGCGCCGAGCCGAACATGGTCACCGAGGGCTTGATTTGCGAGAGCTGCTCGAAGCCCTCGGTGAATTCCGCCGTGATCTGGAAAATCTTCCAGGCTTCGCGGGTGAGTTGTTTGTCGTCAATGGCCCGGTGGGCAAACTTGCGTGGTTCGTTCATAATCAGTGTATTTATCCGATCCGATTCCTACCAATGATACCCGAATCCGCTAACGCCCCGGCCTCCGGAAAATCGCTGATGCTGGTCGACGCCTCGTCGTACCTATATCGCGCCTTTCACGCCATGCCGCCGCTCACCAACTCGCGCGGTCAGCCCACCGGGGCGGTGTACGGGGTGGTGAACATGCTGCGCAAACTGCTGGCCGATTACCACCCGGAGTACGTGGCCTTGGTGTTCGACGCCAAGGGCAAAACCTTTCGCGACGATCTCTACGCCGCCTATAAGGCGCACCGCCCCGCCATGCCGGACGAGCTGAGCGTGCAGATTCCCCCGCTGCACGCCATTATACATGCAATGGGTCTGCCACTGCTGGCGGTGGAGGGGGTGGAGGCGGACGACGTGATCGGCACGCTGGCCCGCCAGGCCGCCGCGCAGGGCATGCGGGTGCTGATCTGCACGGGCGACAAGGATCTCGCGCAACTAGTCAACGAGCGCATCACGCTGATCAACACCATGACCAACACCGTGCTCGACCCGCAGGGCGTGATCGACAAGTTCGGCATACCCCCCGCGCGCATCATCGACTATCTGGCACTGGTCGGCGACAGCGTCGACAACGTGCCGGGCGTGGCCAAGGTGGGGCCGAGCACCGCGGTGAAGTGGCTTAAGCAATACGGCTCGCTGGACGCCATCATCGAACATGCCTCCGAGATCGGCGGCAAGGTGGGCGAGAACCTACGCGCCGCGCTGCCGCAACTGCCGGTGTCGCGCGCGCTGCTCACCGTGAAGTGCGACGTGCCGCTCAAGTTGAAGCCGTCCGATCTGCGCCCGCGCGCGCCGGACACGGCGGCGCTGCGCGAGTTGTACAAGGAGCTGGAATTCAAAAATTGGCTTAAAGAGATAGAATCGGTGAAGAGTGAAGCGTTAGGCGTGGGGGGGGCGGCTGCGCCGGTGAGGGGTGAGGAGGGAGGAGTGAGGAGCAACACATCCCACCCTACTCCTCACTCCTCGCCGGCTGTAGACCTCCCATCCCCGGAAATCATCACCACCCCTACGCAACTCGAAGAATGGGCAGGCAAACTCGAACAGGCCGAGTGGCTGTGCTTCGACCTCGCCACCAACAATTTCGATTACATGCATGCCGAGATCGTCGGCCTGGCCTTTGCCGTGATCGAAAAGGATGCTGCGTTGCGCACCGCCTATCTTCCGCTCGCACACGACTATGCCGGCGCGCCCGCGCAACTCGAACGCGACGCCGTGTTGCAGCGCCTGCGTGCGTTCTTGGAAAACAGTGCGCGGCCTAAGCTCGGCCATGACCTGAAATTCGCCATGCACGTGTTGGCCAATCACGATACTCATTTGGCGGGCGCGGCGTTCGACACCATGCTCGAATCCTACGTGCTGGACAGCACCGCCACGCGCCACGACCTGGATTCGCTGGCGCAGAAATATCTCGACGGTCGCGCGCATCCGCTGGAGGCCATCGCCGGCAAAGGGGCGCGCGCGCTGAGCTTCAACGAGATCGCTGTCGAGCAAGCAGGCGCGTGCGCCGCCGAGCAGGCCGGCCTCGTCTGGCGCCTGCACCAGACGCTGTGGCCCAAGGTGCGGGCGCTACCCAAACTGGAACATATTTTACGCGCCATCGAGATGCCGCTCATCGAGGTGCTGATGCATATGGAACGCACCGGCGTGCGTGTCGATGCCGAGCAATTGCGCCGCCAAAGCGGCGAGCTGGCGGCGCGTATGCAAGACATCGAACAACAGGCGCACAGGGAGGCCGGACAGCCGTTCAACTTGGGCTCGCCGTTGCAGATTCAGGAAATTCTCTACGACAAGCTCGGCCTGCCGGTACTGCAAAAAACACCCAAGGGCCAACCTTCCACCGCCGAGCCGGTGTTGCAGGAGTTGGCGCTCGACTACCCGCTGCCGCGCCTGATTCTCGAACACCGCGCGCTGAGTAAACTCAAATCCACTTATACTGACCGCCTGCCCGAACAGATCAACCCGGCGACCGGGCGCGTGCACACCTGCTACCACCAGGCGGTCACCGCCACCGGGCGGCTATCCTCCAGCGACCCGAATCTGCAAAATATTCCGATCCGCTCAGCGGAGGGACGGCGTATTCGCCAAGCGTTCATCGCCGCGCCTGGCTATAAAATTCTCGCCGCCGATTATTCGCAAATCGAACTGCGCATCATGGCGCACCTGTCCGGCGATACGCGGCTACTGAACGCCTTCGGCCAAGCCGAGGACATCCACAAGATCACCGCCGCCGAGGTATTCGGCGTGCCGCGCGAGCGCGTCACGCCCGATCAGCGCCGCGCCGCCAAGGTCATCAACTTCGGACTGATCTACGGCATGTCGTCGTTCGGGCTGGCGCGCCAATTGGGCACCGACCGCGCGTCCGCGCAGGACTACGTGGATCGCTATTTCGCGCGCTATCCCGGCGTAAAGGCGTACATGGACGACAGCCGCGCCAAGGCGCGCAAGCAAGGCTACGTCGAGACCGTGCTGGGGCGGCGCCTCTACGTGCCGAATATCAATGACCGCAACGCCCAGCGCCGTCAATACGCCGAGCGCACCGCCATCAACGCCCCCATGCAAGGCACCGCGGCGGACATCATTAAGCTCGCCATGTTGCGCGTGCACGCCTGGCTGCATGAGAGCGGCATCGACGCCAACATGATTATGCAAGTGCACGACGAACTGGTGTTCGAGGTCGCGGCGGAAGCCGTAGACAGCGCCACCGCCGCCATCCGCGCGCACATGATCGGCGCCGCCAGCCTGTCCGTGCCGCTGGTGGTGGATATTGGGGTGGGCAACAATTGGGACGAGGCACATTAGCTGGGCCGTCAAAATTTTGGCGACTGTATGCCGATGCGAAAATTAGTCATTGATTTTATTTAATTTTATTAAAATACCGGCATCTCGCTGAACTTTTCCAAATGCCCCCGGTCTTACTCCACAGAGCGCAACAATGTGCTCCCCGTTTTTCTCCCTGAACGGGTGACCCGGTGTCCCCAACCCGGGTTTACTTTTGGCCCCGCCTCTTCCCCCCTTAGAAGCGGGGCTTTTTTTTGCTGTACAGGGATGCACGAATGCCGCGGGCGATCGCTCACGGCATCCTGCCTTTCCGCGACACTTATGCATCCCTGCACGTCGCAGGATGCGCAGGAGCGGCGGGCTCACTCCTTTAGCTCTAACCATTCCGCCAAGCGTTGCCGGGCCTCCTCCACGCCATGGCGCTTGAGCGCGGAAAATAATTGCACCTCCGGCAATTCGCTCGCCGCGCCGTAGCGTTTGCGCAGCGTCGCGCGTACCTGTTGCAGGCTGGCCGCGCCCGCCCCGCGACTGAGTTTGTCGGCCTTGGTCAATAAAATATGCACGGGCATACGCGCCGCCTGGCACCAGTCGAGCATTTGCAGATCGCCGGCGCTGAGCGGGTGGCGGCAGTCCATGCTGAGTAGTAGACCCTGCAGCGAGCGGCGGCTCTGTAAATACTGCTCCACGGTCTGTTGCCAGTGGCGCTTGAGCCGCTCCGGGGCGGCGGCATAGCCATAGCCGGGCAGATCGACCAGGCGGCGGCTGTCGTCCAATGTAAAAAAGTTGATTTGCTGCGTGCGCCCCGGCGTTTTGCTGACGCGCGCCAGCGCGCCCAGGCCGGTGATGGCGTTGACGGCACTCGACTTGCCGGCGTTGGAACGGCCCGCCAGCGCCACCTCGCGACCGGTGTCGGGCGGGCACTGGGCGAGCGTGTGCGCCCCGGTTAGGAATGCGGCGCGTTGGCAGAGGCGGTTGTCGAAGGTATGCGGCAAGGCTTAAGCGCTGTAGTGTATAATTACTAAATTTTGGGTCGGGTGTACCCGGTCTGAGCACATCATACAGCTTTGTGAAGTAAAGGCCCGTCTTTGAATACCCGCGCGCAGCCGCGTTCCACCGGCGCAATTCTATTGGAATTTCTGGGTTCCATGAACCTTGCCATCACGCTGCTGGTAGTGATCGCGGTGTCGTCGGTCATCGGCACGGTGCTGAAGCAGAACGAACCTTATCAAAATTATATCATCAAGTTCGGTTCGTTCTGGTTCGAGGTGTACAAGGCGCTCGGTCTGTACGACGTGTACAGCGCGCCGTGGTTCCTGTTCATCATGGGCTTCTTGCTGGTGTCCACCAGTGTGTGCGTGTACCGCAACGCGCCGTCCATGCTGCGGGACATGAAAAATTTCCGCGACAACGTCACCGCGAAATCGCTGCAAAATTTCCATCTCACGGCGACTTTCAATGCCGCAAGCGCGCCGTCCGACGTGGCGCTGGCGCTGCAACGATACTTTAATTCCCACGGTTACCGCGCGCGCGTCAAGCAGCACGACGACCACGTTTTAGTCGCGGCCATGAAGGGCCGCGCCAATCGCCTCGGCTATTTGTTCGCGCACGTCGCCATCGTGGTGATTTGCATCGGCGGCCTGCTGGACGGCAACGTGCCGCTCAAGCTCGACGAGGCGCGCGGCAAGGTCAAGGTGGAAACGCGCGTGCTGCCGGTGTCGCAAGTGCCCGCCATCAGCCGTCTGCCGGCCGGCAATGCCTCGTTTCGCGGCGTGGTGAACATTCCCGAAGGCAGCACCGCCAAGTTCATCGAACTGCGCCTGCGCGACGGTTATCTGCTGCAAGAATTACCATTCGCCGTGGAGGTGAAAGACTTTCGCATCGAGCACTATCCCGGCGGCCAGCCGAAGTCGTTCGAAAGCGATTTGGTGATTTACGATCCGGAACAGGACGCGCCGCTCGCGCGCACCATCAGCGTCAATCATCCGCTGCTGTATAAAGGCTATGCCGTTTATCAGGCCAATTTCGGTGACGGCGGTTCCAAGCTCACGCTGCGCGCCTGGCCGCTCACGGCGCAGGGTACGGCGCGCGAGGTGCGTGGCGTGGTCAACGACAGCGTAAAGCTGGACAGCCCGCAGGGCCCACTCACGCTCGAGTTCAGCGATTTCAAATTGTATAACGTCAAGCCCGCGCCGCCGGAGTCGGGCAAGAAATTCCGCGACCTGGGGCCGAGCTTCGTGTTCAAGGTGCGCAATGCCGACGGCATCGCTCTCGAGTATGAAAATTTCATGCAGCCCGTGGAGCAAAACGGACGGCTGTTTTTCATCAGCGGCGTGCGCGAAAGCATCAATGAAGAATACAGCTACGTGCACATTCCGGCGGACGCGCAAGGCGGCGTCGAGCGCTTCATGCGCTTCCTGGCCGCGCTGCGCGACCGGCAAATACTGCAAGACGCCGCTGTGCAAGTGACGCAGCTTTCGCTGCAAGGCGGCGCCGGCGAAAACAACCCTAAGATACGCAAGGCCATGGCCGACATCATGCAGCGCCTGTTGGAGCGTTTCGGGGAGGAAGGATTCGAGGGCGTGGTGAGCTACCTGCGCGCCAATATCCCGCCGGATCGCCAACAGGCGGTGCAGACTTACGCCGATTTACTGCAGGAAGCGCTGCGCATCGTCTACGGCAAAGTGCTCGCTCAGGAGGGCGCGGCGCAGCAGGACAGCCCGCAGTTTTTCGAGGATGCCCTCAACGCCTTGGGCGTCATGCCGCAATACGGCGCGCCATATTATTTACAGCTGACCGATTTCGAGCACGTGCAGTTTTCCGGCTTGCAAATCACGCGCGCGCCGGGTAAAAATGTCGTCTATTTGGGGTTCGCCCTGCTGCTGGTGGGCGTGTTCATCATGTTTTACGTGCCGCATCGGCGCCTGTGGGCGCTGGCAAGCCGCGACGCGGGCGCGACGCGCGTAATTTTCGCGGGCTCCAGCCAGCGCGACCGCCTCGGCTTCGCCAAGGAATTCGACGCCCTGCGGCAAGGTTTGGAAGCGCGTTTCAGGCATGACAACGCCGACGCCGGGATGTAGAATTCAGCATTCATGCTTGCGGAGTATAGCCATGTCCGTATCCCTTGCCGATGTTGAGCAACAAGCGCGTATGTTATCTCCCGATGAGCGTGCGCGGCTTGCGGAAGTGCTTCTGGAGTCACTGCAGAACGGTTCTCTTGCCGAGATTGAAAACGCATGGCGCATCGAGATTGAAAACCGTGTTGCCGCGTATGAGCGTGACGGCGGAAAAACATTTTCAGCCGAAGAAGTTTTTGCCGAAGCCAAGCATATTACTCGGTGAGGCGCGCGCGCTTTATCACCGCGGCGCGGCGAGAATTTCTTGCCGAAATCGCCTTTTATAATGAAGCGCGTAGTGGGTTGGGTGAGCGGTTCGCATTAGCCGTTGAGGAAGCGACTGCGCGTGCTCTTGCGTTTCCAGTGGCCGGTTCACCAGCGCCGGCCAATACGCGCCGCGTTATTATTAAGGGATTTCCGTTCTCGCTTTTTTTATCGGGCCGAAGACGGCGGCATCGTCGTTTTCGCCGTTGCAAACCATGCCCGCCACCCAGTTACTGGCAGGCCCGAAGCAATTAAGGGATCTTTAATCTACTCAGGGATTCCTTCAAGTAATTAACAAAGAGGTTACGCCATGTCGGTATCGCAAGATGTCATGCTGGACGGGTTCGCCAAGCGGCCTTTCCTTAAAACCTTGAGTCCGTTCGATTGGGTGTGGGCGGCGCTGCTGATCGGCGGCGCGGCGTTCGTGCTGTATCGCTACGGCGCGCTGCTGGACGGTTACGAGATCGCCATCCTGCTGGGCGTGACGCCGCTGTTCATCGCGCTCGGATGGCACTGGAAACCGGCGCGTGCGCTTTTACTCAGCGTCGCGGCGTTGAGCCTGCTTGCGGTGACGCTGTACGGCGCCGATTTGGCGGCCGCCGAGAAAAATTTCTTTTTGAAATTTTTGATCTCCAGCCAATCCGCGATCATGTGGATGAGCGCGCTATTCGTAATGGCCACGTTCGCGTACTTCGCCGGATTGTTCATGCGCTCCGATTTCACCACGCGCGTCGCCGGCATCCTCACCTGGTCGGCGGCGGCCATGGGCCTGGTCGGATTGTTCGTGCGCTGGCGCGAATCGTATTTGATTCACATCGACGTCGGGCATATTCCGGTCAGTAATTTATACGAAGTTTTCATTTTATTTTCGGTCATCACCGCGCTGCTTTATCTCTACTATGAAGGGCGCTACAACACCCGCTCATTGGGCGCGTTCGTGCTGCTCGTGATCAGCGCCGCGGTGGGCTTCGTGCTGTGGTACACGTTCGGGCGCGAGGCGCACGTGATTCAGCCGCTGGTGCCGGCCTTGAAAAGCTATTGGATGAAAATACACGTGCCCGCCAATTTCATCGGCTACGGCGCGTTCTCGCTGGCCGCCATGGTGGGCGTCGCCTATCTGTTGCGCGCGCGCGCCGAACGCTTGCGTCCGCACGGCGCGCTGGCGACGCGCCTGCCGAGTTTGGAAATCATGGACGACGTGATGTACAAGAGCATCGCGCTGGGATTTTTCTTCTTCACGCTCGCCACTATTCTGGGCGCGCTGTGGGCGGCGGAGGCGTGGGGCGGCTACTGGTCGTGGGATCCGAAGGAGACCTGGGCGCTGATTATCCTGCTCAACTACGCGGCGTGGCTGCACATGCGCCTCACCAAGGGCTGGCGCGGCGCGCCGATGGCGTGGTGGGCGGTGGTGGGGCTGCTCGTCACCACCTTCGCGTTTCTCGGCGTGAATATCTTTCTATCGGGACTGCATTCCTACGGGGCGTTGTAAGATGATCGTTGTCGTTATTAAATCAGCGCCAAGTCCAGGCCCGGAATGCCCGCGAAATCCTTGCGGTTTTGGGTAAGCAGGCGGTAGCGGGGTCGAGCGTGATATCGACGCCGAATTTGAGTTCCGCCAACGTAACCGGCGAGAGATAGACGGGCGCCTCGCCGGTGATGTCCGCCACGTCGGCGGGCGCCACATGTAGGCGCGCCACGGGCTGGTGGTTGCGCTCGATGATGACTTCCTCGCCCGTGCTTAAGTGGTCGAGCACCTGGCGCATGTTGCGCACGAGTTCAGTGGCCGTGATCTTTTTCATGGATTGAGTATGTAAAATATGTATGAAAACATATTTTACATATATTTATCCGCCGCGCCATGTTGGGGTGCGGCGCGCTATTTCGGCCCCTATTTCGGCCCGGTGCCGTAGACGTAGCGCGAGAAGGTAGCCACGTCCATGCTGACGCGCCGCACCAGGTGGTCGAGGCTGATGATGGCGTGCTCCAGCAGGTTCACCGCGATGTAGGGATGTTCCACGCGCAGGCGCTGGTATTTGGCGCGCGTGAGTTTCAGTAGTTGCGTGTCGTTGCTCATGGCGCGCATGCGCACCAGACGCGGCTGGCGATCGAAGAACGACATCTCGCCCATCAGCTCGCCTTCCTTCATGCTGCCCACCTCGATCTCCTGGCCGCCTTCCTCGTAGAGCAGCGCGGCCTCGCCCTTGACCACGAAGTACAGCGCCTCGCCCACCTCGCCGATGTCGGCGATGACGTCTTTCTTGTTAAAGTGCACCAGCTCGGTATAATCCAGCAACGTGTGCACTTCCTTGAGTGTGAGCGATTCGCACAGATATTGCTGGTTGAGAAACTGGGTCAGGGTGATTTTTTCGTCGGTCATGGGCGCTCCTTTTAGGCATTGTTATTGCTGGGATATAGCATAAAAGATTATGCGGAAAACTGATATCCATCGACGCCTTTTTTGCACGGGAGCGCCATGAAGGCCGCCAAGCTGCTGGTGTGTTGCCTGGAAAACGAGGGAGTGGAGTATATCTTCGGCATTCCCGGCGAGGAGAATCTGGAGATCATGGACGCGCTGCTCGATTCCAAGATTCGCTTCATCACCACGCGCCACGAGCAGGGCGCGGCGTTCATGGCCGACGTCTACGGGCGCCTGACCGGCAAGGCCGGGGTGTGTTTGGCAACCTTGGGGCCGGGCGCCACCAATCTGGTGACCGGCGTGGCCGACGCCAACATGGATCACGCGCCGCTGGTGGCCATCGCCGGGCAGGCGGCGACCAACCGCCTGCACAAGGAATCGCACCAGGTGCTCGACTTGGTGGACATGTTCCAGCCCATCACCAAGTACGCCACGCAGATTCTGGAGCCGGAGATCACCGCCGAGGTGGTGCGCAAGGCGTTCAAGCTGGCGCAGACCGAGAAGCCGGGCGCGTGTTTTATCGATTTTCCGGAAAACGTCGCCGCCATGGACGTCGCCGACGCGCCGTTGCGCGCGCAATTCGCCACTACTTCGGAGCCGCCCGCCGACCGCGTGCAGGCCGCCGCGGATGTGATCTCGGCGGCGCGCAATCCCATGGTGCTGGCCGGCAACGGCGTGGTGCGCGCGCGCGCCTCGCAACAGTTGACCGAATTCGCGGAGCGGCTGCATATACCGGTGGCCAACACCTTCATGGCCAAGGGCGTGATCCCGTTCAAGCATCCGATGGCCCTGGGCAGCGCGGGGTTGCAGGCGCGCGATTACGTGAGTTGCGGATTCGAGCAGGCCGACGTAATTATCTGCGTGGGTTATGATCTGGTCGAGTACCATCCTTATCTGTGGCATCCGACGCGCGACCGCAAGATCATCCACATCGACACCTGTCCGGCGGAAGTGGACGCGAGCTACGTCGTGGAAGTAGGCGTGGTCGGTGATATCCAGCTCAGTCTGACGCGCATCGCCGATCTGGCGGCGCCGCGCCGCGAACTTTCGCGCGACGCTATCCCTGTTTTGCGCGAAAGTCCAGCCTCGCCGTCCATGGCGAGGCGTGCGCCCTCTTCGATGGCCTACCCGATGCGGGCGCTGCGCGAGGCGTTGTCGGAAGAGATGCGTCGCCACCGCGCCGATGAAAGTTTTCCGCTCAAGCCGCAAAAAATCATTTGGGATCTGCGCACCGCGCTGGGCTTGGAGGATATCGTGATCTGCGACGTGGGCGCGCATAAAATGTGGATGGCGCGCATGTTTCGCTGCGAGTATCCGAATACGTGTATTATTTCCAACGGCTTCGCCAGCATGGGCATCGCCGTGCCGGGGGCGGTGGCCGCGCGGTTGGCCAATCGTCAGCGCGCCGTGGTGGCGGTGACCGGCGACGCGGGTTTCATGATGAACTCGCAGGAGATCGAGACGGCCATGCGCGTGGGGACGCCGCTGGTTGTCTTGATTTGGACGGATAATTCCTACGGACTCATCGAGTGGAAGCAGATGAATAGTTTTCAGCGCGTGTCGCACTGCCGCTTCGGCAATCCGGATTTTGTAAAATACGCCGAATCGTTCGGCGCCAAGGGCTACCGCGTGGAGCGCGCCGCCGATCTGCTGCCTATTTTAAAGCGCGCGTTGGCCGATAACACCGTGAGCGTGATCGATTGCCCGGTCGATTATCGGGAAAACGCCAAGCTCACCGAACAATTAGGAGATGTGATTTGTCCCACATGAACACGGCGCAAACGCTGGAGCCGATCGCCTCGGCGCACAAGCGGCTGCGCCTGCTCAGCTACAACATTCAAACCGGGATCGCCGCGACGCGCCCGCACCATTACCTCACGCACAGCTGGAAGCACGTGCTGCCGCACGCGCAAAGCCTGGAGAACTTGAACAAGATCGCGCGCCTCGTCAGTGACTTCGACATCGTGGCGCTGCAAGAGGTGGACGCCGGCAGCCTGCGCAGCGGCTTCATCAATCAAGCGGAATATTTGGCCGTACGCGGCCGGTTTCCGTTTTGGTATTGCCAGACCAACCGCAACCTGGGCCGCTTCGCGCAGCATAGCAACGCGCTGCTCGGTAAAATCCGTCCGACGCATGTCAGCGAATACAAGCTGCCCGGCCTGCCGGGACGCGGCGCGATCTTGGCGCGCTACGGCGACGCGGACACCGGATTGGCGCTGCTGATGATCCATCTCGCCCTGGGCAGCCGCGCGCGCCTGCGCCAGCTCGGCTACGTCAGCGAACTGGTCAACGCGCACAAGAACGTCGTGCTGATGGGCGATTTGAATTGCGAGGCGCACAGTCCGGAGATGGACATTTTGTTTCGCAACACCAAACTGCGCGAACCGGCGCAGTGCTTGAACACCTTCCCGAGCTGGCGTCCCACGCGCAACATCGACCACATCCTGGTGACGCCCACGCTGGAGGCGGGGAATGTGCGCGTACTGCACCACACCTTTTCCGATCACTTGCCGGTCGCGCTGGAGATCACCGTGCCGAACGATATAGTGCTGCCATGGCATTCAGAAACGCCGCAGTGTGCCGATAACTACTAAGAGCTTCTAACACAATGAACCGCCGAGACGCCAAGAGCACCAAGTTTTAACCATTTGAAAAGGCGTGTTCTCTTTAGCGACCTTGGCGGTTAATTTCTTTATTGTTAGATGCTCTAAGGATGCGTATAAGGCCGGAGGGGGGACGGTGAGCGAAAATATCGAGGCGCATGACAGCGCGGAGCGCTGGAAGCAAAAATACTACGCAAGCCTGGAGCAGATCGAGGGTCGCGAGCGCCAATGGGGCGAGGTGGAAAATCTGCTGCGCCGCTGCATCAGCCGTTTGACGCTGGTGGCGGACGGGGCTGATCCAGACCTGAACCGCCAAATCGAAACTTTGCGCAACGCGCTGCGCGACGGGCGCGACAGCCTGGGCTTGCGCTCCATTATCGACGTGATCGGCGAGGGCGTGATGCGCCTGGACCGCCGCAAGGCGGCGGCGCGCTCCGCCGCCTCCTCCATTCCCAACCCGCCGCAAGTGCTTGTGCAATTGCTCGATGAGCTAAGTCTGCCGCGCGGCATGGGCAGAAAAGTGAAGGCGCTGCGCAAGCGCCTGGTCGATGCCGCGGCCAATGCGGACGTGTCCGCCTTAGTGCACGAATTCGCCGCCTTGCTGCGTGAAGCGGCGGAGCTGGCGGCGAGCGGGAATTCCGCGCCCTCTTCATACTCCGCATCCGGTGCCTCAGCTACCGCCGCCGATGAGCAGCGCTCCGCGCACGCTGCGGAGGGGGGCGCCGGACTGCTGACCAAACTATTCGGCAAGCGCCGCAACGCAAAATTCGACGCCGAGGCAACGCCCGCCGCAGAATGCATAGCCTCGCCGCCGGGCGCGCCGTCCGTTGACCTGGCGGAAATATTACCGCGTTTGTTCAGCAAACTATCCGTGCCTGCGCCGTTGCAGGCGCGCGTTGACGCACTGCGGGCGCGCGCCGCCTCCGCTGTGCATCATGATGCATCGTCGCTGATCGAGGAGACCGCCGCCGTGCTCGGCGAAGCACTCGGCGCGGCTCGTTCCGCGGCGGCCGCGCCGGGCAATCCTGCCGCTCCGGCTGCGCCGGATGCCGAGGAAGGGCGCGTCGCGCTGCACGAGGCGCTGATTCAACTGGTGGAGCGCTTGCCCTTGCCCGCAGAGTTGAGCGAGCATGCCGAAGCGCTCAAGCAGCGCCTCGAGGGCGGATTGCGCGAGGAGGAGCTGTCCGAGGTATTGGAATCGATCGCCGCGCTGGTTTCCGAAGTGCGCGCGCGTATGCAGCACGAGAGAATAGAAACCGAAAATTTTCTCAAGCAGCTCGGCGAGCGGTTGCGCGAACTCGATCTGCACATGCGCGGCGCGGAGGATATGCGCAAGGAGGCGCTGCAGAACGGGCGCAGGTTGGACGCGGTGCTGGACGCACAGGCCGGCGACATGAGCGCCGCGCTGCAAAGCGCCTCCGATCTCGATCAGCTCAAGCAGGTGATTCAGGCGCACGTCGAGGCGCTGCGCGCGCACGTCGAGGAGCATCGCCGCGCCGAAGAAGAGCGCAATACGCGCGCGGAACAGCGGGTGCGCGTGTTGACCGCGCGCCTGCAGTCGCTCGAGGAAGAGGCCGAGCAATTGCGCGCGCGTGTGCAGAAGGAGCGCGGTCAAGCCCTGCGCGACGCACTCACCGGCATACCCAACCGCCTTGCCTACCGCGAGCGCCTGGAACAGGAATACCTGCGCTGGCGGCGCTATCGGACGCCGCTTACGTTAATGGTGTGGGACGTTGATAAGTTCAAATTCATCAACGATACCTACGGCCACAAATCCGGCGATAAGGCGCTGGTTACCATCGCCGAAATGCTGCGCGTGCAGATTCGCGACGCGGATTTTCTGGCGCGCTACGGCGGCGAGGAATTCGTGATATTGTTGCCAGGCACGCAGCTCGACGCCGCGCAGGCGGTGGCGGAAAAGCTGCGCGCCAGCATCGAGACCTGCCGTTTCCATTTCCGCGAGCGCGATGTGCCCATCACCATTTCCTGCGGCATGGCCGAGTTCAGCGGCGATGACACGCCGGAGCAGGTATTCGAACGCGCCGACGCAGCCTTGTACCGCGCCAAGAAGGTGGGCGGCAATCAATGCTTGACGGAGCCCGAGCGCGCAACCGGGGTGAAAATGGGTTAAAATGTAAATTGTTTTTTTACATAAACCCTCGATTTCCAGCCCTATAATGAAACAATGGATGGCGATGTGCCTGGCGCTGGCTTGGCTGAGCGCCGGCGCGCAGGAAGCGGACGGGTTGGCCGCGACGTTGAGCGGGGGGCATACCACTTATATAGTGCAGACCGGCGATTCACTGACCGCTATCGGCGCGCGATTCGGCGTGGACGCGGTGGTGCTGGCGCGCGCTAATAAATTGCGTTACGACGAGCCCCTGCAACCCGGTTGGTTGCTGCAAATCGATAACCGGCACATCGTGCCGCGCGGCCCGCGCGACGGCCTGTTCATTAATTTGCCGCAGCGCATGTTGTTTTACTTCGAAGCGGGCGAGCCGGCCGCCGCGTACCCGGTCGGACTGGGCCGGCCCGACTGGCCGACGCCCACCGGCGCGTTCAAGATTGTCTTAAAAGAAGAGAACCCGGTGTGGGATGTGCCGGTCTCTATACAAGAAGAGATGCGCCGCGAAGGCAAGACGGTCATCACGCGCATGCCGCCGGGACCGGAGAATCCGCTCGGCCGCTATTGGCTGGGTCTGAGCATTCCCGGTTACGGTATCCATGCGACCATCGCGCCGAGCAGTATTTATCAGTTTCGCAGTCACGGCTGCATACGCATGCATAGCGATGATATCGCCGCGTTGTTTACGCGTATCGAAGAGGGCGCGAGGGGTGAAATCATCTATGCCCCGGTGTTGCTCGCCCGGCTGGCGGACGGACGCATCTTTCTGGAGGTGCACCGGGATGTTTACAAGAAGGGTGGTAATCCGTTAAAAAGGACGCACGAATTGGCCGCCGCCGCTCAGATCGAGCACTTGATCGACTGGGAAAAGGTGGCGCACATTGTGCAACAGAAAGAGGGGCTGGCGCGGGAGATCACGCTCCCGGCACCCACCCGGGAGAGTACTCCATGAACGACTGGTTTAAGAACGAATTGGATGCCGAGTACTGCGTCGATCGCCGCCGCTTTTTGCGGATCGGGGTGTTGGCGGGCGCGGCGAGTTTAACGCCTTTCTCGGCGTGGGCGGGAATCATGCG
The DNA here is from genome assembly GCA_040756035.1 of Pseudomonadota bacterium. Taxonomy (GTDB): domain Bacteria; phylum Pseudomonadota; class Gammaproteobacteria; order SURF-13; family SURF-13; genus JBFLZV01. The sequence goes on from JBFLZV010000008.1 coordinate 25,477, forward strand.
CGACTTGGCGCCGGAGCGCGCACTGGTCATTTACAATACCCATACCGGCGAACAGATCAAGGCGGTGTATTGCGAAAACGGCTCGTATGTCCCCGAGGCCGTCGCCGAGATCAGCCGCGTGTTGCGCGATCACCGCAGCAATGAAATCTGCGCTATAGACGCGCGCCTGCTCGATCTGCTGCACGGCATCAGCACCAAGATCGAGGCGCGCCAGCCGCTGCACATCATTTCCGGCTACCGTTCTCCGCGCACCAATGCGCAGCTTGCCGCGCGCAGCCGTAAAGTGGCCAAGCACAGCCTGCACATGCAGGGCATGGCGGTGGACATCCGCGTGCCCGGCCGCGACCTCGCGCAGTTACGCAAGGTGGCCGTGGCGCTGAAGGGCGGCGGGGTGGGCTATTACCCAAAGTCGGATTTCGTGCACGTGGACGTGGGCCGGGTGCGCTACTGGTAATGCCGGTAATGAACGGCGACCGGACGCACATCCATGCCCGTTCATAACGCCGACGTCGCGGCGATCTTCGACGAGATCGCCGACCTGCTGGAAATTGAAAACGAAAATCCCTTCCGTATCCGCGCTTACCGTAACGCATCGCGCGTCATCCGCGACCTGGGCCGCGAAGTCAGTAGCATGGTGCGCGGCGGCGAAGACCTCACCGAACTGCCCGGCATCGGCGCCGACTTGGCGGCCAAGATAAAGGAGATTGTCACCACCGGCGGCTCGTCGGTGCTGCGCAAACTGCAAAAACGCACCCCGCCGGCACTCACCGAGCTACTGAAAATCCCCGGCCTCGGCCCCAAGCGCGTCAAAACCCTCTATCACGAGCTGGACATCCACAGCATCGAGCAACTGGCGCGCGCCGCTTACGACGGGCGCATCCGTCGCTTGCCCGGCTTCGGCGTCAAGACCGAGCAGAACATCCTCGACGCCATCAAGAGCCGCGCCGGCCTCGGCGGGCGTTTCAAACTTGCCGTCGCCGCGCAATACGCCGAACCGCTGGCGGCGTATTTGCGGCGCGTGCCCGGCGTATATCACGTGGTGGTGGCCGGTAGTTACCGGCGCGGCCAGGACACGGTCGGCGATCTCGATATTCTGGTCACCGCCGCGCCGCGCAGTCCGGTGATGGAGCGCTTCATCGCCTACGAGGAGGTGGCCGACGTCATCGCGCAAGGCCCGACGCGCGCCACGGTGATGCTGCGCTCCAAGTTACAAGTGGATATTCGCGTGGTCGATGAAAAATCCTACGGCGCGGCCTTGCATTATTTCACCGGTTCCAAGGCGCACAGCGTCGCGTTGCGCAAGCTAGCTCTGGAGCATGGCCTCAAGATCAACGAGTACGGCGTGTTCCGCGGGCGCGAGCGCGTCGCCGGCAAGACCGAGGAGTCCGTGTACGACGCGCTGGGCCTGGATTATATTCCACCGGAACTTCGCGAAAACCGCGGCGAAATCGAGGCGGCGCGCGCGCATCGCTTGCCGCGCCTAGTGGAGCTCAAGGATTTGCGCGGCGATCTACACGCGCACACCACCGCCACCGATGGGCGTAACTCGCTGCGCGAAATGGCCGCGGCGGCTCAGGCGCGCGGCTTCGAATATTTGGCCATCACCGAACATTCACGCCGCCTCACCGTGGCGCACGGCCTCACGCCGCAGCGGCTGCTTGCGCAAATCGACGAGATCGACCGTTTGAACAGCGAACTGCGGGGCATCACGCTGCTCAAAGGCATCGAGGTGGATATCCTCGAGGACGGCGCGCTGGATTTGCCGGACGATCTACTCGGCAAGCTCGACCTGGTGGTGGGCGCCGTGCACAGCCGCTTCGATCTGTCGCGCGAGCGCCAGACCACGCGCATCCTCAAGGCCATGGATCATCCGCACTTCTCCATCCTCGCACATCCGAGCGGGCGTTTGATCCAAGAGCGCGAACCGTATGACGTCGACATGCAGAGGATTATCCGCCACGCCAAACAGCGCGGCTGTTTTTTGGAGATCAACGCCCACCCGGAACGTCTCGATCTGCCGGACATCCATGCGCAAATGGCAAAAGAGGAGGGCGTGCTGATGACGATAGATTCCGACGCGCACAGCATCAACCATTTCGACAATCTGCGCTTCGGCGTGGCGCAGGCGCGGCGCGGCTGGCTGGAAAAGCGCGACGTGCTCAACACGCGCAGTCTACGCGAACTGCGCGCGTTGCTGGCGCGCACCGTGTGACACCGGCGCTGCGCATCGGCGCCTCCGGCTGGCATTACCCGCACTGGCGCGGCTCATTCTATCCAGTAGATTTGCCTGCAACTGAGATGCTCGCTTTTTACGCGCGCCATTTCGACACTGTCGAGATCAATTACAGCTTTTACCGCCTGCCCACGCCAGATGCCGCGAATGCATGGCGCGCCGCCACGCCGCCGGACTTTTGCTTTGCCGTAAAGGCCAGCCGCTTCATTACGCACATGAAGAAATTGCGTGATCCTGAGCCGGCGCTGGCGCGCTTGCAGCCGGTGCTGGATGCGCTCGGCGCAAAGCGCGGACCGCTGTTGTTTCAGCTGCCGCCGCGCTGGGCGCGCAACCGCGCGCGCCTCGCCGAGTTTCTGCACAGCCTGCCGCGCAATGTGCCGTGCGCGTTCGAATTCCGCGACGCCTCTTGGCATCATCCGGAGATTTACGATGTGTTAAAGCAGCACAACGCCGCGTTCTGCATCTACGACCTTGCGGGATTCCGCGCGCCGCTCGCAATCACCGCGGATTTTACCTACGTGCGCCTGCACGGGCCGCATGAGGCGTACGGCGGTTCATATTCCCCCCAGGCGCTGGCGGCGTGGGCGCGGCGCATACGCGACTGGGGCGATTTGCGGCAGGTGTATGTCTACTTCGACAACGATCAAGCCGCCTACGCGGTGCGCAATGCGCTAGCATTAAAAAAGCTGCTTTTTGAGAACCAAAAGTGACAGCCGCAAAATATATTACTATGTCATTCCCGCGCAAGCGGGAATCCAGCATAGTTATCGGAAAGTTACTGAGTCCCCGCCTCCGCGGGGACGGTGGATTTTTTTAATCATATAGTGAGTTCTTAATAACTAAGGATTGTGTACCGCGGCGCATGGCGGTAGGATGGAATGTATCTGAATTACTTCGCTTCGAGAGACAGGGAATGGAACCGTCGTTGCTCGGCAAGGAAAGTTTCGACAGCCTGATCCAGGCGCTCGCCGCGCGCGGTTATCGCGTGTTGGGGCCGCAGGCGCGCGGCGGCGCGATCGTGTTCGATGAAATCGGCGGCGCGCGGGATTTACCGCTGGGTTTTATCAGCAAACAGGAGCCCGGCAGTTACCGCTTGGAAAACAGCGGTAACGGGCGCTTCTTCGACTATGTCAACGGCCCGGAATCCCTGAAGCGTTTCTTGTTCGCGCCGCGTGAAACACTGTGGACAGCCGGCGCCGACGGTGTAGTGAGTTTCAACGAAAATTTTCCCGAGGCGCGTCCGCTCGCAGTGATCGGTGCGCGCGCCTGCGATCTGGCGGGTATGCTGGTGCAAGATCGTACGTTTCTGCAAGGGCCGTACGCAAGTTTTTCCGATCCTTACTACGCCGCGCGCCGCGAAAATTTATTCATCGTCGCGGTAAACTGCACGCGCTCGGCGGCAACCTGCTTTTGCGCCTCCCTGGACACCGGTCCGCGCGCCCGCGCAGGCTATGATCTCGCCTTAACGGAATTGGCGGACGAATTTTTGCTCGAGGCGGGCAGTGACGCGGGCGCGGCGTTGGCCGCCGATCTGCCGCTAAAACCGGCGGGTGAATCAGCCGTGCACGCCGCCGCGCGCGGCATCGAGGCGGCAGCGCAAGCCCAGACGCGGCGTCTGGATACTACAAACATTCAAGAGTTACTGTTCAGCAACTTGGAACATCCGCGCTGGGACAATGTCGCCGAGCGCTGCCTATCGTGCACCAACTGCACCATGGTGTGTCCTACCTGTTTTTGCCACCGCGAAACGGATGACGTCACGCTCGACGGTGCCTCCAGCACGCATCAACGCCAGTGGGATTCTTGTTTTACGCTGGAGCACAGTTACATTCACGGCGCGCAAATTCGTCCGCAGATCCGCCATCGTTATCGCCAATGGCTCACGCACAAGGTCGCCGCCTGGTATGAACAATTCGGCGTGAACGGCTGTGTGGGCTGCGGGCGTTGCATCACCTGGTGTCCGACCGGCATCGACCTTACCGAGGAGGTCGCGGCGATTCGTGCGCAGCCGGGACTCAAGGTATGAATGCGATGGCGCAACAAGAGAATCCTTACGTGCCGTATGCGGCTGAGGTAGTGGAACGCCGCGACGAATCGCGCACGATTTTTACGCTGCGTTTGCGCCTACGCGACGCCGCGGCGCGTGCGGCTTATCGCTTCGCGCCCGGCCAATTCAACATGCTCTATCTATTCGGCGTGGGCGAGGTCGCCATTTCCATCGTCTCCGATCCCGATGATCCCGAATTGATCGATCACACCGTCCGCGCCGTGGGGCGTGTCACGCAAGGACTGCAACAACTCAAGCCGGGCGACACGCTGGGCCTGCGCGGCCCGTTCGGGCGCGGCTGGCCGCTGGAGGCGGCGCGCGGACGCGACTTGTTGTTGGTCACCGGCGGACTCGGCTGTGCGCCGGTTACCTCGGTGATTCAGTACGCCTTGCAGCGACGCGCGCAATATGGACGTCTCACCATTTGCCACGGCGTGAAGCATCCCGACGATCTGATTTATTCCGACCGCATCGACGCCTGGTGCGAAGCGCCAGACACGCAAGTGCTGCTCAGCGCCGATCAAGCCACGCCGGCGTGGCGCGGACGCGTCGGCTTGGTGACCAAGGCATTGGATGAACTCGATACAAAACTATTCAAGGGCGTGGCGATGATGTGTGGCCCGGAGCCGATGATGCGTGCCACCGCCGAGGATTTGCTCAGGCGCGGCACGGCGCCGCAAGACGTTTATCTTTCCATGGAGCGCAACATGCACTGCGCGGTCGGACACTGTGGGCATTGCATGGTCGGCGGACAATTCATCTGCAAGGACGGACCGGTGTTTCCTTATCCAAAATTACGCGCGCTGTTGGCGGTGAAAGGATTTTAACGTGACGGAAAAATTGCGCATTGCCGTGCACAAGTTCGCCTCCTGCGACGGCTGCCAGTTGCAATTTTTGAATATGGAGCAAGACTTGCTCACGCTCGCGCGGCGCGTGGACATCGTGCACTTCGCCGAGGCGGGCGAGTTGAGAGACGGTCCATATGACGTGTCGTTCGTGGACGGCTCGATCTCGACCCACGCCCACCTGGAACGCATCCGCGCCATCCGCGCCGCCAGCCGCGTGCTCATCACCATCGGCGTGTGCGCCACCGCCGGCGGCATCCAGGCGCTGCGCAACTGGAGCCGCTACGACGCCTTTGCGCGCGCCGTGTACGCCGCGCCGGAATACATCGACAGCTTGGAGAAATCCACGCCGATCTCCGATCACGTCAAGGTGGATGCGGAATTGTGGGGTTGCCCCATCGATCTCGATCAGCTCAAGCGCGTGCTCGGCGACGTGCTGGCGCGCGTGCCGCCGCGCATACCAGGCGAGTCGGTATGCCTGGAGTGCAAGCGCGCGGGCAACGTGTGCGTGCTGGTCGCGCAAGGGCAGCCGTGCCTGGGGCCGGTCACGCGCATCGGCTGCGGCGCGCTGTGCCCGAGTTATGAGCGTGATTGTTACGGCTGCTTCGGCCCGCAGGAAGGCGGCAATACCCGCGCTTTAGGGCGGCGTTTCATGGAGCTTGGACTTTCCCAGGCAGACGTGGTGCGCCGGCTGCGCTTTATTAATAGCTGGGCGCCGGGTTTCCGCGAAGGCTTGAAAGATTGGGAAACGCGAGGAGAGGACGCATGAGTGAGCGCCGCATCGAGGTGCCGGTGTTGACGCGCGTCGAGGGCGAAGGCGCGCTGTACGTGCACATCGACGGCGAACAGGTCAAAGATTTGCGCTTGAACATCTTCGAGCCGCCGCGCTTTTTCGAAAAATTTCTGGAAGGGAGGAGTTGGAAAGAAGTGCCCGACGCGGTAGCGCGCATCTGCGGCATTTGCCCGGTGGCTTATCAAATGAGCGCCGTACACGCCATCGAAGCCGCGTTCGGCGTCGCCGTCACGCCGGAGATACGTCAACTGCGGCGTCTCAATTATTGCGGCGAGTGGATGGAGAGCCACAGCCTGCATATTCATTTATTGGCGGCGCCGGATTTCCTCGGTTATCCCGACGCCATCGCGCTGGCGCAGGATCATCCCGACATCGTGCGTCGCGGCATGCGTTTGCAAGGTTTGGGCAACAGTATTCTCACCACGATGGGCGGGCGCTCCATCCATCCCGTGAACGCGCGCGTGGGCGGCTATTACCGCGCGCCGGATCGCGCCGAGGCGGCGGCGCTGCTCACGCGCCTGCGCGACGCCGTTGCCGATGCCGAGGAATTAGTGCGCTGGACGGCGAGCTTGGAACTTCCGTCCATCATGCGCGATGCGCCGTTCGTCTCACTACGCCACGCACACGAGTATCCGATGAACGAAGGCCGCATCGTTTCATCGGAAGGGTTGGACATCAGCGCCGCGGAATTCGAGGCGCACGTGGAGGAACAACAAGTACCGCACTCCACGGCGCTGCACGCGCATCTGCATGGCAAGCCTTACTGGGTCGGTCCGTTGGCGCGCCTCAACAATAATCTTGATCGCCTGCCGGCGCACACCGCGCGTCTGCTTACGCAAACCGGCATCGTTTGGCCGAGCCGCAATCCTTATCACAGCGTGATGGCGCGCGCGCTGGAGATACACCTGGCGCTCACCGAGGCTATCAGTATTTTGGAAAATTATCAGCCGTCGCGACACGCGCACGTCGCCGTGACGCCGCGCGCCGGAACAGGCATGGCCGCCACCGAGGCGCCACGCGGTATGCTCTGGCATCGTTACGAATTCACCGAGGACAGCGGCCTGGTCAGTAGGGCGCGCATCATTCCGCCCACCAGCCAGAACCAGGCGCACATCGAAGCGGACTTGCGCGCGACGGTGCACGAGCACATAGACTGGGGCGATGACGCATTACGCGCGCGCCTGGAAGCGGGCATCCGTAATTACGACCCGTGCATCTCCTGCTCCACGCATTTTTTACAGCTCACTGTGGTGCGCACGTGAATAAGGTGCGCGTCATCGGGCTCGGCTCGCCGTGGGGCGACGATCAAGCAGGGTGGCGCGCCGCCGCAGCATTGCGTGAAATGTTCGATGAGAACGCGGTGGACGTCCGCGTGCTCGACCGCCCCGGCGCGGCGTTGCCGCAGCATTGGCAAAACAGCGATTGGGTAGTGCTGCTCGACGCTGTGCGCGGCGTGGGCGAGGTCGGCCGCATCCATGCGCTGGAAGGCGCGGCCATCCGCCGTTACGCCACGTCCGGTTTATCGAGTCATAACATAGGCGTGGCCGAGGCCGTGGCGCTGGCCGATGCGGTGGGCGCTTTGCCGCGGCGGTTGTATCTGCTGGGGTTGGAGATCGGCGCGCCGCAGCCGTCGGCTAAATTGTCTCCCGAAGTCGAGTGCGCGCTCGCGCCGTTCACGGAAGCCGCGCGTGCTAAGGTTGCCGAATGGTTAAGCATCAGAACCGAAAGATAAAGGAACTCGTATGCAACGCGATTTAGTCAAACAATTCTTTTACGACATGGCGCTCGCGCGTCAATTCGAGGAAGTCGCCGCCGAATACTACACGCAAGGCAAGATCGCCGGATTTTTGCATCTGTATCCCGGCGAAGAGGCGGTTGCGGTTGGCAGCCTGCGCGCGGCGGAGCCGGGCGACTACGTGGTCACGCCGTATCGCGAGCACGTGCATGCGCTGGTGCGCGGCATCACGCCGAACGCCGTGATGGCGGAATTATTTGGACGCGCCACGGGTTGCTCAGGCGGCTACGGCGGTTCCATGCATTTGTTCAGCGCCGAGCATCGTTTTCTCGGCGGTTACGCCATCGTCGGCGAAACATTTCCGCTCGCTACCGGCGCCGCGTACTGGCTGGCCATGCGCCAATCGCCCGACGTGGTGCTGTGCTTTTTCGGCGAGGGCGCCGTCAATCAAGGCACATTTCACGAATCGCTCAACATGGCGGCGTTGTGGAAATTACCGGTGCTGTTTATTTGCGAAAACAATCATTATCAAATCGGCACGGAAATTCATCGCAACTCCGCCGTCACCGAAGTGTACAAGCGCGGCTGCGCCAACGGCGTTCCCGGCAAGCGCGTGGACGGCATGGACGTGCTGGCGGTGTATCAGGCCACGCAAGAGGCGCTGCGCCACGTGCGCGGCGGGAACGGCCCGCTGCTGCTGGAATGCGAGACCTACCGCTTCCGCGGCCACTCCATGGCGGACAGCGGCGCGTACCGCTCGGCGCTGGAAATGGCCGAGCTTAAAGCGCGCGACCCGTTATTGACCCTGCGCAACCGCGCGCTGCAAGAAGGCTGGCTGAGCGAAGACGATATCGAAGCCGCATTCAAAAAAGCGCGCACGGTAGTCGACGAAGCCGTGCGCTTCGCCGACCAAAGCCCGCCACCCACCGATCTATATAAGGATATCTACGCGCAGCCGCTCGACGTGTACCGGGGTGCGCCATGACACGCGCACGTGAAGATGCCGCACTGATTGCACCGGCGCGAGCGCGCCGCGAACTCATGGTGTGGGAGGCGCTCAACCTCGCGCACGATCACGCATTGGCCGCGGACGACGCGGTGTTTGTGCTCGGCGAAGACATCGGCCTGTACGGCGGCAGCTATCGCGTCACGCAAGGCTTGTACGCGAAGTACGGCGAATGGCGCGTGCGCGATACGCCGATTTCCGAAAACAGCTTTACCGCGCTGGGCGTGGGCGCGGCCATGGTCGGCGCGCGTCCCATTGTCGAGATCACCACAGTCAATTTCGCGCTGCTGGCGCTGGACGCAATCATTAATTTGGCCGCCAAGATACGCTACATGTCCGGCGGGCAATTCAGTGTGCCGCTGGTGATACGCATGGCGGGCGGCGTCGCCAAGCAACTCGCCGCGCAACACTCACAGCGCTTGGAGCACACGCTGATGAATGTGCCGGGGCTGCGCATCGTCGCGCCGGCCACGCCGCAAGATTCTTATTGGCAGCTCACGCAGGCCGTGCGCGCGGACGATCCGGTCATCGTACTCGAGCACGAATTGCTCTATTTCAAAAAAGACGCCTTCGACGTCAACGCCGCGCCCCCGCCCATGCACAGCGCCGCGGTGCGCCGCGCCGGCGCGCACGTCACGCTCATCGCCTGGCACCGCATGGTGGACGTTTGCCTGCAAGCGGCGGAACTGCTTGCGCAGGACAACATCACCGCCGAAGTCATCGATCTGAGAAGCTTGCGGCCCATCGACCTGCCCGCGCTCGTGCAATCCATCAAAAAAACGCACAAGGCTATCGTCGTGGAAGAAGATTGCAAATTCGCCGGCGCCGGCGCGGAAATCGCAGCGGCCATTCAAGAAACGGCGTTCTTCGACCTCGACGCGCCGGTGCTGCGCGTCGCCGGCGCCGATGCGCCCACGCCCTACAACGGCGCGCTGGAAGCCGCGTCCATCCCCAACGCCGAATCCGTAGTACTCACCGTACGCCGCATGATGGGCTGAGCCGCGAAGCGGCGAAGGCCACGCCACGGAGGGCGTGGCGGGGGCTGATTAGCAAATTGAGGTCGCGCCATGGATGGCAACGCAAATAACGTGGGCACAAGCGCCTGCCCCCTACATTATCTCGCCAATGGGTCTTGGCGGTAAAACAACGCCAGTTGTTGGTAAACCGCCGGATAACTTTCCCGCACACTGTGCGGCATAGTGAAAAACGCCTCGCTCAGCACAGCAAAAAATTCCGCCGGACTTTCCGCCGCGTAAGGATCGATTTCCGTATCCACGTCCGCATCCACTCGCGCGCAGAAATCTTCATAAGCCGCGCTAAACGCCGTGCTCCACTCTAATCTATTCATATCCGCGTGCAATTGCGGAAAGCCATTAGCCTCGCCATTGCGCATGTCCAGTTTATGGGCGAATTCATGAATCACCACACTGTAGCCATGCACCGCTTCACCGCCAACATCCGCCCACGACAGAATAACCGGCCCGTGCGGCCACGACTCGCCGCTCAGCGGATCATGCACGTGATGCACAACGCCCGCTTCGTCCATGTATTCATGCTCGGGAACAAATTCATCCGGGTAAACGATGATCTCCACCCAGTCATCGTAGTAATCGAGATCAAGATTCAAGATCAAGATACACGCCTGCGCCGCAATCATCGCGCGCATCTCGTCAGTCAGCACCAACCCGCCCGCCGCGCTGAACTTCTTGTCGTGCAAAAACAGCACAACCCAATCACGCAACCGGGCCAGTTCGCCTTGCGTCAAATTCTGTAGAAAGGCAAGCCGCGCCACCACCCGCCGCCACACTCCATCCGGCAGCGAGTGACTCTTCAAAATGCGGCGGCGACGCCAGGATTTTAAACTCCAGAACATGCAGGGTAGTATGGCCTACAAATGTAACATATTGACTAAGCGGGGATTATATACGAGCATAAAGCGCCATCTATCGCCTTGACGCAATATTCCGCGTTAAATTAGGATGATTACTTAAAGTTAGGCAGCAAATTAAGAACACAACTGCGGGGAGGGGGGGATGGATGAAAAATTCTCTAAAACTCAGGCCTCTGATCGTTCATCTCATTCAGGCAACATCGAAGCCGAGAGCAAAACCAGTAGTTGGCCTTACGCAACGGTACTTGCATTCAGCGGTAATTATGTAACACGCTTGAGGTCCTCAATTTTTTACTGGGGTTCTATGTTGTCATTCATCTCTGGCATCGTACTTTTATATAACGATCACATGATCGGAGGGTTTCTAGTACTGACATTGGCTCCCTTTTCACTTTTTACCCCTTAATCAGACTCCTGTCTGGTGGGAAAGATAATGTAGGAGCCGTCATAACAACCGCCATTGTCGAAGAGGTCGTGAAAGGTGAGATATTCAAGGCGATCGAGAGATCGTCGAAAAGGAACAGGCGGTAACTCATAAATGGGGGAAGAACTTTGTCCTATTCTTTGTTGATCGTCTGGCTGTCTGGATTCGTGTCATATAACGGGGGAGATGGACAAGTGCCTAACTTGTAGCTGGAGCCGACGCGTGTACACGCGCGGCTCAGCTTTGCGTTATGTTTCATGGCGACTCTGTTGATGTCTAGAAAAACAATACGCGTCGACTGATGAAAGGCAGAACCCGGAGGACATTTGACACTGGAGAAACCTATAGCGACCGCCATACACTGCGAGGCGGCAGCGAAACTAAACTTCGCTTGTCACCAGAGCGCGTTCGCCTTTCTGCGAGAGCTGCGGATCGATAATGCCGACCATGAAACGCGGCTGGACGACGTGCTCGTCAGCCTGTCATCGAACCCGTCTTTCCTGAAGCCCAAATCCTGGCGGCTGGATCGGATTGCGCCGGAAGGGTCGATCTCGGTCAAGGACCGGGATATCGAACTTGACGGGGGGTTTCTTCTTGCCCTGGCTGATGCCGTGCGTGGCACCGTCACCATTACCGTCGAAAAGGACGGATTGGTTCTGGCGGAAGAGACGAAGCCCGTCGAATTGCTGGCCTATAACGAATGGGGTGGTGCAGGCTACATGCCCGAGTTGCTTGCCGCATTCTCCATGCCCAACGATCCGGCAATGGATCGTGTATTGCGCGACGCGAGTCTCATCTTGCGAAAGGCAGGCAAACCGGACGGCATCGACGGCTACAAGGCAGGAAGCCGCCAGCGGGTATGGGAAATCGCGTCGGCCATTTACACTGCCATCTGCAACCTCGGCATTACCTATTCCGTGCCTCCGGCGAGTTTCGAGCGTGACGGGCAAAAAATCCGATTACCCAGCCAAGTTCTGGAGAACCGCGTAGCGACCTGCCTCGATTGCACCATGCTGTTTGCCTCTGCATTGGAGCAGGCCGGGCTCAACCCCATCGTCGCATTACCCAAGGGGCATGCTGTGGTCGGTGTGTGGTTGCAGCCCGAAGAGCTCACGACCATCGTCATCGACGAAGCAGAAACCCTGAGAAAACGCATCCAGCTCAAGGAACTCATGCTGATCGAGACGACCTATATGACGTCGCATCCTGCGCCGCCATTTTCCAAAGCCGTCGCGGCTGCGACGGAAGTGATCGCTCCGGATAAGGACGACACCTTCAATTCGGCGATTGATATTCGCCGCGCCCGTGCCCATAGAATTGCTCCCCTCGGGCTGAAATCCGGTAAGCCTTCGGGACCAACAGAAGACAAGGACGGCGAACGCGTGGAACTTACCCTCGAAGAGGCTCCGGCGTTGCCTGACTTCGACGATGGCGTCGAGGAGGAGTTGCCCGAAACGCCTGCCGGCCGGTTGGAGCGATGGCAGCGCAAGCTACTGGACCTCTCCGCGCGGAACCCACTCCTCAATCACAAGTCCACGAAAACGAGTTTGCACCTTATCTGCCCGGCGCCTGGACTGCTGGAGGACAAGCTGGCCGAAGGAACACGGATCTCGATCCAGCCGGTGCCACGGCCCACAACTCAAGGACAGGACGAAGAACTTCATCGGCAGCGTACCGGTGAGGTGATCGCCGAGGAATATGCCCGGGATGCGCTCGAGAAGAGGCAAGTCCTGGTCAACTTGCCGGGAGAGGAACTCTCCCGCCGCGCGGTCGATATTTACAGAAAGGCGCAGACTGCCCTTCAAGAAGGTGGCGCGAATACACTCTATTTAGCCCTCGGCTTCTTGTTGTGGAAACGTGACGAGAAGGACGAGCGCCGATTCCGCGCGCCGCTAATTCTCTTGCCCGTGACCTTGGAACGAAAATCTGTTCGCAGCGGAATCCGGATGCTGGCCCATGACGACGAGCCTCGCTTCAACACAACCCTGTTGGAGATGTTGCGAAAGGACTTCGAGATCGATATTCGGGGTCTGGAAGGGGAGCTGCCGACAGATCACAGCGGTATCGACGTGAGCAGGATTTGGAACACGGTGCGCAAGGCGGTGAAGGACGCGCCGGGGTTCGAAGTTGTCGAGGATGTGGTGCTGGGCCATTTTTCCTTCGCCAAATATCTCATGTGGAAGGATATGGTCGACCGTACCGATGCACTGCGGAAGAATGCGATCGTCAAGCACCTCATCGATACGCCGCGCGATCCTTATCCCAGCGATATCGCCTTCGTGGATGGCAGCCATGTCGATCGGCACTTCAAGCCGTCCGATTTTCTGACCCCGCTGCCTGCGGACTCATCGCAAATGGCGGCGATTGCCACGGCGGAGCGCGGGAAAGATTTTATCATCATAGGCCCGCCCGGGACGGGCAAGAGCCAGACCATCAGTAATTTGATCGCCCATATGTTGGGCAAAGGGAAGACGGTTCTCTTTGTTTCGGAAAAGACCGCGGCGCTGGAGGTCGTGTACCGTCGCCTGAAAGACAGCGGGCTTGGACGGTTCTGTCTGGAGCTTCATTCCAACAAAGCTCGCAAGGCCGACGTACTCGACCAATTGCGCAACGCATGGGAGCACTATCAAAGTGCCAACAAGGCCGAAGCCTGGGAAAAGGAGGCTGAGCGGTTGCGGATTTTACGCGACCAACTGAATCGTGTCGTGGACCGACTACACATTCCCCGCCGGAATGGCATGACGGCTCATTACGCCATCGGTGTGAAAGTTCGAGATGAGGATTTAGCGTCGCGCATGATCTTTTCCTGGCCGTCCGCGGATCAGCACGATGAGGCCCGCCTGGACGCAATGCGCGAAGCGGTCGAAAAGCTCCGCGTTCAGGCCGCTGCAGTGGGAAATGTATCCGACAGCCCGTTCCATCTGGTATCGAAAGGTGACTGGTCGCCGCAATGGGAAGGTCAAGTGATCGAACGGGCAGGTCGTTTGTCTACGGCTGCCTCTGCGGCGGATCGCACTTGCGAGGCGTTTTTGGACGTCATTGGGATCGCTGCGCCGGATCGTTCGATGGCACGCATGGATGCGATTGCCGAGTTGGCGATAGTGTTGATGGAGTCTTATCGCAGACAGACTGCGTATGCACTCGAGCTGGATGGGCCAGATCGTGTCGAAGCGCTCGAAGAGGCTGTGCAGCGGCTCAAAGCCTATGCGGAAGGTCAGGCGGCACTGAGTTGCGCTTACGATCCTATGGCTTGGCGCAAATTGGACGGGGACGAGATTGCTCAGCGCTGGCAGGAAGCGGAAGCGGCTTGGTGGCCGAAAAGTTTTTTCGCCCGCCGTCGCCTGATCAAGGACATGAAGGCAGGAGGGGCACAGGGAGTTCCGGATCCGATTCGCGACGCACCAACGCTGAAACGGTTGCGTGTGGAAGGCGAAGCCATCGACCGCCTAGACAAACTGCTTTCGGAATTCAAAGACTGGGAGGGACATACGACCAGTCCTGATGCGGCACTCGCCTTGCGGACCCTCGGGCAGCGGGCGCGGCTTGCAGTCAGCAGGTTGGCTGACGATGCGCCGAAGCTGGTGGAAGTTCGCAGCAAGATTCGAACCTTGATGCATGACGGTAACGATTTGCTGGCACCTGAGGCTGCGGTCGGTCGGGTGGCGCAGAAGTTCCTGTCGGTCAACAAGGAACTGAAAGACGCATGCGCGGCGTTCGAAGCCATCGCCGGACGGTCGGTGAGGGAGCATTTCGCGGAAACAGGCAGGGCCGTGGATGCCATTCGGGAGACGGCGGACAGTATCGCGGCGCGCCATGCTGAATTGCGCGAATGGTGTGGTTGGCGTCGCCGCCGAACGGAGGCAATGGATCTGGAGTTGGGGCCGCTGGTGGACGCAATCGAGAAGGGCCGCGTCTCGACCGAGGAGATCGAAGCGACCTTCGAAGCCGCATATTGCACATGGTGGTCGGGCGCGGTGATCGGGGAAGATGAAGCCTTGCGAACCTTCTCGACACCTGAGCACGTCGCGACGATTGAGAAGTTCCGCGAAATCGACAGTCAATTCCAGGGCCTCACGGCAGCCTATATCTCCGCCAAGTTGACGGGCAATCTTCCGGACGCCGATGACGTTAAGCGAAGTTCATCATGGGGCGTTCTGCGCCATGAGATCCAAAAGAAAAGGCAGCACAAGCCGGTTAGGCAGCTAATCCAGGAGATACCCGACGTTCTGACCAGGCTGACCCCGTGCCTTATGATGTCGCCGCTCTCCGTCGCCCAGTATCTGCCAGCCGACCAAGCGTTGTTCGATGTCGTGATCTTCGACGAGGCGTCGCAGATCACCGTCTGGGACGCAGTCGGCTCCCTGGCACGCGGACGTCAAGCCATTGTTGCCGGCGATCCGAAGCAAATGCCGCCAACGAACTTCTTCGCGCGGGCCGATGACGACCCGGATGGTGAAGTGGATACGGAAGGGGATTTGGAGAGCATCCTGGATGAAATGTTAGGGGCGAGCATTCCGCAGCGTACCCTCAACCTACATTATCGGTCGCGCAAGGAGAGTCTAATCGCATTCTCCAACAGCCGATACTATGGCAATGAGCTTGTCACTTTTCCCGCCCCCATTCACCCTGATCATGGCGTTCGCCTGATTCGCCCCGACGGCTTTTATGCACGCGGCAAGGCGCGTCATAACGAAGGGGAAGCAAGAGCGATTGTTGCGGAGATTTTGCAAAGAATCACCCATGAGGACGCAGTGGTGCGGAAGCAATCTATCGGCGTAGTGACCTTCAATTCCGAGCAGCAGGCCTTGATCGAGAATTTGCTGGACGACGCGCGCTCCAAAAATCCACAGATCGAATGGGCATTCTCCACGGACAGCACGCTCGAGCCGGTGTTTGTGAAAAACCTGGAGACTGTGCAGGGGGACGAGCGGGATGTGATCCTGTTCAGCATTACTTACGGTCCGGATCAGGGCGGTCACGTCACCATGAATTTCGGCCCCCTAAATCGTGATGGAGGCGAGCGCCGCCTGAATGTGGCCATGACGCGGGCACGTTCCGAAATGCTCGTGTTCTCCACGCTCAGTCCTGACCGCATCGATCTGTCACGGACGCAGGCTCGGGCAGTAGCAGACTTGAAGCATTTCTTGGAATATGCCGAGCGCGGTCCATCGGCACTCGGAGCGGCAGTTTATGGCTCGATCGGGGATTTTGAGTCCCCTTTTGAATCTGCCGTTGCACGGGCGCTACGGGATAGGGGCTGGGATGTCCATCCGCAAGTCGGTGTCTCCGCCTATCGAATCGATTTGGGCGTCGTCCATCCGGATGAGCCGGGGATTTATCTCGCCGGGATCGAATGCGATGGCGCCATGTACCATAGTTCCACTTTCGCACGGGAACGCGATAAGATTCGCCAGTCGGTGCTGGAGGGACTCGGCTGGACCTTGTTCCGCGTGTGGTCGACGGATTGGTGGGCCCATCGTGCCAAGGCTTTGGACACTCTTCATCAGACACTGAAGGCCCATCTGGAAGCGGACCGGAGAGAGCGCGAAGAAGCAGCTCGGGCCACGGAGGAAAACGCCGCGGATTCATCTTCTCGCCCGGATCATGTCGATGGTTCCGGCGAAGAGATTGCCACGCCGATTTTATCCGCTGACGTGACAATTGACGAGACGGACGCATCAGGCCCAAATTTCAAGCCGCGGGAAAGCTATATGGCCGCTCATTTTGCGAGGCCGGAACCTTCGGCCGGCGAGGTGCCATCAAACCGAATGCCTGAGTCCCCCGGTGATCTATTTGGCAATAACGAACACAGCTATGTGGTGGCGCATCTCGACGGAGAGAATTATAGGGCTGATCCGGACCTGTTCTACTCCGAGGAATATGAACCACGTCTGTCTGCCATGATCGATCATGTCATCGATACGGAAGGACCGATCCATGAAGATGTGTTGGTTCGGCGTATTGCGCGCCATCACGGATTTCAGCGTGCAGGTCGTCAGATCCGCGAGATCGTCATTGACATAGCGAAGCGCCGTCGGGGCCGAACAAAGGAAGACGTCGGCCTGTTTTTCTGGCGCAAGGGAACGGTCAAAGAACGCCTTGTACCAGCCCGTTATGAGGGCCGTGACGATGAATTGCGAATGGCGGAATATATTTGTAAGGAGGAAATCCGCACGATTACAAACTTGCTGTCCCTCGGCAACGACCCCATCGAATTGGCGCGCCGGATCGGTATAGCCAGGTTGAGTCAGAGTGCTCGCAAACGCTTAAGCAAAGCACTTGATTTGCCGCATGACTCGAATATTTGATCGGGATGCCTGCGAATAAATGCGTGTGTCGGTGTCCGCTGAGAATTGCACGGTTTCGCGCTGGAATTCAAATGAAACATAACAACCGATTGCAACGGACGGCTCGCCGTGCGACCCGCCGCTGAACCGTTAGGCAGATGACAAAAACCGCAAAAGCCGCACATTCGGACGCCCGCTTCAAACGGGTGGTAGAACGCATCGGGGCCGAAGCGTTTTGGTTGAGAACATACCAAGACGCAATTAACGGCATGAAGGGCGTGCACGCTATTGGCCTAGACTTTTTCAGGGTCTCGTTAAACGCTCTCAAGGACGCGCGCCTTGTTCGCTTAATTCGTGTACTTGAAGATGATTCGCAAGTGGCGTCGTTTTGGTACCTCCTCAAGTGCAATGGTCGCATCGTTCGCGCCTCGGCGAAGAAAGGTGGTCTAGATCTTCCGAAGTTGGGAGTCGCTGCTAAGGATTTGCTCGCCATACGCAACAAAACCTTCATGCATATCGATAAGGACGGAGTATTTGATCCTCAATCCTTCTACAAAGCGGCAGGGCTTACGAATAACGATGTTGAGCGAATAATTCGCGGGCTTTGGAGCACGATGAATCACCTCCACGTTGAAGTGTTTGGTAAAGAGATGCAAGGTGATGAATACCCCGGTACGGATATCCGCGTATTGGCGAAGCTAAGAGATGCATTGACCGGTCGGGGAGATAGGTAACAAAAGAGTCCGGGGGCACAACGCTGACAGCGTCAATATACGAGGTCTGGTATTACAGCATTCTATTCTCTTATTCCAATTCGGCTGCATCGATATGTATTATTAGTCGCAGGCTTAGCCACACCTCGATCAACCATCACGCCACGTACTGATGAACCCGCTTATCGACTTCTGCGCCGATGGCGCGCTGTGTAATGCGCAGGTCGTATTCCGTTTGCAGGTTCATCCAGGTTTGCGGGGAAATGCCAAAATATTTTCCGAGGCGCAGTGCCGTGTCAGCGGTGATGGCGCGTTTGCCGTTGACGATGGCGCTGATGCGGCCCGGCGGTACGACGATATCGCAGGCAAGCCGATTGATGCTGATTCCCATCGGTTTCATGAATTCTTCGAGTAAGATTTCACTTGGGTGAATTGGCTTAAGTTGCTTAAATTTAGTGGACATGGCATCTTTGCGGAATCTATATAATCTCTCGAAATTCTTAAAAGAGTATCGTTTTTTCAGTAAATAAAAAAGCCTATTAAATGGCTTTGCTGGCTATGATTTATATAGTTTGTCAACAAATTCTAGGCAATGGGTCGTCTTCCAGTTCTTCTAGGATGCGTCGTCCGCCGAGTGGGGTTTCGAGTACCACGTGCGGTGGGCCGGGTGTTATGCGTCCGATGATCGCCGCTTGATTACCCAGCGGCAGCGCGCGCCAGGCGGCGAGTGCCGCGTCGGCTTGCTGGGGTGCGATCACCGTGGCGACGCGGCCTTCGCAGGCGAGGTATAAGGGATCGTAGCCGAGCATGTCGCACACGGTGTTGACCGGCCCGCGCACTGGAATTTTGGATTCTTCCAGGTATACGCCGAGGCCGGTGGCGCGGCTGATTTCGTGCGCGACGGTCGCGAGGCCGCCGCGCGTGGCGTCGCGCATGAAGCGCAATCCGGAAAAGCCGTGCAGGGCGCGCGTGAGCGGCAGCACGCAGGCGAGATCGGATTGTAAATCGCCGCGCAGTTGGAATTGTTCGCGCGCGAGCAGCACCGCGACGCCGTGGTCGCCGACCGGACCGCTCACCAGAATAACGTCGTCTTCGCGGATTTGATTCATGTTTAACAGCAACCCGGGTGCGCGTGTGCCTACACCACAGGCGGCGAGATATAGGCCGCCGCCCGTGCCGCGCGGCACGACCTTAGTGTCGCCCGCCACCACGCGTATGCCCGTTTCGCGCGCCGCGCGCGCGATGCTGATGACGATGCGCGTGAGCTGCGCGATTTCCAGTCCTTCCTCGATAAAGGTGTTGAGGGTGAGATAAAGCGGTGTTGCGCCGGCGACCGCCAAATCGTTCACCGTGCCGTGCACCGCCAATGTGCCGATGTCGCCGCCGGGAAATTCCAGAGGCTGCACGGTGAAGCCGTCGGTGGTGAGCATGATTTCGTTGCCGGGCACGGGCAGCGGCACGGCGTCCGCGTGGATATCCAGAAGCGGGTTGGCGAGATGGCGCGCGAATACCTGTTCGATGAGTTCGCGCATATAGCGCCCGCCGTTGCCGTGCGCGAGGGTGATGTGTGTATCTTCCATCTAAATAGTGCTTCCCGCTTCGATGATTTGTCCGAAACTGATGCCGGCGTCATTGCACGGCGCGCGCTCGGCAAGATAAACAGTGAAGCCGTCATTCTGTAACAAGTGCACGGCCTCTTCGGTCAGGATGCGATTTTGAAATACGCCGCCGCTCAAGCCTACATTATTTACATGGTGTTCGTCGCGCAGCGTGCGCGCTTGATGCAGCAGCGCGCGGGCAAGACTGGCATGCAAGCCGGCGGCTCGTTCGCTCACGGGTAAATTGTTATTCAGCAAATAGGGCAACAGCGGTTCCCAATCGGTTTGCCAGATTTCTTGCGCGTTGCGCCGTAGCGGCAACGTCACACTCTGCGCTTGCGCGACAGCGGCGGTTTCCACGTACATCGGCCCCTGGCCCTCGAAACTGGCGTTGTGTAGCAACCCCAGCAACGCGGCGGCGGCGTCGAACAAACGGCCGACCGCAGAGGTTTGTGGGCAATTGATGCGGTGTTGCCAAGCATGAGTCATCAATGAATTATTCACCGGAGCATCACGCCAGACATGGCCGGTTTCCCAGCACAGCGCAAGCGCGCTGCGCCACGGTTCGCGCGCGGCCTTTTCGCCGCCGGGGAGATGAAACGGCCGCATGGTGGCGACGCGCCGCCAGTTTCCAGGATGGCCCAGCAGCGCCTCGCCGCCCCACAGGGCGCCGTCCTCACCGAGGCCCACGCCGTCCCAGGTGAATGTCAGCCATTGCCGCACGTGCGGAAATTCACCGGCGAGCGCGGCGGCGTGCGCGTGATGATGCCATACTTTTTTAACAGGCAGCCGCGCGCGCTGCGCCCAGCGCGTGGCGCTGTAACCGGGATGCGCATCGCATACCACTGCCTCGGCGCGTACGCCGTACAAGGTTTGTAAATCCGCAATGACCCGTTCGAATACTTCCAGACTGCGCAACGCGCCGAGATCGCCGATGTGCGGCGAGATGACCGCGCGCCTGTCCCAGGCCAGGGCGATGGTGTTTTTAATTTGCGCGCCGACGGCCAGCAGAGGGCGCGGCAGGACAAAGGGCAAATCCAATTCCAACGGCGTGCAACCCCGGCCCAGGCGCAGCGGGCGCATCTTGCCCGCGATATTACGAAACACCGGATCATCGGCGGGGCGTTCAATGGGGCGGTTGTGGTGCAGAAAAGCATCGGCTACGTGCGCGAGTCGCGTTTGCGTTTCATCGTTGACGGTGAGCACCGGCTCGCCGCTGATATTGGCTGACGTCGCGACCAGCGGCGCGCCGCAATCTTCCAACAGTAAATGATGCAGCGGACTGTAGGGCAACAGCGCGCCGATTTCATCGAGGCCGGGCGCGATATGTTGCGAGAGGTTGGCAGCGGGTAATTTTTTAATTAATACGATAGGGCGCATAGGGCCACACAGCAATGCGGATTCAACGGGTGCGGGCTGCGCGGCATCACGCACCATGTCCAGCCCATCCGCACCGCGCCAGGGAAACATGACGGCGAGCGGTTTATGCGGGCGCGGCTTTAACTCACGCAAGCGGCGCACGGCGGCGTCGTTACGCGCGTCGCACATCAGATGGTAGCCGCCCACGCCTTTGACGGCGACGATTTTTCCCGCGCGCAACGCGGCGATGCATGCGGCAAGCGAGGGACTGCCGACAATTTCATCCTCCGCCGTTTTAAACGATAAGTGTGGACCGCAGGCGGCGCATGCCGTGGGTTCGGCATGAAAGCGTCGATCCAATGGATTTTCGTATTCAGCGCGGCACTGCGCGCACAGCGCAAAATCGGCCAAGGAAGTATTGGGGCGATCATACGGCAAGCACCGGATGACGGTGTAGCGTGGCCCGCATTGGGTGCAGTTAATGAAAGGATAACGGTAGCGGCGCTCCGCAGGGTCGTGTAATTCTTTTAAACAATCGGCGCAGATGAAATAATCGGGTGGGAGATGAATATGTTCGGGTGCGTTGGCCGCGCTGGGGAGAATGGAAAATTTATCCAGATGTTGCGGCGCCGCGGGCGCGCAAGATAGCGGGCGCACTTCCGCCAGCGGTGGAGCCTCGGCGAGCAACGCCGCGCCGAACACATCCAGCGCCGCGTCATCGCCCTCGGCGAATATCTCCACCTGGCCCGCTTGATTGCGCACCCAGCCCGCGAGTCCGTGGCGGTGTGCAAGGCGATACACAAACGGGCGGAAGCCGACGCCCTGCACGCGCCCGCTCAGCAGCCATACGCGGCCCCGGCGATGCGAGATATATAAAGGTGAAGACATGGCTGTAGTCTACCTTAAAAGTAGCATAAACTTGGAGGCCATCGAATATAGGTAATCGGCATGGGAAAGATAGAAAAATCACGCGCTGTTAGCACCGAACCGGGGCGGAGTATTTTGGAAGACATTACCGACACGCTGCCGGTGCTGGCGCGTGCGTTGGCATTTCAAAACCGCGCCGCCGAGGTGGGTTTCGATTGGCCGGCGGTAACGTACGTGCTGGAGAAGATCGAGGAGGAGCTGCTGGAGATACGCCACGAGATTGCGCAGGCGGCCGACGTTGACCGGCTGGAGGACGAGGTCGGCGATTTGATGTTCGTGTGCGTCAATCTCGCGCGTCACTTGAGGGTCGATCCGGAGGCGGCGCTGCGCCGCGCTAACGCGAAGTTCGAGCGGCGTTTCCGGCGCATCGAAGCCTTGCTCGCGGAGCGCGGACGCACACCGCAGAAATCCTCGCTGGAGGAAATGGACGCGCTGTGGGACCAGGTGAAGTCCGAGGAATGTTAGATTGCGCCTCAAGGTGCACAATCATTCTTTCGGAAATTACGCTGACAAGGCGCTTTGCAACTCTTGCTTCAGAAGCTCTTCTTGTCCGGCATACTTCGGCGAGAAGTGGAAGGGGATAACGCGCTGAGCACCGCTCAAGCGTGCGAGTGTGCCAGCCTGATGCGCCGTAAGGTGATATTTTGCCGCCGCATGCGCCGCGTCTTGTTGCAGGAAAGTGGCTTCGATAAATAAATAATCCGAGTCGTGCGCAAGATCTACGATTTTTTTTGCATTGGCCGCGTGATAAATCACGTCGGTGACGTAAGTGATTTTTTGTCCAGGAACGATGCGCAAGATGTTTTCTTTTAGCGCGCGCAGAGGAAAACTCTTTTCCTGAACCATATCACCCATGCGCTGGCGCACTTTAAATAAAGTATCGTCCGGCGCGCCTTGCATCACCGCTTGCTTTAACTCATGCAGCCACGGGCCGACCGGTAAACCCATTTCCTCCAAGCGATTTTTCCAGATGTTGACGTGCTGTTTTTCTTCCAGGGTAAACGCAAGGCAGGGTATTTTATGGTCAAGAAAAGCAGCGCGCACGCGTAAAGTATGTTCATCGAGCAGCACGCCGTCCTTGATTAAAAGCGCCTCACAGGACTTTCTTTGAAACGCCTCCCGGCAGTGGAGTTCGATCTTCAGCGCGGGGCCTTCAGGGTGTGCCTCCGTGACCTCGACGGTGAGGTCGGCTGGGTAGCTTTGCACCAGATTCCACGTGTACGCGGCCAACTTATGCTCGACCTGAGCGGCAAAGCCGGGCGGACCGAACAGACTCAGCCGCTTGTCGCGCCCTAGGCACACGCGCAATAGATGATCGAACCCCGTGAAGTGATCCATGTGTGTGTGCGAGACGAAGACGTGGCTGACGCGCAGGAGTTTGCGCGGCGCGAGCGCGCGCAGTTCTCCCAAATCGAATAGCAGGGCGCGCTTTTCAAATAGGAACTCCACGTAGAGCCCCGGGTCTCCAAAGGCGTCGTTAACCAACCGTGGATGAAAAGTGGGCCGCATGGCTGTTCAGTATTTTCCATTGATGCAGCGTTTACTATAAAAACAAATTGTGGACTTTGCATTATTTTTTGTGTTCAATAGGATTGTTACGGAAAACCATAAAACCATGGAGGACAGCATGAAGGCCTTGATGCTCAGCGCCGATAATTTCGAGGACTCCGAACTGCTGGTGCCGTACTATCGGTTACAGGAAGCGGGAATAGACGTGGACATCGCGTCTTTGCGCAAGGGAAAAATAACCGGCAAGCACGGTTATGAAGTACAAGCTGATCTGGCGTTGGAAGACGTGCGGCCCGATGACTACGATCTGCTCATTTTGCCGGGCGGTAAGGCGCCGGAAGCGTTGCGCAAGCAGCAGGCGGCATTGGCAATCTCGCGAGCCTTTTTCCAAGGCAACAAACCCGTGGCTGCCATTTGCCACGGCGCGCAGACACTCATCAGCGCCGGTGTGCTGCGCGGACGTCGCGCCACATGTTATAAGTCGGTGGCGCCGGAGATGAAGGACGCCGGTGCTTTTTACGAGGATAAGGAAGTTGTTATCGACGGCAACCTTATCACTTCGCGGCAGCCCGCCGACCTGCCTGCGTTCATGCGCGCGGTGATGAATTTGATGCAGCGCTAGTAGCTTGCTGAAAAGTCCATC